>CAZIGZ010000044.1:3868-5771 GCA_964538835.1 uncultured Chitinophaga sp. | reverse complement strand
GGCGCGAGCCGTCCGGTCTTTGCGACACCAAACACTAACAAGGGCTGCAAAGCCCTTGTTAGTTCTTTGGAATCTGCCGGATGATCGTCTCGGTGAACTCAAAGAATGCTGGCTGAGCTTTTTCGATGTTTCCGTCGTTGGTCACAATCACGATGACCGCATTGCGAGACGGGACGAGCGCCACAAGGGTGTACCAGAACGTGTTGGATCCGTTGTGCCAGATCACACGGCCGTCCGCCCAGTCTCGATTCCACTCGACCCAGCCACAGGCATAATCGTCTTTGACGCCTGTGTGCAGCTTTCGAAATGTCTCCGCCTTCAGCAACGCTGTGTCTTCCCGTTCACCGCGAAGATGCTCCCAGCCGAAACGAGCGAGGTCGTGCATTGTCATGTGCACCGTTCCGGCAGGCCCAATGATCGGCGTGTTGTCGCCTCCATGATCAGGATCGCCCGCAATCCGCATTCCCAGGGATCGCTGATGTCCCCACGGCTGATCCAGAGCCTCTTTTCCTCGAGGCGGCCCGAAACCGGCCGATGACAGCTTCAGTGGCTCAAAGAGTTCACGCTGCATCAACTCTTCCCATGTGGTCCCGGCCTTTTCCGCCGCGATGAAGCCAGCCAGCGTGTATCCCACATTCGAATACAGCATCGTAGCGCCGGCTGAGGACGCTGGTGCGTCGGCCAGCAGAGTCATCAGCTGTGTTCTTCGTGCCTCGTGCCGCTCCCTGAGATCGACCGGACGAACAAGCTGAGTCTCTGCGGGGAAGTTGGCCGGCAGGCCGGACGTGTGAGTCAGTAAGTGCATGAGCGTCACGTGGCTCCAGCCTTCATGCCATGCCGCGGCTTCCTTAGGGAGCATTTCCGGAAGAGTCGAGTCCCAGGAGAGCTGCTGCTTTTCCACCAGTCGAGCAATGACCGTGGCTGTCATGGACTTGGTAACCGAACCCAGATGCCACTGGTCGTCAGCCGTGACCAGGACACTGGTGTTCATCTTGCGTCTCCCGCTTACCGCTGTCGCAATGACCTCGCCGTTCGTCATCACCGTGGCTCCGGCGCTTAGAAGGCGAGCCTCTTTGGCAAGGCCATCTGTCTGCTCCTTCAGCCATGCCGAATCCACCACTTGTGCATGCGATGAACTCTTTGGAGTCGGTGCCAGAGTCACACTCCAGACAACGCACAGGAAACCAATCCAACGAAACATCCGGTACCTCTGCAGCCTGCCCAATGGAGGGCCCTTGTGATTTCACGAGAGCTTCCGCCAGCCAAAACGTTCACCACGATGATACGTCTGCACTCGATGCTTCGTACAGCTAACTGATCCATGATGCCAGGGAACGTGATCTCCGGGAGGAGCGATGGTGTGGCTATTGCTAAGTCATGGCACCACACTAAGCTGATCAATTATCAAGCAGCGGAAGGGCGCAAGTCGTCCGATCTTTGCAGCACCGGATAGCCGGCGCCGTGCCGCTCACTGTGACAGTGACTTTTGGGAGTCGTGGATGAACTCTTCTCAGGATCATGTTTTTCCGGATACAGACACGACTAGCCAGGCGTCCGGAAGCCGCTCCGAGCGGTCTGGTTCCCTGCAGCAGACTCGGCGGCGGATTCTGGCGTCTCTTTCGGCAGTCGGAATCGGTTCGCTCGTCTTCCAGCGAGCCCTTGCGGACGAAGCGGCAAAGTCGCTTGCCGTGACCAAAGAACAGGTCGAAGCGGCCGAGTGGGTTGCGGGCATCACACTGTCCGATGACCAGCGAAGTGCACTCCTGAACGAACTCAAAAAGGTGCGCGAGGACGGGGAAAAGATCCGAGCGATTCCGCTGGATTATGAAACTCTGCCGGCCGTGCGATTCGATCCGGAAATGGTCGACCCCGATTCTGTTCGTCGATCCTCAGCGCCGCGTCC
>CAZIGZ010000044.1:0-3768 GCA_964538835.1 uncultured Chitinophaga sp. | reverse complement strand
TTGCACGGCATTCCCTGGGGAGCCAAGGATCTGATTTCCGTGGCCGGTTACCCAACCACCTGGGGAGCTCCTCAGTTCAAAGACCAAACGTTGCCGACCACAGCCGCAGTGGCTCGAAAGCTTGAAGAGGCAGGAGCCGTTCTGGTGGCAAAGCTGTCGCTGGGAGCACTGGCGATGGGCGACCAGTGGTTTAACGGCCAGACGAAGAATCCATGGAATCCGGAGCAGGGCTCCAGTGGATCATCGGCTGGCTCAGCTTCGGCCGTCGCGGCGGGACTCGTGCCGTTTGCCATAGGAAGTGAAACGCTCGGCAGCATCATCTCGCCAACACGCCGCTGCGGTGTCATGGGGTTGCGCCCAACGTTCGGACGTGTTTCTCGCGCGGGCTGCATGGCGCTGAGCTGGACGATGGACAAGCTGGGACCGATCGCACGTTCGGCGGACGACTGCGGTCTGGTCTTTTCTGTGATTCACGGACACGATCACGATGACCCAACGACGGTTGATCGATGGTTCGCCTGGCCTCGATCGATTGACTTCGCTTCGGTGCGCGTAGGAAAGATCACAAACAGCCAGACGAGTCCGCCGGAACAGGCGGCACTGGATGCACTGACCTCTTTGGGTGCAAAGCTTGTGGAAATCGATCTTCCACGGGAGATTCCGGAGTGGCCACTGGCGAGCATGCTGGATGTGGAAGCCGCGTGTGCCTTTGAGCCACTGACTCGCAGCGGCAACGTCGAGGGTATTAATGCATGGGGGCAGATTTTTCAGCGATCGCACTTCGTTTCCGCGGTGGATTTCCTGCACGCCTCACGTGCACGGTATCGCCTGATGAAGCAGATGACCGAAGTGTTTGCAAAAGTCGATTGCTACGTTGGCGGCAATGATCTTGGGATTACGAACCTGACCGGCCACCCAACGATTGCTGTTCCCGTCATGATGCAGGACATGAAGCCGCAGCCAAGGCCTTTGTGCTGCACACTGACTTCGGGCCTCTATGACGAAGCAACTCTGCTGGCCATCGCGGCTGACATCGAGAAGAAAGTGGATGTGCTGAAGTTCCATCCGGCTCTGTAGCGATCGGCCGAACAGGGCTATCACAGGCTGAATGCCTGTTCCAAGCCAGCCGACAACGTGAGTGATGCCTGCAGGGTGACTTTGGTAACGGGGGATTTCCGAAATCTGCGGCGCGGGGCCGCGAGAAACAGCCAGCACTGGGCAATCACACCGATAACGAAAGCGGTGGATTCTGTTCAGCAGGCCCTGTTTCTCATTCGACCACACCAGTCACCTGGGTGGGGGAATTCCAGTCATGGTCATCAACGTCAGCCCAGTGACGACACATTTGATCGGTTTAACACGGCAGCCCATCGTTCAGCGCGATCAGAAACTGTTCGCCTACAAAGTACAGGCCAAATCCGGGACCTCCGAACTTTTCGGCCGCATCGACTCACGGGAAAGTCGCAGTGCGTCCGGCGGACTGGAACCCAAAACTGCGGCTATCAACGACGCGGCGATTTCCCTGCAGCACCTGTCAGCGAATCGTCCCGTTGTCCTGACGATTGACCGAGACCAGCTCCTGAATCGAACATGGCTGGCAATGCCATCGGATTCAACCGTTCTGGAAACCCCAGCGCCGGACCAGATGGACTCGGAGTTCATCCAGGCCTGCATGGGCGTGCGTGAATCCGGGTATCGACTCATTCTTGATGACTTCATCGTCGACCGGCGTGCGCAGCCGTTGCTGGAACACATCGACATGCTGAACGTCGAATTCCCGGCTTTGTCTGATGATCAGCACAGCAGAATCGTTGAAGCGGCCAGTCGCTATGGATTCTCTGCGATTGCCGACATGGTGGATACTCAGGAAGACTTCGACCGTGCTGTTGAGCTGGGATATTCGTATTGCCAGGGTCGATACTACTGCAAGCCTCGACGTCGAGCACCAGGAAAGCTCCAGCCGTCTCAGGTGATCTATCTGCAGCTGCTGCATGAAGTCAACAGCCCACAGTTTTCCCTGGATGATGTGGAGCTTCTGATTAAGCAGGACGTTGCTCTGACGGTCCGACTGCTTCAGTATCTCAACTCGCCGGCTTTTGGCCTGAGGACCACGGTTTCGTCCATTCGTCATGCACTCGCAGTGCTCGGTCAGCGTCCGCTGCGACAGTGGCTGACACTGATTGCCGTCAGTGAATTGAGCCGAGGCAAGCCGGAAGCATTGCTGATCACAAGCCTGGTACGAGCAAAGTTCTGCGAAGTGATCTGCAAGTCGGTCGCAAATGACCAGGTTGCCGCCGAAGCATTTCTGACAGGAATGCTCTCGCTGCTGGATGCCATTCTCGATCAACCGATGAATGAAATTCTGAGTTCGCTGAATCTGACGGAATCGATCCGACGGTCACTTCTGGATCGCGAAAGCAGCAACGGCGTTCTCATTGATCTGATTCAGTCGCTCGAAGAAGCCGACTGGCGATGGATGGCGGCCCTCGCCTTCCAGATGGGCCTGGATGAACAGCTGATTTTCAGCAGCTACGAAACCGCAGTCATCTGGACCACTGCCATTCTTGGTCATTTCAACAGCACCAGTGCTGGCGCGGGAAAATAGCCAGCGGCCGGTGTTCAAGAGAAACCTGCTTAACAGAATTCGTTTGAACTCCGTGGATTTGCAGAGGTCGCACGACTTCTGCTGCGCGTCTGAGCGGACCGTTAGCCTTCCTTCTTGATCTTTTCGATCTCGGCGTTCAGTTCAGCAATCTGCTTTTCAAGCCGCGGAATTTCCTGAGGATCGTCGGGCTGTTTTCTGGCGGCGTTCAGGAGTGTCTGTAATCGCTGAATCTTGTTCTTTGCGGCTTCGATCTGCTTCTGCTGCTTCTTATTGAGCGACATACGTCTTCTTTCACTTTCGCCTGTGCACTTTCAACTCGGCAACAACATCGCACCGGCTCTGACCGCTACCAGTGATTAATTGCCGGTCATCAAGGTCATCGCCGTTTTGGCAAGTTGTACTTCCCAAAGTCACTCAGAGCGAACGACTTAGCGGCAGAAACCCACGAGGCCGCTTTCCGACATCGCGGGAATCCGTGCTGCCCCGTGCGGCCTCGATCACGAAGCGGACGGCTGGGAATCCGTATCGTCGAGAAGATCGTCAGAGTTTCCAACGAACTCGCCTCCGCTGATCGCTGCGTTACTGCCGACAGCGTCTTCCGATTCCGGTTTCATCGTGTCGAATGCGACCTTGTGGCCTGGCAGCCACAGCGGTTCAATCTTCTTCGACTGGAACAGGTGAGCAATGTGCTCGTGACAGGTGAAGAACAGAACCTGCTGGCCTTCCTTCGCCACTTCGATCAAACAGTCCGCTGCGGCTTCCGTACGTTCCTGGTCGAAGTTCACAAACAGGTCGTCCATCACCAGCGGCAGCTCGACTCCCCGCTTCGCAAATTCGCGGACCAGCGAGAATCGAATGGCCAGGAACAGCTGTTCTCGCGTACCACCGCTCAACTGCTCAACGCGGAATGTCTGACCGAACTCATCGTCGATACACAGGAAGTCTTCGCCCAGCGGCGCCCAGATGCGATGGTACCGCCCGGAAGTCATGCGATGCAGATACTGCGAAGCCGCGATGAGCGTGCCGGAGATGTTCTCCTGCTCAAATCGTTTTCGCATCTGCATTACGGCGTCCTGCTCAATCTGCAGGGCGAACCATTCTTCGGCCGCACGGTAGATGTCCGATGCAACGCGAGACTTCTGGAAGAACTCCACGTGAGAATC
>CAZIGZ010000043.1:23617-42428 GCA_964538835.1 uncultured Chitinophaga sp. | reverse complement strand
GTCAGCATCATGACAGGGATCGTGCGAGTCTTCGGTTCGGCTTTCAGAGCACGACAAATCTGCAGCCCGTCGATTCCGGGCAGCATCAGGTCCAGAACAACCAGATCGGGAAGCAGGGATTGTGCTCGAGCAAGTCCAGAGCGCCCTTCGCGTTCCCAGACAACCGCGAATCCTTCTTTCTGCAGGTTGTAGATGATCACATCCGCGATGGACTGCTCATCTTCGATCACAAGGATAGTCGGCTGCATTGAACGGTCGCTGCCTTTCAGCAACGGAGTCGTTTACTCCGCCCCGCCAAGCCTGTTGGTTCCAGCTCGTCGAGGCAGTCGAGGATGCCGGATAATGGCACCTTCAACCAGATAAACAACATCCTCTGCAATATTCGTTGCGTGGTCCGCCACTCGTTCCACATGACGGATAACGGAAAACAAATGCAGCCCTGGTTCGATCAGTTCCGGTCGCTGCTTCATGACGGTGACAACATCGTCAATCAGGTCGCGATTCAGCTGATCCACGTGCTCATCACGCAGACAAACCTTTCGAGCCGCATTGGGATTCTGCTCCACAAACGCATCAATGCTGTCGTGCAGCATACTGAGTGCTTCACGAGTCATCTCTGTCAGCCGTTCAGGCATCGGAAATGCCCCGTGTGCCGCAATCCCCGCCGACCGTTCTGCAATGCTGACGGCAAGGTCTGCAACACGCTCCAGTTCCGCACAGATCTTCATCACCACAGTGACTCGGCGAAGGTCGTTCGCGACCGGATGATAGAGTGCCAGAATCTTGAGGCACTCTTCTTCGATCCGAATATCCCATTCGTCCACTTCACCGTCCCGGCCCGAAAGCTCCTGAGCCAGTTCTGTGCGGCCGGATCGAAGTCCGTCGACCGAATCGTGAATCAGTTCTTCCACAGCAGAGCACATCGACAGAATGCTGCGATGCAGGTGCTCCATCTCCCGCACAAAGTGAATCGTCATGGAATCGGTCCTGACGAGCTTCGAACGGCCGGAGCAGAAACTCCCGCCGAACTATCGCCCTGAATTGTTAAGAACTGGTTAAGAATCCTGCGGGAACTTACGTGATCCAGGTCTTTCCGGAAAGCAGAACAGCCTGCCAATGGATGCCACCTGGCCTGCAGGAAACCATCAGCCAAATCGTCCGGTGATATAGTCTTCCGTCTGCTTCTCAGACGGACTCGTAAAGATCTTCATCGTCGGTCCTACTTCCACCAGTCGACCCTTAAAGAAGAAAGCCGTCTGATGACTGACTCGCGATGCCTGCTGCATGTTGTGAGTCACAATGACAATCGTGTAATTCGCACAGAGCTCACCAATCAGATTCTCGATGCGGTCCGTACTTGCCGGGTCCAGAGCGGAAGCCGGTTCGTCCATCAGAATGATGCGAGGATTCGTGGCGAGTGTTCGTGCAATACAAAGTCGCTGCTGCTGACCGCCGGACAATGCCATGGCGGACGTGTTGAGCCGGTCCTTCACTTCATCCCACAACGCGGCTTTGCGAAGACAGGATTCCACCAGATCGGCCAGCACGGCTCGATTCTTTTCGCCGGCAACTCGAGGACCATAAGCGACGTTTTCGAAGATCGACTTGGGGAACGGTGTCGACTTCTGGAACACCATGCCGACATGCTTTCGAAGCAGTACAACGTCGACAGCCGGATCCATGATGTTCTGGCCTTCCACCAGACACACACCGGTGGAGCGTGATCCTTCGACCAGGTCATTCATGCGATTCAGCGTACGCAGAAACGTACTCTTGCCGCACCCGGAAGGCCCGATCAGCGCAGTCACCGAACGCTCAGGCACCATCAGCGAGATGTCAAACAGCACCTGATGTTCGCCGTAGTAAAAGTTCATATTGCGAACATCAATCGCCGACGCATGCGCGGAGGTGTCAAGATTGCGATCGACACCCGGCACTGATGGCGGGACTGACATGGCTGATGTGATGGCGGGCATGCGAATAATCCTGTTGCTACCACCGCAGCTTTCGGCTGGCCCGCGATCGCACAATCATGGCAACCGCATTGATGGACAGCAGAACAAGCAGCAGCACGACAATTCCGGAAGCTGCAACCGCCGTGAAGCGGTCCTGAGGATCCGGCTGTTTGGACCAGTCATAAATCTCCACCGGCATGGCCGTGAACTGGTCAAACGGCACACTTAACAGTCGTGATGGTTCCGTCACGAGTTGTACCGGAGATTCAATTCCGCCCGGGCACATTGACGTCACGGTCAGAACACCAATCATCATCAAAGGTGCTGCTTCTCCCATCGCACGGGAAATGGAGAGAATGACGCCAGTCGCAATCCCTGGCAGTGCCGCTGGTATCACCTGTCGCCAGATGGTCTGCCAGCGAGTCGCACCGAGTGCCAGCGATGCTACACGAATGGACGAAGGTACGGCACGCAATGCCTCCTGCGAGGCAATGATCACCGTGGGCATGATGACCAGACTCATCGTCAGTGCACCAATCAGAATGCAACCGTCAAAGATCGACAGGTGGACCAGCCGAACACGAAACATGCCGGCAATGTTGATCGCATGCTGACCATCAAACATCGTCTGCATGAACATCATCATCGGCCGAAATGCCGTCAGGCCAAGAATTCCATAGACGATCGAAGGAACACCAGCCAGGTTCGAGAGATTCACCTTGATGACTCGAACAATGAAGCTGTCCTTCGCCAGCTCTTCCAGAAACACCGCAGAACCGACGCCAACAGGAATCGAAATGAAGGCCGTGAGCAGCACCAGCCAGAATGATCCCCAGATACCGGCCAGGATACCGCTCTTCGTCGGATTCATGGAATAATGATTCCAGAGGAAGTTCGGCGACAGTCGTCCCAGGCTGCTCCACAGGATGGAGCCGATCAGTACCAGCAGCACCAGCAGCGATGCATACGTCACGATGCGACAAACCCACGAGAATGCCCGTGAAATCATCAGCCGACGACGAATGTAAGCATCCGCACCGGACGTGAAGCTGAATCCGCCTGGTCGCGTCTCAGGAAGGCTCATTGGTAGACCTCCCGATACTTTCGCAGAATCCAGCCGGAGAACAGATTGATGGCCAGAGTAATCACAAACAGCGTAATACCGACGGCATACATACTCATGCGGCTGATCGAATCGGCAGCACTGTCGCCAGTACTCGCATGCACCATGAACCCGGTCATGGTCTGAGCACCTCGAAGAGGATTCAATGTGAAGACCGGATTGCCGCCCGCCGCAATCGCGACAGCCATGGTTTCCCCGATGGCTCGAGAAAACGCCAGCAGGAAGGACGCAAGAATCCCCGACAGTGCAGCAGGAACAACAACCTTCGCCGATACGTCGAAGCGAGTACTTCCCAGCGCATAGGCGGCTTCACGCAGGCTGCGAGGCACCGAGCGGATCACATCTTCACTGAGCGATGCAATCAGCGGCGTGACCATGATGCCCACAACAATGCCCGCGCTCAGGCTGTTAAAGACGGCAATGTCGGTGCCGAACAACTGAAACAAAGGCTTCAGCACAACCGGAGTGATAAACTTCAGGGCAAAGAAGCCAAAGACCACCGACGGAATTCCTGCCAGCACTTCCAGAACCGGCTTGATCCATTCACGCTCTTTGGGATCAGCATACTCACTCATGTAAATCGCGGCACCCAGACCGGCCGGAATACTGACCCCGGCAGCAACGAATGCCACCAGAAACGTTCCACTCAGCAAGGGCCAGATGCCATATTTTCCATTCGGCCCGTCACTGGGCTTCCAGTGAGTTCCTGTCAGAAACTCCCACAGTGAAACCTTTTCGAAGAAGGCCGTTTTTTCGCCCGGTGCATAAACCGCATTGGAGAGCAGCACCAGAATAATGGCGGCCGTCGTCAGCACCGACAGCGCAGCACACAAAAACAGAGCCCATTGAATCAATGTCTCATGTCGACGATGCTGTCGGCGAGTCGCCCAGGACACGGGCATTTCTGACATAGCCAGCCTGCAAGTTTCAGTCAGCCGTCTCCACCGCCTTACGACCTCGATCGTCGCTCAGCAGACATGACAGCTGTCTTTGCGGCTCTCCGTGCCGTCGGGGGAATCTCCGTATTGCGGAGAGTCTACACAGAAACGGCTTCGTGCGAAGGGATTCGAGTCACACGAAGCCGTTGTTCCGGAGTTTTACTACTTCTTCAGGCCGGCCAAAGCAGCATCCAGGGCGTCACGACTGGCTTTCAGTTCATCATCATGCAGCGGCACGTAGCCAACAGCACCAACCTGAGTCTGACCGTCGTTCAGGAAGAATCGGACGAAGTCCTGAACTTCGGGACGCTCAAGCGACGCCTTCTTCACGTAAATGTACAGAGGTCGCGACAGAGGCTTGTAGTCCCCTGAACGAACCGTCTCAGCTGTCGGAGCAACACCGGCCGCAGCATCGTCGGTCGGAGAAACCTTCAGAGCCTTCACCTTGTCCTGGTTGGAGAAATAATACGCACAGCCAAAGAACCCCATGCCGCCCTTCTCACCAGCGATCCCCGTGATCGTCACATTGTCGTCAGCACTCGCGCTGTAGTTTTCTGTGATCTGATCTTCCTTGCCGTTGATCACTTCGGTGAAGTAGTCAAAGGTCCCGGATTCTTCGCCAGGACCAAACAGGGCCAGCGGAACATCGGGCCATGCCGGATCAACATCTTTCCACGTCTTCACAGTGCTGCCTGGAGCCCAGATCTTCTTCAACTGAGCAACCGTGATCGCGTCAACCCAGTCATTCTCCTTGTTGACACAGACCGTCAGACCATCCAGAGCCACCTTCAGCTCAACCAGCTCAATGCCGGCCTTTTCGCAATCCGCCTTTTCAGAATCCTTCACTGGTCGTGATGCATTCGCAATATCAATTCGACCAGCGATCATTTCCTTGAAGCCCGTTCCGGTACCTGTCACCTTCAGAGCAACCTTGGTATCCGCAAACTTCCCTTCAAACTGCTCCTGCACAGCAGCGGCCACCTTGGCGACAGTGCTTGAACCGTCAACCTGAATTCGTCGCTCAGAAGTCGCTCCTGTCGACGGTGCGGCCGATGGGCTGTCTCCGCCTTTGTCCTTTGGAGCATCGACAGATTCAACAGTGCAACCAGAAACTGCACCCATCAGGCACAGTGATGTGACGGCAAGAAACTTTCGCAGAGTCAGCATGAGTGGGTCCTGTGTGAAGAAACACCCGACATCGGGTCAAATACACGCTCCCCAGAAGTGAACCGCCAAATTGTTAAGATTGTGTTAATATCACTGCGGGAACTCTCCAGAAGTACCGGATTCCTCACGCTGGCCACGCTCAGGTTCGTACTCGGAAACTTCAGTGAAACTCCGGAAACTTCACAAACATCTGATCTTTTCTGCCCCTCACAACTCACGGTGGTTCCAACCGGCGAAAGCACATTTCCGAGCCCATTCGCTGAATTCGGGCCTCGAGACAGGCCGGAATGCAAAAACCGGCGTTCCGCAGCTTGAGCAGTCGAACCAGCGCGCGTAGACTTGGGTTAGGGAGTCGGGCGAGAATGACGTCGCCGCGAATCAATGATCTCGCTGGTTTCGGCGTCAGGATGTTGCCGGATCTGCAACCTGCCGGAGTGGTGCGATGGAAGGTTTGGTTCAAGTTGAGCTGACTTTGGAAGAACGCGACATGCTTCTCCGTGGCCTTCGCTACGTTCGCAGCTCGGTCATGCTCGAAATGCGTGACCCGACTCCGGAAGATACGTACCGTCGCTCCTATCTGCTCGATCAGCTCCAGAATCTCTCACAGCGTCTGGAGAACGCGGAATCACTCGGGGTCCCTGTGTAGAGCAACTGTCCTCAGTTGCTCCGTGTCTTCCGCCCACTGCTCCACTGCATACCGCCCACTGCCAACTGAATACTGAAAACTGCCCACACTTCACGCGTCGACAAACTCGGAATGGTCGACATGATCGCTACGACGCGCCAGATGTGATGCCACAATTGCCCGGCATGAATCCGCATGCCGCCTGCTTCGACTTATGGTTCACGAAGCTTCGCGCCTGGCGAGGCGACATAGTGAACGAGTTCTCAGCGGGGAGTTTTCAGCATGGTGACTCAGGTCACGATCGCAATCAGCTGCCAGAAATGCGGCGGCGTTTCCAATGTGGTTGCCGGACAGGCGTATTATCGCTGTCAGTTCTGCACATCTCTGATTCAGCCCGCCGAGGTGTCCGCGGATCGCATTCTCCCAACCGGACACTCGCTGGAATCCTCCTGTCCGTGCTGCAGTACTTCTTTGCAGTCTGGCCTGATGGAAGGGCGCAATGTCCTGTTTTGCAACGACTGTTTCGGACTGCTCCTCCGCAATGTCGACTTCGGCTCCATCGTCAGCGAACGAGTCGCTCGCCGTGTCGGTGTCGAACCTGCAGAACCTCGCCCCATCAACCCAAAGGCTTATGAGCGTCGCGTTGCCTGCCCATCCTGCAAGACAAAAATGGACGTGCATCCTTATTACGGTCCGGGCAACGTTGTCGTTGATACCTGCAGCGAATGCGGACTGATCTGGCTGGACCACGGTGAGATGACTCGCGTTGAACAGGCCTCGGGAGTACGACAGACTCCATGGAGCCAGCGAAGCGAGGTAACCCCGATTCCAGGTTCTACAGTGCCAACCGATCTGGATCGCAGCTTCTTCGGATTGCCTCAGCGTAATCCTGCCGCCGAGTTTCTTGCCGACCTGTTCTTCGGACCGTAAAGCTCTGGCTCTTGATGACGCTCCGGGGTGCTACCGTGACGGCATTTCCAGTGCCGAGCGAAGCTGCTGGTTTCCTGAAACAAGAAGCTGTCGAGCTGCATCCGGCGATACACTTCGGCGCTGCGCGACAATCGCAGTTTTCACTTCACCGCCGCAGCGACCAAGCAGCTCCGAGGCCGCAGCTCGATCAAGCTCCGTCAGCTCCATGACAATCCGAATGGAACGATCTTTCAGCTTTTCGTTGGAAGCTCGCAGGTCCACCATCAGGTTGCCATAGGTCTTGCCCAGACGGATCATCGTCCCGGTCGACAGCATGTTCAGAACGAGCTTCGTGGCAGTGCCAGCCTTGAGTCGAGTTGAACCGGTGACGACTTCGGGGCCGACGATCGGGGCGATCATGATGTCGACCATCTGAGCCAGCACCGAACCTTCATTGCAGGCGAGCCCGATCGTCAGGCATCCTTTCTGCCGAGCATACTCAATGCCGCCAAGAACGTAGGGCGTTCGACCACTGGTCGCGATGCCCACGACGACGTCACGCTCGGACAGATTCAGTGCTGCAAGGTCCTGACCACCGGCCGCTCGATTGTCTTCGGCTCCTTCAATGGCCGTCGTCAGAGCTTCACGCCCTCCGGCGATAACGCCAATAACAAGTCCCGGCGGGACACTGAATGTTGGAGGACATTCACTGGCATCGAGAACACCAAGTCGCCCTGACGTTCCCGCTCCCTGATAGATCAGACGGCCACCGTCGCGGAGACGTTCGGAGATCCCATCGATCGCCCGGGCAATCGCCATCTTCTCCGCGGCGACCGCCGCAGACACCTTTGCATCTTCCGAAGTCATCACGGCGACAATCTGCAGCGGACTCAGACGATCGATGTCAGTCGTCGCGGAGTTTCGAGCTTCGGTCGCAGCGGAAGGCGGCAAAGGTATCTGCATGATCAGAATCCGTTCGTCTCAAAACCGGACCGTCTGTTTCAGCCGTTGGCCGTCGGTCGAGACAGTCCCCATTTGAGCAGAGGCGGCGTCACCATGGTCGTGACCATCACCATCACCACCAGCGCTGAATAGCTGGCACTGTCGACGACATGCTCTGAACCCACTTTCAGACTCAACCCAATCGCAGCAAAGATCAGACCGACTTCGCCTCGCGGGATCATTCCCAGGCCAACCGCCAGTCGGTTCGTTCCCTTATCCAGAACACCAAAGGCACAGGCCTGCTTCCCGACGATGGCAGCGATCGTCAGCAAAGCCGCAAGTCCCAGAACGTTCAGGTCAGCAAAGCTGCGAAGATCCACGTTCATGCCCATCACGACGAAGAAGATCGGAACCATCATGTCGGTCAGCGGACGAATCAGATCGTCCAGATGATGCACCCCTTCTTTCTCCTTCAGCTCACGGTAATGAACATCATCCAGAATAAGTCCCGCAGCGAACGCTCCAACGATCGGAGCCAGCCCGGCAAGATTTGCCAGCCAGGAAAGAACGAAGCACAAAAGCAGTGCGGTGGTCACCAGAAGTCCCTTTCCGCGTGCAGCATTTCCAATCAGGAACAGAGGTCGGCAGACCAGTCGCCCCAGCACAAGTGCACCCACCAGGAACCCCATCGCCTTTCCGACAATCATCCCCAGCTCACCCAGACCAAACGAAGACGCGGCACCTCGTGTCGCGGCATCGAGCGAAACAATGATTCCCTGGACAAGAGCCAGCACGACCAGCCCGAGAACGTCATCGATCACTGCCGCGCCCAGAACAATCTGAGCTTCCTTCGTGGTTGATTTGCCGAGGTCCTTTAAGACTCGAGCAGTGATCCCGACGCTTGTTGCGGACAGTGTGGCTCCCAGAAACAGGTGAACCGCCCAGTGAGCCTTTGGAAGCATCATCATGCCGACGCCGTAACCCAGAATCATCGGGCAAACCACACCAATTACGGCAACGACCAGAGCCGATAAACCCACCTTCATCATCTGCCCGATGGAGGATTCCAGTCCTACCTGAAACAGAAGCAGGATGACACCGATTCGCGACAGATGATCGATCGAAACGCCGGCCAGTGCCTGAGGATCCTGGAGACTGATCATCGTGGGTTTGTTGTAGTCGATGGTCAGAAATTCGAGTCCGCTGTAACCCACCAGAGGCAGATTGCCGATCAGCATCCCAAAGACCAGTTCGCCGAGCACCGATGGCTGGCCCATGAGTTCAAAAACATGACCGCCGATCTTGGCTGCCAGAAGAATAACGATGATGCCAATCAAGACAGGAACCACAGGGTCACTGTGTCCGCCACCGCCATGAGCATCACCCTCGGCTTCATCGTGCGGTCCGGAATCTGACGTTTCCGCAATGGCACTGACACCGGGTGCTGAACCCGATGCGTCTTTCTCCTGAGCAGCCGCCTTTGGCTCTTCCTTCGATTCCGTTCCTTCCTGTCCGGACACCATTGGCAGCGTCGCGAGCGACACCATCAGTGCCAGCAGAACCGCACAGGCCCTGACGGTCTGGCGAGAAAACATCCGGAAAGGCGCGAAGCGTTCGAAGTGATCCATAGAAGAATAATCCACAGTGAGTAAGTTCAGGACTGGAATCATGGAACAGAGCGCTATGCCTGAAGAAGCGACACCGCGTCTCAGAGCACACAACGCAACACCACGAAGTGAACGGTGACAACTCGCCTGTTGCTCCGCAAACTCCGGGACCCTCCTTTGTCCACATCGGCCGCCTGCCTGGAACTATGGAAGATCGGTCGAACCCATCAGGAAGCGATCGACTTCACGAGCAGCACCGCGACCTTCATTGATGGCCCAGACCACCAGGCTCTGGCCTCGTCGACAGTCACCTGCGACAAAGACCTTGGGATTACTGGTCGTGTATTTGTTGTGATCGCCCTCGTACCAGCTCATACCGCCGCGGCCTTCCTTCAGCTTGACACCCAGACCTTCCGCAACCGGATGTTCCGGACCCAGAAAGCCCAGTGCGAGGAAGACCAGGTCGGCCGGGTATTCCTTCTCCGTGCCCGGAATCGGAACGAACGGAGGACCACCTTCGGTCATCACCTGCCAGTCGACTTCAATCGTCCTGACGGCTTTGACGTTGCCTTGACCATCGTCCACAAATTCCACAGTCTGGACGGCGAACCTTCGCGGATCTTCGCCGAACTTCATCGCCGCTTCTTCATGACCGTAGTCGACGCGGAAAACTCTCGGCCACTGCGGCCAGGGATTGTTGGGTGACCGATCGAGCGGAGGCTTTTCCACAATTTCAAAGTTCACCAGCGACTTGCAGCCGTGACGAACCGACGTGCCCAGGCAGTCGTTGCCCGTGTCGCCGCCGCCGATCACCACCACATGCTTGTCTTTGGCACTGATGTACTTGCCGTCTCCCAGATTGCTGTCGAGCAGACTACGAGTATTCGGACGCAGGAAGTCCATCGCGTAATGAACACCCTTGAGGTTTCGGCCGGGAATCGGCAGATCTCTCGGACGAGTTGCCCCCGTTGCCAGTACGATCGCATCGAAGTCTTCCAGCAGCTGCGAGGTCGGAACATCCTTGCCGACAGCCATGCCCGTGAAGAAAGTGATGCCTTCCTGCTCCATAATGCGGACTCGGCGATCAACCACTTCTTTCTTGTCGAGCTTCATGTTGGGAATGCCGTACATCAGCAGCCCACCTACACGATCGTCTCGCTCGTAAACCGTCACCCAGTGGCCCGCTTTGTTCAGCTGAGCCGCAGCCGCCAGTCCGGCAGGACCAGATCCAACCACGGCGATCTTCTTGCCCGTCCGAACCTGCGGAGGCTGAGGAATGACCCAGCCCATTTCGAACGCGTGATCAATAATCGCGCATTCGATGTTCTTGATCGTGACTGGTGGCTCAATGACACCAAGGCAGCAGGACCCTTCACAGGGAGCCGGACAGACGCGGCCGGTAAACTCCGGGAAGTTATTCGTCTTATGAAGACGCTCCAGCGCATCACGCCAGCGACCCTGATAAACCAAATCGTTCCATTCCGGAATCAGATTGTTGATCGGACATCCGGACGCCATGTTGGCCATCATGTCGCCGGTATGACAAAACGGGACACCGCAATCCATGCAGCGAGCACCCTGGATCTTCAGATCCGCTTCCGGCATATGGTCATGGAATTCCTTCCAGTCCAAAATTCGCAGGAGGGGTTCTCGATCCGCCGGAACCTTGCGTGTGTACTCCTTGAAGCCAGTTGGCTTACCCATAGCTCTTGCTCTTCACTCTTCCAGTCAACAATGGCTGCGCGCAGCGAAAGCACCTTCGCCTGGCCAGCCGCAGGGCCAAGCATGATAATTGGAAATGTGCACACTGTTCGACCGGAAGAGCACCGAGCCCTGGAAATCCCACGATTTTCAGGGCTCGGAGTTGTCGGGTGTGTACAAATCTTTCGTGCCGCTCGAAGCAAATTTCCCGTGAATTCTCAGGTTGACGGGGTCACGCTGCTTCGTCGAGCCTGAATCACCGTCACCACGGCCAGCACAATCGCCGAAACGACGCACAGCACGAAGCCGCCTCGAGCCACCGAATTGTTCGATAAGAAGGCGACGCTCAATCCGGCGGCGGCAAGCACCATGGCCAGGCGTTTCAGGAACACGATCAGGTTCCCCGAACGACCAACCGGCAGAATCGCCACGGCTCCGATGACGCACAACAGTGTCCACAGGAGACCGGTCCCACGATTGACCGCATCGGCCGAACGAACATCCAGAGAAAGGCTTGGGTTCCCGCCAACTCGAAGGAAGTCCAGCCGATATCCTTCCTGAGGAATCTCGAACTGCAGGGACAGTAATCCCGAAGGAGTTGCCGCCGGAGCTGGCGGCTGCGCCATCGGTACATCATTGATCACCGGTTGTCCGCCAGCCTGTGGTGCCGCCATCTGCAGTGGCACCATGGCCGGGGCCTGTCCCTGCTCAGCCAATTGCTCAACCTGCTCCATCGGCTTCGATGCTTCACCGGAATTGTCCTTCGTGATGCTCTTCGAACGTCGCTGCATTAGCTGGGATCGTTTGCCGGCGATCGCTTCTTCGCCACCAGCGGGTTTCGCGGGTTCATCCATTTTGGCCTTGTCCTCACCAGCCTTTTCGTCCGATTCCTTTTTGGCGTCTGTCACTTCCTTGAAGTCATCAACGCTCACCTGGAATCGAAACTTCTGCTCAGTCTCGACAGCACCAGCAGCACCGCCGTAAAGCCCATTCATTCCTGCATTCGACTGCGGGGCAATGCCGTTGAAGTCAAGGAATGATCGGTTGTTATCCAGCTGAATGCTGTTTGTTCCCAGGTCCTGTTCATAGAGGAAGAAGTTTCCAAATTGCTGCGCGGAGCCAGGAGCCTGAGTGGCCGGAGCCATGCTCGTGTCGTTGGCAGCACGCAGTCCCTCCAGCTTTCGCCAGACTTCATCACGCTGCTGACCGACGTTCGGATCGTTGCAGGTCAGAGACAGCAGACGCGACATCTGATCTTCCACCTGTTTTGCAAGCTTCTGCTGAACAAACTGGCCTTTCCCCCCGGCGGCATTGCCACCGACACTCAGAAGCGACAGCGATCGTTCAATCTCAGAAAGCACGGCGGCATCTTCGATCTCTTCATTGCGAGCTTTCACGACGTTGGTCAGAGACGGATCCTGAACTTCGGCGGCATGCCACGATTCCGGCACGTACAGACTCCAGCGATTGCGTGAGATGGAAATTCCAAATTCCGGATCATCACGAAACTCAGGGAAGCTCGGTACAGGAATCGACAGTCGCTCACTGGCCCACTTGCTTCGAACGGCCGCTGCCGAATCCGCAAAGCGTCCGGCAAGTGCAAAGACCACATCAAAGCCCGATGCCAGCGCGCCGGACTGTGGAATCGGAATCAGATATCGCTGATCCTTTCCTGTCCCGCGAACAACAACTCGCGTTGGCCGCCCCTGGACCAGGCAGTACATCAGGCGAGCATCCTTCGGAAGAATCACAGGCAGGAACTGACGCGATTCATTGGTCACCTGCAGCTGATGAAGGCTTCGCCAGCTTCCATCATCGGAAAGAACGGTCGTGTGAGTGGCCAGTGTGACGACCGCCGGAGCGACCTGCTGTCGTTCCGGATAAACCAGATTCCACGACGCAGTTTCAGGTTTCAGTCGCGAAATCAGCACGGCCTGCTGAAGCAACTGCGGCGGAATCTTTGTGGAAATCTGATCAACGCTGACTCTGTCGGCCGGCTGTTCAACAGTCGGCTGCAGCAGCCCGCTGGACTGATTCACAAGAACCCAGAAATGCGACTGCGCAGAAAGCGTTGAAGGGGCTCCGGCGGGAATCACTACCGCCGGAACATCCGCCTTCAGGACTCGATCCGCCGGCAGAGGCAGGTTGGCATTTCCAAGAACAAAATACTGCTCTGTCACTGGTGTCTGAAGGTGGAAGATGACGCGTGTTCGTCCATTGCCGGCATCTTCCCGCACAAGTTTTCGCTGACCAGGAACATCAAAGGTCATCAGCGAAGCGATGTTCGCGGGAAGCTCAACCGCAAACTGATCCGCGGCCGCTCGTGCAATCTGCCACTTCAGCGCCAGAGTCAGTTCGAGTGATGTTTCCGTCACATTGGAAACCGTCACGGATTCCGCAATCAGAGTCGACACGGCTTCGCGAAGTCGAACGTTCACCGAGCCTGGCTGTTTGACATTGCTGGCAAACAGCAGCGAAGGACTGATCGGTGAAATCTCCCGGAAGCTGGCGTCGATCGTGGAAACCGGCTTGAGTGTCCAGTCACTGCCTTCCGCAACTCCGATGCTTTCTGATGCCGCATCCAGCCACACGGACATCTCGGATCGTGACTGAGTCGCGCCGGCCAGTTGTGGTGGAGACAGAGTCAGCTGACTTCGATCCGCATCACGGTTCATCTGCCCCTGCAGAGCGATCTGAATTGCACCGCTGCGAGCGTCCTTCAGCTGAATGCTGAGTGTTCGTGTTGTGGCGGCCGGGTCTTCGTTATCGACAAAGTACCAGTCCTTCAGGGCCGTGGCGGCAACATCCAGAGCCAGCCATGTTTTGGGAACGACCAGATCAATGCGTGACCGAGGTGAACCCTTGATCTGCAGCGTGAGCCGGGAACTCCAGAGCTGCCGCTGTTCTTCCAGTCGAACCGCGTGCATCGACTCCGTGTTCAGTTCATCGGCTGTCGGGCTGACCTTTACCTGAATGCTGGCCGGATGTCGCGTGTAGCGCCACGCCATCATCGGGCGTCCTGACATTTCATCGCCGTCCGGATTCGGAGCTTCGCCCGGGTTCATCTGGCTGACACCGGTCAGAGCATCCGCTCGACTCTGAAACTGAGGTCCCGTGCGGAGCACAACAGTTCCTGTATCGCGGCTGGACCCTCGAACAACAGTGATGGGAACATTCAGCGCCGCAAGTGTCTCTGCAGTCGGTGACGCAGCAAACAACTGCATCGTGACCCTGGTGGCATCATTCACGGCCCGGCGAAACTGCAGTTTCAGGGAGCGTGCTGCATCGGTGTTTTGAGGTGTCCAGCCAGCAAGGTCTTCACCGGTGACAGACTGAATCGCATAGCCTTCGGGCAGCGTCAGCTCCAGCTCAGAGACCTCACCCTGCCGAACAGTCAGTGCGACAGTGGTTCGAAGCTGAAGCCCCGAATCCTGAACGGACAGGGCCGATGCGGCTACGGAATGAAAGACGACATCCCCGGCCACCTTCTGCAGCCTGGGAAGCCACTGAAGTCGAACGGTCGAGAGCTGAGCAACGGGAAGAATGACCTTGCGACCGTCGCGATGATAGATGTTGGTCCGGCCGTTGACCTTGGCATCCAGTCCGTCCGCGGGCAGTGTCCATTCGAACGTGCCCGTTGCGACAGAGCGAAACGGAAAGTCGGCTCGGCCAAGTTCGCCTTCCACCGTGGCCGAGATGTCAAACTTCACATCGACGACATGCAAGCCACGTCCTTTGACCTGCACGGAATAGGCCGGGTTGTCGTTGCTGGCCCGTGCGATGTTATTGCCCATCGTGCGAGCCGTTGCGACCTGCTGACCGGCAAAGTCCGGAAGGTCAGAGGCTGATTCACCGATCTGAAGCGGTGTGACCGAGCCCTCAGCTCCGTCAACCTGAACGCTGCGAATGGCGACTGAACCAATGGGGAGATTCACGTTCGCCGGCTGATCCGAATCCGCCCAGACGACGTAACGCCCCTCAAAGCTCATGGCATACTTCGTGCCATCCACCTGCTTCAGATCCGTCGATCGATAGAACGAAGCAATCGTTGATGATCCCAGTGGACTCGCAGAACTTTTCGGCAGTACATCCGGGAATGCCTGCTGATAGATCCGGAGAAAGTCATCGTGGCGAATAAACACCTTGTCCGCACGAAGAATGGGCTCATCCGGGCTGTAAGGAATCACGATATCCGGCTGTTTCACAGGTTCCGGCCGAACTTCCTGTGCAAACAGGGCCGAATCGCTCAACAGTGGACTCAGGCAGAGAAGCACAATCATCGTCTGAACCGACGAACGACGATTCCACAGTCGACCACAGGCCGCAACCATCGAGATCAGGCAGCATCGGAGCTGCCCGATGATCACCAGAATCAAGGATGCTGCTGCTCCGCCAGCGACGCCATCCAGCACACTTTGCCATCTGTTACCAAGCACCGGAAGTAATCCGATGGCAACAACCAGCAGGACCAGCACCACCGTGACCTGCCACAGAACATGTTTGTGACGCTGACGCCACACAACGAACAGGGCAAGGACCGCTGCGATCAATCGAACGATCGAGATCTGTTCACGATTCTGCACTCGAAGATCCAGCACGGCAGGACGATGAACGGAATCGGCCACGGACACAAACTGTCGCTGCAGATAGTCGTTCGGGATGTCCAGATTCACGTTCACAGAAAGCCGAGCGACTCCTTTGCGAGGAAGACCTGCAACATCATTCACAGAGAAAGGATCGGCCGGCGCGGCTTGCGGAACAACGGCGGCTCCGTTCACGACAGCAAGATCTGCAGGCACGGCTCCACTCGAAGGCTGCCCCGGGGCTCCTGGCATTCCCATGCCGCCCATGGCACCTCCAAATCCGCCTGGGGCCATTTCACCGCCACCAAAACCGCCTCCGCCAAAACCACCTTGGCCGCCCATGATTGCCTGAGAGCGAAATCCATCATCAGCCCTTGACGGTCGCTCACTCAGAGCATTTGCCGCCGGTGCTGGCAGATCGTAGGCGAGTGACAGATCACCCATTGTTGCCGCAGCGGCCGCTGTCGGCTCGGGACTCGCCGGAGGCAGGTATTGCACATCGTCCGCCAGATAGCCACCGTCACCGGCTGGCATTGATGTTAGTGCCGCTTTCTCGGCCGATTTTTGAGCCTGAAACAGACTGACGGCAAAAAAAGCCACCAGCACAAAAACGCCAAGGCCACCCAGTGCCACCCACCGCTTTCGAATAATCGCCACGGTGATGACCGACAAAACGACCGCAAAGATACTCACGGAGATCAGCAGGCTCTTCAGTTTCTGGCCCGAAGGCAGCTCAAGCTTCCACAGGGACATGAGCCAGCCTGGCTGATCGAACCCATTCACTGCGCGATAAGGTCCGTCACTTTCAATCAGCATGGCTGACTGAGGATAGTGGATCTGCCACGTCTGTTTCAGCACATCAATCGAAACCGTTTCCTTCGGCCCGGCGTCGATCAGAAACTGAACCGGACTCTGGCTGATCTTCCCGAAGGCTCCCGTCTTCTCACTGGAGGTTTCAAACAGGACCGCCAGAGTCTGCTGCTGACTTTCGGAGTTGGCGGGAAGTGCCACGAGGTAGTCTTCGTCTTCGCGACGGACTTCCACCGGTTCGCCATTCAGCACTGTTGACCAGAGGAATGCCTCTTTGCCAGGCAATCGGAATCGAAGCGTCTGAACGCCGGATGTTCGCAGAGTCGCACGGCTCCATCGCTGAACCATACCCGATTCATTCAGCGTGCAGATGTTCTCCATCTGCTCAACAATCGCGGACGGAACAGCGACCGTTTCGAAGCGAGCATCCGTCACCTGGAACGAATATCCGGTCTGCACAAAGCGATACGTCAGAGCGATGCGTCGACCGGTCGAAACATCCGGAGGATCCACAAGTCCGGCATCCGCCACAAACAGTCCCGGGATCTCCCTGACCTGGCCGCCCACCATCAACTGCTGGTCGGGAGTGGCCTCAAACACCAGAACTCCGTGCTGACGGATTGCATCCTGAACTTCCACCACCGGAGCCGGAATCGGCGCATCGGCTGCGCGGTTGAGTTCCACCGTTGCCTGAATCGAAAGCGATCCGGCAAAGCGGTGATCCAGTTTCAGAACGAACGGACGCAGGCCATTCGCAGGAGTCCCCGCAGTCTGCTCAACGATCGACACCGGCCGAATAAATCGTGTCTGCTGAAGCCCAGGCACCGGCCCAACACTTCGAACATGAAACCGGACATCCGGTCCCAGAGATTCTGAAAGTCGAACGGTCAGCGTCCGAATCGTGCCGCTCAGGACGTCTGTAATGATCTCCGCGTCCAGAGACTGATGTCGAACATCAGCCCAGGTGCGAAGAACAGAACGGCTGGCCAGTCTCGCCGGACGACGCACAATCGAAAGCTCACCGCTGATCGATGTCCCGGGATTCTGAAACACCTGTTCGCCCGCACTGCCGCCGATCGCCGTCAGTCCGGTCAGCGTCAGCGGAGTCACAAGCAGATCATCAGAGCCTCGAACCGTGTATGTCCCGCCGACAACCGTGACTTCATCCGCCAGAACCACTGGCAGACTCAGTTTCTGCTCCGTATCCGGATCACCGATCGTACGCTGAAGTGTCACGGTCAGCGACAGCATACCTCCAGGCTGCACGGCTGCGGACGGCTTGATCACAACATGAGTGGCATCAGCTCCCGCACTCCATGAGACAGGCTGCTCAGCCGCGACGACCGACGACAGTTGCCAGTCGGCAGGCAGTGTCACAGGCAATTCAAACAGCGGTGCATTCAGTGTTTCAATCGTCATCGTGGCGGTAAACGAAACGGCTGTATCGTCAATCGCAAGCAGTCCGGATGATTCCGCAAACAGCTCTCGATCGCGCGGACGAGCGGACACGTTCAGCTGAAACTGCTGCTGCCAGAAGTCGAAGACGGCCGCTTCCGTCGAAACACCAGCTTCAGCGGCAGACACGGATCGAATTCCGCCACCCGTTCGGGCCGCAAGCCGAAGTCCTTCTTCATGAGTCACGACCAGTCGGCCGGAATGAGATGTCACTTCAGCAAACTGCAGCGTCGGAATATCGTGCGATGTCTGATCGGTCGCCACCGTAACCGCACGGATGCGGATCAGGCGATCGTTCGTGAACGGCTGCCGCCAGGTCATCGTCACTCGCGTCTGACCTGCCTGCTGAGGATCATCCTCCAGCGTCCAGGATTCCAGCCCCGCGGATTCAATGCTTGTAATCTCCATGCGTGCGGGAACCTGAGCAGCAATGCGGTTGATGGAACCGCCAAAGACGCTGACTCGCGTATCACTTTCCCAGCGAATCGCTTCCTTCTGGACTCGAAGCTGAGCATCCGTGTTCACAAAGACCAGCGTCTGTGCTTCCGTTTCCTTTCGCTGCACAACCCAGCGAAGTCGAATGTCAGGAGCCGCGCCGGCGGGAATGGTGTAATCGGCAGCCATATCTTCAGCGGCAGGTCGCTCAATTTTCAGATCATTGACCATCAAATGACGTCCGGCCGGACAGTTCACGGTCAGCTCTGTGGCGGGAATCTGAGGCAGCTGAAAGGCTGTCGTGCGGTCGCTTCCCAGCGTTGCGATGGGAGTCGACAGATTCAGGACAACGGTAAACGATTCGGCTTTCTCATGAGCCAGCAAAAGCGCGGTCGAACCCTGCTCCCAGGCCATGATGGCCGCTTTGCCGTTCACTTCCGCCTTTTCGACCAGCAGGTTGCCCGCAGGAATGCGAAGCAGCTGCCATCCGTCAGCAAACTGACGAACCTTCAGCTCCATCTGAATGCTGGCAAGGTTCTCGCCAGGCGTCACCTTCAGACT
>CAZIGZ010000043.1:14476-23517 GCA_964538835.1 uncultured Chitinophaga sp. | reverse complement strand
TCCTGAGCAGCCTGCTGACCTTCCTGTGCAACAACCGCAGCAGAGACCAGCGATGATGAGTTCATAAGGCTGGGAACCGACAGAATGCTCAGCAGCACGGCAGCGTGAATCGGTGTCATAACAAGCCTGCGAGTCCGTTCGAGTAATCTGGAACCCAGTTGAAGAGTGGTTTCGATTCTCATTTGCCACCTCCAAGCATCTGATTCATCTGCGATGTCACTTCCGGCGAAGGAGCGACCGTGCCAGCCGGGAGCGTCGCAGATCCGGCGTTCATCAGCGGCACCGGAGCAACGGGCGCGGGCGACGGACTGGAACCGCCACCGTTGTTGCCACCGGATCCTCCATTGCCATGATGTCCGTTTCCGTTCGCACTGCCGTTTCCATTCTTCTGACCAAGCACGAGTCCGGAGACCCAGATGGCTGCCACAATCAGAACGCCCGGCCATGCCATTCCCACATAATGCGGCACCGCACTGCCTCGGCTGAGAGACAGCATGGCGACGACGAAGATTGTCAGAAGCACGACGGTAATTCGATTGTCCCAGGTCGTGCGTCGCAGGATCAGGCCGATCAGAACAAGCGTTCCGCTGATCATCCAGAACAGGAACGGCCGGCTCCACCACGCCAGCTGAATCTGTTTCTGGCGACCCACGGCGCGGTAGACAGAAACGCTGCCCTGAGTTGGAAAGTCGGATGTGGTCGTGTCGAGCGATTGAATCCAGTCGTTCATCGCGGTCGCTGCGGCAATCGATGACGGCGATCGGAAAGGCGAAGTGATGGTCGGCGGCATACGACCTGCCTGAGTCCACAGCTCCGGATCTCCGGCAAAGGCGACATCTTCGGGTGACCACACTGCCAGCTGAACCTGCTGAACAACCGTGGATCCATCGTCGGTTCCGATCACGGGCAGCAGCAGAGTCTGAACACCGCCGCCAATGCCTGGATACGGGCGAGCCTCAGCGTCAGCAATTGGACAGCGATACAACAGAGTCAGAAGGAATTCTTCATCAGACGTTGTTTCGCGGCTGATGTTCACATAGTACGCGTCCCATCCTTCCGCAGCCTTCGCATCCGTGGCCTTCTCAATCGTCGTGCGCTGATCATTCATCAGCGGAGCCTGCAGATCACTGCCCGCCGGCAGGTCAATGCGAAGTCTCTGACGTTCACTGGTCGTGATGAGCAGGCGGGCTCGCCAGGTCGCCAGCGGCTGTCGTTCGGTCACAACTTCAAAAGCGGCTCGTGAGACAACCGTCGCAGCAACTTCATGCAGCTCATGACGTCGAATGCGAATCGTTGCGGAGGCTGGCTGGGAATAATATCTGTAGGCCAGGTAACCATCCTGTTCCATCAGTTCCATTTCTCGTACGTCGATGGCTTCCGTCGTTTCTCCCTGAGAATCCGCGGTGATCGAAAGTGATTCGTGTCGAAGCAGACGAATCTCCCCGCGAGTCTCCGTCAGCACGACTCGACGACGCTTTGCCTGTTCTTCCGTAAACGGAGCCAGCACGCGAGGCGGTTCAACAACCAGCGACTGTTCAGCCTCAGCACCCTCTGCGCCGCCTTCGGGCTTCTTGAGAGTAATGTCCCAGTCGACACCCAGCTGCAGACTGCCGGTGGTTTCGTCCTGCAGAACCAGAGTCCATGTGACCCAGCCATTTTCAGCCTGAGCCGCCTTGTCGCGCTGCTGAATCGAATGACCACTGGTCAGCATTCGGAATCGCACGTCATTCGCAACCGCTTCGGGCACAGCGACTCGAAGCGTATCAATGCCCGCGTTCTGAATATCAAAGGTAATGACGGACGATTGCTTCATCAGCTCGGGATCCACGCGCACCGTCGTTCCCACGGCAGCAGAAATCTGCGCTGGTCGAGGCGATGTGCGAACGAACAAAGCCAGAGGTCGACGAGTAAAGTCCCATGTCGCAATGTGCCGAAGCCGCGGCAGCGCTTCCACCGCGAAGTCTCGCGCGGGAAACAGGCCTGCGAGCTTTTCGTCCACAGTGATGACGTCCAGAAACTCCGGAGCGTAAACAGTCAAAAGGCCCGTTTCCCGTTCCACGCCTTCCGGCGTCAGCGTTGGCAGTTCCATCTCCGCATTTTCCGCAGATGAATTGAACGTCTGATGAGCCTGAACGGTGACTTCGATGGCTCCCATTCGCTTCTGAGTCAGCGACAGGGTGATTCGACCCGTTCCTTTGTCGACATTGAATTCACTCATGCCGTCAGCGGAAACACTGTCGATCGTCAGCGAATCCGGGACCTTCAGCGACAGCTGAAAGACGCCCGCTCGTTCCACTTCATACTTCAGCACCGAACGCAGACGCAGTTCATCATCGCGGAAGACATACTGCATGGAATGATTGACCAGCAGTCGAGGCTCCACGGGCTTGATCTGAACAGTCAGCTGGCCAGACGTTCCACTATACTCCCAGATGTTTGCCATCTCTCCAGACTGACTGGCGGCCCCGGCTTCGACCTGCTTGACGCCTGACTGAGTCTTCACGATCGCTGAGATCGAAGGGTCCGTCACAATTGTCAGACGACCGGCTTCTCGCACCACAGCATCCGCATGAATGCCCTGCAGTTTTCCGTCGGCCGATTTTCCGATGAGCTGGAACTGGTCGCCTTCCAGACTGCGTTCCGTCTGCACTTCGATCTGAAACTTCTCCGTGGCCGGCACAAGCAGTTCGGCTTTCACGACCTGATGAGTTTCCCCGACGGCTTCAGCATTCCATGAGCGAATACGACCCGCGGCCGCAACGACGTCAATGATGCGAGCATCCGCAGGGACCAGAATCGTGACATCACGCAGTTCGCCGCGCAGGATTTCGTAGTTGAACGTTGTCTTCGACTGCAGCAGTCCTGTCTCGATGCGAGATATGGTGCTGCTGGAAACACTGGTCAGAAGATCCATCACTGGCTTTGACCCCGCGCGAGGATTCCAGTGGACTTCAAACTGGTTGGTGGCACCCAGGCTGGCTTTGGCCACGGTCTTGCCTTCAACGGCCAGACCGTCTGTTGGCAGCAGCACCTGCAATGGCGTGATCCGAACAGTCTGGTCGGGTTCTGGAATCGTCACGGTCAATTCCGAGATACCTGTCGGCGGACACTGAATCGCGAACGATCGGTCTTCCGGAGATGTGTTCACCGTCGCCAGCAGCTGCAGCTTCACGACCTTTTGCCCCGCGCCTTTGATCAGGAGTTCGTACTGACCCTGGCCAGTGCCTTTCAAAAGCACGGAACCATCATCGGGTTCGACTTTGCCGATCGCCGCTGTTCCAAATGTCAGCGGCAGGCTGGCCCAGCCGTCGGCCTTCAGAACATTCATCTTCAGTTCGACCGTGATGCGAGCCAGATCCTTTTCCACACTGGCGGTCCATGTGGACGACGACAAAACCACATCCTGACTGGCTGCAACCTTCGACTGGGCTTCCAGTGCCTTCTTCAGCAGGTCCATATATTCTGCATATGGCAGAACAACAGACGCGTCCTGATTGTCAAAAACCTTCGTCAGCTCTTTGAACGGCACATAAATCAGGCGATCCCATTTCTCCGCAAGACTGCCGGCAGCCGGTGTCTCGGGGGGATCCTGAGGCGTTGTTATGGCTGGCGTTTCCTGTCCACCGGCAGTTGTTGTCAGAAGCAGCAATAGTGCGAATGCGAGGGGTAACGAGAACGCTCGTGACATAACTCCAACCTCAGGTGCTTGGTTCAGGATTGTGCAAAGACGAACAACGGCGAGCAGCGAACCATCATGAGCCACCCTGCCATGATGGGTTCGATCAACGTGACGGCAACACTCACTGTGATGGTGTTGCTCGGTGGATTGTTGTTTCCGGACCACCAAATCGCTCAGTCCTGTTCGGGGCTGATTGCGCAGAATTTACATATTGTTCCGGTCGTTCGCCGATCGCTTCGACGTACAACTCCGCAAAGCTTAGTTCAGGATCTGCGATGTTCCGGACAGCGAGAGACGGCACTTGTCTGCATTTGGTTCCTGAATAATCGGCTCAACACCTACGTTTGATCCCATCCGCACACAAGGCCATGGGTGCACGCATTCACAGGTCCCCCGAGTCTCAGATTCGTACGCTGCGGGTTTGCGGATTGATGCTCTCCCAGGTACACGTCCTTCTGCTGCATCGTTCCTGTTCTCTGGCTTTGTGCAGTCGCTGGGTGATGCGAAAACTCGGTCGAAGGAAGATTTGTCATGCGAAATCATTGTCTGTTAACTCGGTCGCTGTTGCGTCTTATGTCACTCAGCGCTGTCACACTTTTGACCGTGAGCATTGGCAGTGCTTTTGCTCAGGAATCCGTGCGGCAGGAGATATCGCTCAACGGAGAATGGTCGTTTCGCCGCGATGGCGACATGGACTGGAAGACAGTCGCTGTACCGTCCGACTTTGAATCTCATGAAGGGGAGAAGTTTGACGGGATCGGCTGGTATCGTCGAAGCATTGATGTTCCTTCACTGACCAGCGAACAGCGGCTGGTGGTGACTCTGCATGCGGCGGCAACAGAAACAGACGTGTTCTGCAACGGCCAGAAAGTGGGAAGTCATCTCGGCGGATGGACGCCGTTTGAATGCGACATCACGGATGCGGTCCGAACCCGGGCAGAATCGAAAGATGCGGAACTGTTGATTCGCGTCGATGAACGAGTCGGTCATAACTCACAGGGGTTCCTTCCCGTCTTCGCGCCGCACTTTGGTGGTCTCTGGCAGGATGTCACTCTGAGCGTTCGATCGTTCGCTACGGTTGATTCGCTCCAGCTGGCGGTCTTTGGCGATCCGGCGACCGGACGTTTGCAGGCACAGATTCCCGTACGAGTCACGGGCGTTTCCGCCGACAACGCGGCTCCCATGCCCGGCATGGTTCAGATCACCGTGCGTGAAAAGGGATTGCCGGACGTTCTGGCCTCATCGCAGTTTCCTGTTTCGCTTCCAAATACCACTTTGACCTGCGAACTGGAGTTGAAGGACGCCAAAACATGGAGCCCGGCTGATCCGGTTCTTTACGACGTGGACGTCGAACTGTTGGGAACAGACAGGAAGCGATTCGACCAGGTCTCAACGCGCGCGGCCTTTCGCAGCATTCGAGTGGATGGTGATCGTCTGCTCCTGAATGGACGGCCGTTGCAGGTTCGCGGAATTCTGAACTGGGGCTACGCTCCGCCTCAGACTTCGCCGTCGCGAGATCCGCAGTTCTGGAAGAAGGAGATCCGGCTGGCAAAAGACTACGGATTCAATCTGATGAAGTTCTGTCTCTGGGTTCCGCCCAAAAAGTACCTCGAACTGTGCGACGAATCCGGCATGCTGGCGTGGATGGAGTACCCGACGTGGCATTCCCGATGGACTCCGGATCAGCTGCCAACACTCGAAAAGGAGTTCACGGAGTTCTTTCACTACGATCGAATTCATCCCAGTGTGGTGCTTCGCAGCCTGACCTGTGAGACGGGAACATCGGCCGATCTGAATGTCATTCGAACATTATACGATCTGTGCCATCAGAAAATCCCTGGTTCCGTTGTGGAGGATGACAGCAGCTGGATCGAATGGAATCGAGTCCACGACTTCTACGACGATCATCCGTATGGCAACAATCACACATGGCCGTCGACACTTGAGCGATTGAAGAAGCACATCGCTGAACACGGCGTGAAGCCCCTGGTACTTGGTGAAGCCATCGCGGCGGACACCTGGGTTGATCCATCACCGCTGCTGGAACAGGTCGGAGAATCTCGACCGTTCTGGCTGCCTGGATTTCTGGACGCGAATGCTCAGTGGCTGCAAAAGATGTCCCAGACAATGGGACCTGCGGCCGTCGGAAGCCTGCAGCAGGATTCGGAGCAATACGCGATGAAGATGCGAAAGTACCAGATCGAAACGTACCGTCGCGAAGTTCCACACGGAGGATACGTCGTTTCCGTCGTTCGTGATTTTCCGTTCGCCGGCATGGGATTGATGGACTTTCAGGGTCAACCGAAATGGCAGGCCGATGCCTGGGGCTGGCATGGTGATCGTACGCTGATCTTCCAGACAGACAGCGATCGAAGAAGCTTCCGTCTGAATGAGGCGCTGAGCGGCAAGATGTTGCTCAGTAACTTCGGGTCAACGGTGAAGGAAGCAACGCTGGAGCTGACACTCACGACGCTTCGCGAGCCTACGTCCTCCCGTGCACCGCAGGACATCTGGGCTCACAGTGAGCCACTTCAGAACCTTGGCGAAGGAACCGTGAAGGAACTGGCCGCCGTTTCTGTGGAGCTGTCCGAACGGATTTCAGCCACTGTCACACAGCCTCAGCAGCTGATCCTGTATGCCACGCTGGAATCAGACGGCCAGGTGCTCGCACATAATGGCTGGACCTTCTGGATCACTCCACCAGCCCGGCCTCATCGACCGGTCATCGTGCATGATTCTGTGTCCAAAGAAATGAGCGAGGCTCTGGCGTCTTCCAAAGCCTCAGACTCCGAAGATTCCTCTTCCGTCGATCCCGCAGAAGCCATTCATGTCGCATCGCAATTCGACGCTGATCTGATGAAGAAACTGGAAGACGGCGCCAGCGTGCTCATGATTCCTGATGGCGAACGCGGCAGCTTCCCGCTGAGTCAGCATTGGTTTCTGCGAGGAGGTCCGGTGATTCATCCGGAACTCGCTCCGTGGCATTTTATGCTGGCTGATCTTCAGCACTTTGATCTTGCTGGTCCCGTTGTCCCGGACCTTCAATGGCTGAGCGAAATGCGGCCGCTGGTGATGCTGTGGGACAATCACGACATCAAGACCGTGAAGACTCATGGCCTCGTGTTTCAGACTCAAGTCGGCAAAGGCCGACTTCTCGTCAGCGCGCTGAAGCATGATGGTACGACAAATGCCGCTGGAGAATGGCTGTTGCACAAGTGGCTGTCAGAGTTTGATGCGGACTGGTCCGACGTTCCTGTGATGAAGAACGAGACGGTGAGTGCCCTCAGAGGAAAGCTGGTGCAGCAGAAGATGGACCTGACGGACATGCCATGGCTGTTTCGCATCGACGCCGACAACAAAGGGTTGGACCGCCAATGGCAGTCACCTGAGACGCCGGAACCTGATCAATGGAAATCGATGGCCATCGGAAAACACTGGGAAGGCCTGGGCTATCCGACCCTCGACGGCTGGGCGTGGTATCGCATTGAAGTCTCGCTGCCGGATTCGTGGAAAGAACAGCCTGTGTATGTGTGTGTTGAAGGGGCGGATGACCACTACGAAGTCTACGTCAACGGGAAACTCATGGGGTCTGCCGGCGACATCGCACAAAAGAAGACGGCGTTCGAGGAACGCAGTAGTTTCGAAATCACCGAAGCTGTTGCAGATGCGCCCGCAAAAGACGGTCAGCGAACCGTCTCCGTTGTCTTTCGCGTCTATGACTGGTACGGTGCCGGTGGCTTGTTCCGCCCGATCTTCCTGAGCACCACACCGATCAGCTCCGCGGCCGAAATCATTCGATGAACAGAAACCGAATCCTCATCGCAGTCGGTGCCCTGAGCCTGCTGACCATTATCGCAGGAACCGCATTCTACTGGCGGCAGGAAGATCCTCGTCGCGTTTACGAACGCGGTTTGAAAGCCGTCGAAGAGTCAGACTGGGACGAAGTCCTGCAATGCACCGATACACTGAATGGTCTGCCGGACTGGAAAGCTCACGCGCGGCTTTTGGAAGGTTTCTCGCTGAAGAACGCCGGACGAATTGACCAGGCCTTTGTCGTTTTCAGCGAAGCCAATTCGCATCCGGAGACCCGTGAACAGTCCTACCATCAAGCGGCACAGATTCTGTATGACGCAGGACAGTATCAGCAGTCGGTTCTGCTCCTGAGGCAGGTGCTCGAGTGGAACCCCGATCGGACGGAATCACATCGCCTTCTTGCCTCCGCGTGGTACGATCTCGGGGCAATGGAACAGGCGATCATCAGCCTCGATCAGGTCATTCGACTGGAGCCGAACGATTTTCGGCCGCACTACATGAAGGCAACCATCCTGCGAGACTTCGAGCGATTCGAAGACGCGTCAATCGCCTTTAAAGAGGCCGTCGATCGGGCTCCCGCCGGGAAGCCAGTGGCCGATGAGATTCGATCTGCCTGGGGCGACTGTCTGATTCGTCTTCGCAAATACCAGGATGCGATCAAGGTCCTGGAATCAGCAGGCGACTGGCCGGAAGTCCTGGCGTGGCGTGCACAAGCCTGCTTCAGCCTTCGACAATTTGACGAAGCACAGAGATTTGCGGATCAGGCTTTGTCCAAAGAACCTCTGCAGTCGGAAGCACTGCTTGTTGCCGCGATGACTCGTGAACGATCCGGCGATGCTCAGACAGCCATTCAAATGCTGGAAGACGGTTTGAAGAAGTATCCCAACGAGCTGCGTTACCATCATCGTCTGGCAGACTTCTATGGTGCCGCTGGAAATGTCGAGGCGGCAACTCGCCACCGAAACCGAGCCGGTGAAATTGCGGATCTGCGATCGAAGTTCTCCGCCGCTCATCAGGCAATGGTGCGCGACACCAGCACGGCCTCCATGAGACTGAACCTGGCTCGACTGGCGGAAGCACTCGGTGAAACCGAAATGGCACGCTCCTGGTTTCGTGCGGCTCTCAGTCTGGCTCCCGACGATATGGACATCAAAACCGCCTGGCAGCAGTTTCAGGAAGCCCATCCGGAACCAGTTCCTGCCGATTCTGCAGGACCGTTTCCACGTCCAGCCGGAGCGACATCGTCAACCCCGGCTTCTCCGTCCGAGTTCTGAGTTCAGAAGGTACGGCGATTGATGGAGCACGTCCATCAATCGACCTTAGTCGTTCTTCGCTCGCAGCAGTCCCTGGCGATAGGCTTCGGCCATGGCCCGAGGAACACTGGCTTCCGACAAAACCACTTCCGCCTGATTCTCCTGAGTCAGTGCACGCATTTCCTGTTCGTGCGCCACAGCGGCGGCTCGACGTTCTTCTGCGTGAGCACGAGCAATACGCATGTCGGCTTCGGCCTGGTCAGCCTGCAAACGAGCCCCCACGTTGTCACCAACGT
>CAZIGZ010000043.1:8517-14466 GCA_964538835.1 uncultured Chitinophaga sp. | reverse complement strand
ATCTCGTAGGCTGTCTGTGAATCAAGGCCCTTCGCCAGTACCGCCTTGGCAATCAGCATCGGGTTTGCAAGAACCTCCTTGTGAGTCTCGCACGATCCGATCGCGGAAACGATCCCTTCGCCGACTCGGGCAATGACGGTTTCTTCCGTGGCCCCGCCAATCAACTGAGTAATATTGGTTCGCACAGTGACGCGAGCCTTAGCCTTCAGCTGAATGCCGTCCTTCGCAATGCCGTCCAGTGTCGGACGTCCGGATCGCGCCGGATCCGGACAGTCAATCACCTTTGTTCGAACGCTGGTCTGAACAGCTTCAAGTACGTTTCGCCCGGCGAGGTCAATGGCTGCAGCGGTGTTCCAGTCAAGCGGGATCTGGGCACGGTGAGCGGCAATCATTGCTCGCACGACCAGAGGAACTCGACCGCCAGCCAGCAGATGAGATTCCATGGCATTCGTGGTCACGTTCGAAAGACCTGCCTGAACCGCCATGATGCGCGAATCCACAATGATCTGAGGATTCACCTTCTTCAGTTTCATGACCACCATCTGCAGCGGACCAATCATGGCCCCTGACATGAAGGCTCGAAACCACAGCGAAAAGACTGACGCAAATACCGCAAAGAAGACCAGCAGGATTACGCCGAAGATAATGGCGACGCCGATCAGCAGCATTTGTGGAAACGTGACGGAACCGTCGTCCATCTGAGCAAGCATCAGGGGCAAACCTGGACTGAGCATGATCGTTTCTCCCGTTGTTTCGGCTGCGTCAGCCCTTCCATGGCCCTGGCGCTGGTTCGTTCGATTTTGCCTTCGCGAAGATTCTCAAAGGCGTGGGGCAAGATTGTAAGACTTTCCCTTCCAGACGCCAGCGTCCCCCTACGCCCCGCCGTGACGAACATTCCGCCGTCCACTACAGTTCTCGTACCCTGCAGCCGGAACAGGAGTTTATTCCGGCCTTCGCAAAGCAAATTGTCCCTGATTCTTCCTGGAGTGAACTGTGAATTTTGATGCTCGAATCGCGGAACTCGGCCTGGTGCTGCCTCCAACTCCAGCCCCAGGCGGAGTCTACACGCCAGTTGTGGTGGTCGAAAAAATGGCCTATGTCAGCGGACAGGTTCCTTACGGTCCGGACGGTAAACTGATCGTCGGTCGAGTCGGAGCGGAGATGACCGAAGAACAGGGAGCCGCGGCCGCCCGCGCTGTGGCCCTGACCATGCTGGCCACGATCAAGGCCAGCCTCGGAAGCCTGAATCGAATCCGCCGCATCGTGAAGGTCCTTGGCATGGTCAATTCCACGCCGGACTTCCAGAAGCACCCAGCCGTCATGAATGGCTTCAGCAATACGATGGTGGAAATCTTCGGCGACGCCGGCAAAGCGGCTCGAAGCGCCGTCGGCATGGGTTCCCTGCCGTACAACGTGCCAGTCGAAGTCGAGGCCATCCTGGAACTGCATCCGGAATAATGCATGGAGGTTTTCGGTGTTCGGCTTTTGGTGTCAACAAAACTGTGAACCGCGAACGGCACAACATCGTAAAGCGATTGTCCACAATCGCTCACTGCCCCTCTGAACACTGAAAACTGAACACCGAAAACCCTACCCGCGATACCGGACGTCACCGTCGACGATTGTCGCGGTGACTCGTCCGGGAAGCACCTGACCATCAAACGGTGTGTTCCGGCTCTGCGATCGGAACTTCGACGCATCGACCGTCCATCGCGCAGCAGGATCGATCAGGGTGACATCGGCTGCGGTTCCCGGCGTCAGCGTTCCATGTGGCAAACCCAGAATGCGAGCAGGTCCGGAGGTAAGCTTCGCGATCAGTTCCGACCACGTCAGATGCCCGGGCTCAATCAGCGCCTTCACACAAACGGCCAGTGCCGTTTCCAGCCCGCAGATTCCAAACGGAGCAATATCCAGCTCGACCTGTTTCTTTTCCAAAGCCAGCGGCTGATGATCTGAAGAGATCGCAGCGATCGTTCCATCCTTCAGTCCGGCAATCAGCGCCTGGACATGATCCGAGGAACGAAGCGGCGGCAGGCACTTGAGCATCGTGTCGAACCGTTCCATCACATCATCCGTCAACAACAGATGATGCGGAGCAACATCCGTCGTGACCTGAATCCCGGCCGCCTGAGCCAGACGGATCCGGTTGACGGCATCGCGAGTCGACACGCACATGATATGGACTCGACCGCCAGTCAGTTCCGCCAGTGCGATATCTCGACCAGTCATGATGTCCTGAGCAGCCGCCGGAATGCCGCGAAGCCCCAGCCGTGTGGACTGAAAGCCTTCGTGCATGACTCCGCCATCGGCCAGCTCGGGTACAATCGCAAAATGCAGAATCGGACGGTGAAACATCCGAGTATACTCGAGGGCACGGCGCATCACTTCGGCATTCGCCACCGGTGTCTTTGCGTCCGAAAACCCAACCGCCCCGCCCTGCACCAGCTGACCGATTTCTGCCAGCTCTTCGCCCTTTTGCTGCTTCGTCACCGAGCCCAGAGGATACACGCGGCAATTGCCGGCTCGCTCTGCCTGCAGCCGGATGAACTCGGCCGCCGATCGATTGTCGACCACCGGGCTGGTATCAGTCTGTGCCGCGATGGAAGTGAATCCGCCCGCAAGAGCTGCAGCCGTTCCGGAAGCTGTGTTTTCGTCTTCCTCGTGACCGGGTTCTCGAAGCGACACATGAAGGTCGATGAACCCAGGACACACAATCAGTCCCGACGCATCTTCAGTCGCAACTCCAGCCGGAATCTCGGGAGCGCGTTCAGCAGCGCCCCACACCGCAGCAATGCGACCATCCAGAATCAGCACCGACGCCAGTTCGTCACGGCCATTCGCCGGATCAATGACTCGCCCACCCTGAATCAGCAGACTGCTCATGCCGCTTCCTGTTTCTTTTGACGTTCTCGTGCCAGCAAACTCAGCGCGGCCATTCGAATCAGCAGCCCGTTTGAAACCTGATTCAGAATGACCGAATGAGGACCATCGGCGACATCCGGTGTCAGTTCCACTCCACGATTGATCGGCCCGGGAGCCAGCACCAGCAGACTGGGTTTCGCTCGCTTAATTCGGTCACCATTCATACCGAACAGCGTTGCGTATTCTGCGATCGACGGAAAGAACGCCCCGCGCTGACGCTCGAACTGAACACGAAGCAGATTCACGCAGTCGACTTCCGGAAGGATTTCGTCCAGGCTCCACGCGACATCCACACCCAGCTGACGAATCTCATTCGGCACCAGAGTCGAGGGTCCGCACACGATCACTCTCGCGCCAAGCTTCACGAGTCCATGAATGTTGGACCGGGCAACTCGACTGTGACGAATATCACCCACCAGTGCGACAGTCAGTCCGGCAATGCGGCCGCAGTGCTTTCGAATCGTGTAGATGTCCAGCAGGCCCTGTGTCGGATGCTCATGAGTTCCATCGCCGGCGTTCAGAACACCCGCCTTCAGATGTCGAGCCAGCAAATGAGGAGCACCGGGAGTTCGGTGGCGACAGACGACCAGATCAATTCCCATCGCTTCAATCGTCAGCGCGGTATCGATGAACGTTTCGCCCTTCGACAGGCTGCTCGAACTCGCCGTAAAGTCGACTGTGTCCGCGCCCAGCCGTCGAGCCGCCAGGCTGAAGCTGGTCCGAGTCCGCGTCGAATTTTCAAAAAACAGGTTCGCAACCACCAGTCCTTTGAGCACGCTGAGACGCTCTGTACCGCCTTTTGTCGCCTCGTCATAAAACGCGGCAAGATCAAGCACGGTATTCAGCTGAGCAGCGGTCAAACGCTCCAGTCCCAGCAAATGCCGTTCGCCCCAGGGTCCGCTTATCGGAAGATCAGCCAGTTGCATAAGGAAGGCCGCCTGCTTCGGTCGCTATGGTTACTGGCACTGAAACATCGGTCCCCGGGATTCCCGGCCAGATGTTCAGCACCAGACGCATCGTTCTCCGGGGGTCTTCTACTCAGCATCGATCGGTCATTCAATGACTGAGCCGATGCCACCGAGATTTTCCCGAGGGTACACGACACCGCGATTCGTCGCCCGCATCGCAACTGCCTTGCCCAGAGACACTTACGGCCATGGATGGTGATAATCGCAGCAAATGACCAAAGTAATGCATGAAAAATGGGGAATCTGCGGCGAGCTTTCCGATTAGCGAGCCTCTGATGGTCAGTGAGCTTTTGTGTGCGGGGCGGTGCTGAAATGTGCAGTGTCACACTTCGCCAACAATTCCGGATCTCGTTCAAAGAAATCGCTTGACGATAACGACGAAGCCCCGAAATGAGCTAATTCCACAATGTGTGGGCTCAGGGCTTCGGCCAGAGATCGTGTCACCCGCAGTGACTCCGACATGATCAAAGGCAGGTTGACCAGACTTTTGGACAAGGAACCTTCGGGAGGAAGGGCAGGTCCGAAAGGTCATGGATGAGCGCGAGGGATTGGAAATGGTCCGACGATCATGGAAGTCGCTCCTTGCGAGTATGGCCCTTTTTGGCGCCCTTGCGACAGTGAACGTCGCAGTTGCCGGTGAAGGCTGCACTCCAGGATGTGGTGACTGTCACAACTGTGAACAGATTTTTGCAGACGCTGGTCAGAAGCTGACTGACCAGCTGGCCTCGATGAGCTGCTGCGGAAACGGCTGTGCGTCTGAAGGTGCGAGCTGCTGTGCTCCTCAGTCTGTCTGCGAAGACGGCTGCAGTGATCCATGCGGCGACCTCCTTTCAGATTCCTGCGGCGAAGGCTGCGGGGAAGGCCTGTTCGATGAATGCGGCAGCGGAATCGAAATCGGTGGCTGGACTCAGTTCGGCTATCAGGATGGACCGGACGGTGCATTCACCGGAAACGGTGCATTCAACGACGTGAACTTTGGGCCCGGTGCTGGTTTCAGCAACGCCAAAGAATGGGACAACTTCAACCTGAACCAGCAGGCTCTTTACGTCGGCAAAACTGCCGATGGCTCCAAGGGTGTTGACTGGGGCTTCCGTGCAGAAATCATGTACGGTGCTGACGGTAACGAAGCTCAGTCCTTCGGAAACAACCCTGGCAAGTTCGACTTCGATCCATCATGGAACCACGGTATCTATGAGTGGGGTCTGCCACAGCTGTACGCGGAAGCCGCCTTCGGCGATCTGTCGATCAAGGCCGGACACTTCTACACTCCAGTTGGATACGAAGTGATTCCTTCCGGTGGCAACTTCTTCTTCAGCCGTCAGCTGACCTTCTATAACAGCGAACCATTCACCCACACTGGCGTCCTCGGCACCTACTCTGCTGGCGATAACCTGCAGATTCTTGGTGGCTGGACGGCTGGTATGGACACTGGTTTCGACCAGTTCAACGACGGAAGCAGCGTTCTGGGCGGATTCATCTATACGCTGTCAGAAGCAACCACTCTGACCTATATGATGACAGCCGGTAACCTCGGATGGCGTGGCGATGGTGCCATCAACAGCATCATCCTGTCACACAACTGGGACGACAAATGGCAGTCAGTCCATCAGTTCGACGTTCTGAATTCGAACCTCGGTTCAAACTTCGAAACCACTGGTGTTGCTGACAATTCCACCGGCCAGATCAACTACCTGTTCTACACCATCAACGACAAGCTCAAGGCTGGTGCTCGACAGGAATGGTACAAGGCTGACGGAACGTCCTACAACACAGTGACCTACGGTGTGAACATCACTCCGATGGAGAAACTGGTGATTCGACCGGAAGTTCGCCATATGTGGGCTCCAGGAGCGACAAACTCTCTGGCGGCTCCGGGCCACGACGATCTGTTCAACCAGACCGTCTTCGGTATCGACGCCATTGTGACCTACTGATACTCAGTTCGCACAATGCATGAATCTTCAAGCCGCGGCAGTTCCACTGCCGCGGTTTGTTTTTGGAGCACTGCGTTTGCGGCAAGCGACCAAGGGAAGCACCGAAAAGGCAACGAGCCGGCAGG
>CAZIGZ010000043.1:0-8417 GCA_964538835.1 uncultured Chitinophaga sp. | reverse complement strand
CCGAAAAGGCAACGAGCCGGCAGGCTCCTCGGGTCAAGGGCTCTCAGCCCTTGTCGGACTCCAGTACCTCGTAGGTATCTCCAAATCGCTGAACGGCCATGGCAGGATCCATATTGAAGAGGGTGCGGCCAGTCGGGTTCCAGCGGCTTCCGTTCCATTGGAAAACAGCGCAGGCTTCGCGAACCGTCGAAACCGCCTTCACGCTTTCCATGTCACCACCTTCAATGGCTTCGAATGTCAGGTTAATTGCCGACAGCCGACTGATCTCCCCCGTGGTTTTGTCTCTGACAACAACAAACGCAGGCAGCCAGTCACAGCCCTTCCACTTCAATCCCCGAGGAAGGCCGCTGCTCGATGCGATCAGGAAATAACTCCTCTGCAACTCCTCCCGGTTCCGATCGAAGGCTCGCTGTAGTCGACTGCCCCCGAAGAGTTGCATCAGTCCTCGAATGATCGACATCTTCGTGCGTTCCAGCCCCCCGTCTGGAGGCATTTGGGTCGAGTCTGAGCTTCCGGCTCCTGTGAAATATGAAGCCGGGCCCCGCAATTCTGTCAGGTCGTCTGGTAATTTGGTTATAGTGCTTCTCGACAAATTCTCCACACAAACCACCCCGCTGATCGTCTGATGGCCCGATTTCTATCCGCAATTTGCAGCCTTCTTGTACGCCTCGCTCTTGGCTGCTGGATCGGCGGCGCTGTGCTGTTCGTCATCACGAGCGTTGCAGAGCAGACTTCTCCGCTGTTTGATTCGCGGACCCGTGATCAGTTGGCAACCATCCGGTTTCCTTTCTATTACCTCTATTGCTGGATCTGCCTTGGGACGGCTTTGGCGGCCGCCATTCTGGGATCCCTGTGTTCGTCGCCATGCCTCCGTCGACGCATGACAGCTGCCGCCGGGCTGACTCTGATATCGCTCGGAATTGCAATTGCCGACTATCACTGGGTTTACAAGCCCCTCCAGGCGCTGATCATTCCGCCAGGTGAGGTGAGGTCCCAGGAGTTTCTCACGCTGCATAATCGTTCGCGCCACACGAACGAACTGCACCTGACGATTGCGCTGGTCGCAGCCGTCATCATCTGCCTCCCTGAAAAAGCCTCCTCGTCCTGTTCTTCTTCTGCTACTCACTGACCTATGCAGATCGCGGAAATCTTCGAATCAATTCAGGGTGAAGGACCATGGGCAGGTACCCAATCCCTGTTCATCCGGACCTCAGGATGCAACCTGCGCTGCTGGTTTTGTGACACCCCGTACACGTCATGGAAACCCGAAGGCACCGCATGGACGCTGGCGGAACTTTGCCACCGAATTGCAGAGAGCTCTGCTCCCGACGTCGTGCTGACGGGGGGCGAACCCATGCTTGTCCCTGACCTCGTGCCTCTGTCTGAATACTGCCGCAGCATTGGAAAACGAGTCACCGTCGAAACCGCTGGAACCGTCGATCTGCCCGTTCTTGCAGACCTGATGGCGATCAGCCCAAAGCTCAGTAATTCCAGCCCCGACGACGCCACCTGGAAGGCACGCCACGAGGCATCGCGATTCCGCCCCGAGGTGATTCGTGCCCTGACAACACGCTATCAGTGCATTCTGAAGTTTGTCATCGACAAACCCGACGACATCCACGAGCTTCAGCAATGGCTCATGCAAATCCCGGAACTCTCGCCTTCCATGGTCTGGCTGATGCCACAGTCACGAACGCGAGAACAGCTCAGAGAAAAATCACCCTGGCTCAGGGAGCTCGCTCGCAGCCACGGATTCAACTTTTCTTCCCGCCTTCACATCGAAATGTTCGGCAATCAACGAGGGACATAGCGCCGTTCACGGCCCCGGCCACAAGCTCCGCAAGCCCTTCGCGCCCCTGCACAAAGCCCCCACAGGGCCCCGTTATCGCGCAACAAAAAACCCCGCTGATGATCAGCGGGGTCTTCATATTCAATTCAGCCAAAACTCGGCTACTTTCCGGCTTCGACCACTGGTGCTGCTCGGCGGCGAGCCTTCACTCGGTCCCGTTCACCAACGAACTCGATAATCGCCTTCTGACCTGCATCACCCAGTCGCACGCCAGCAGCTCGAACAATTCGAGTATAGCCGCCCTGACGATCCTGGAAACGCTTCGCCAGCTCGTCAAACACGATATCCACTGCAACCGCATCACGCAGCTCAGAGAACGCACGTCGTCGCAAAGCCAGCGCGGGTGCTGTCGCCTTCACCCAGTTCTTGCCCTGCTCTGATTCGCGCCACTTGTTCCACTCGTCCGAACCACGCTCAGCGGTCGTTGAGTAAGCAGCAGCACCTTCAGAGATCTTCAGAGCCTTGCGTCCCATGGTGACGATCTTCTCGACCAATGGGCGAACTTCCTTTGCCTTCGCAAGAGTTGTTGTGATACGACCAGCCACCTTTGGCTTCTGCTCGTCACCCTCTTCTGAACGCACGGTTCGGATCAGACTCACAGTCATATTGCGAAACATCGCCTTACGATGCGATGCATTTCGCCCAAGCTTACGACCAGCACAACGGTGTCTCATGACCGAGACTCACTTACACAGAATGTCCAGAAACATTGCCCGCGGAGACCTCTCACGCAGGACACAAATTCACTACTTCAGCTGCTGATTAGGAAGCCGCATCCCGAGCCGCAGGTCAATATTGCCAAGCCGCTCGCGTACTTCTTCCAGAGTTGTTTCACCAAAGTTCCGAACCTGCAGCAGCTCATCTTCCGTTCGAACCACGAGGTCCCGAACAGTGTTAATGCCGACAGACTCCAGGCAGTTGGTGGCGCGAACTGACAGATTCAGCTCAGCCAGACTCTTGTTCAGCTTTTCTTCCAGTTCCATATCGACCGGGGAGTAACCCGTCGCTTCCATCATGCCCTTCAGTCCGCCTTCCGGACCAGCTTCCGGCCCTGGTTCGCGGAACGTGATAAAGCAGTTCAGATGCTTGCGCAGAATCTTCGCTGCTTCCACAAGAGCCATCTCAGGAACGATCGTTCCGTTCGTCCAGATCTCGAGATTCAGCTTGTCGTAATTCGTTCGCTGACCCACTCGAGTCTCTTCGATCAAATGACGAACTCGCGTGATTGGCGAAAACGCAGCGTCCAACGGAATGATACCAACTTCTGGCTCATGCTGATACTGCTCCGTCGCAGGCACATAGCCACGACCGTTCTCAACGGTCATCTCGACATGAAACGGTACATCGTCCGTCATTGTCGCGATCACAAGGTCCTTGTTGATCACTTCGACCTGGTCATCACAAATCACATCCGCGCCCGTCACAACACCACGCGTATGCTTCTCGATACGCAGGGTCTTGCTCGATGCACTATGGTTCTTAACAACCAGTGACTTCAGATTCAGGCAGATATCAGTGACGTCTTCAACAACACCGGGAATCGTTGTGAATTCGTGCTGGACACCCTGAATGCGAGCGCGTGTCACCGCGGAACCTTCAAGACTCGACAGCAGAATCCTGCGAAGGCTGTTCCCTACCGTTGAACCGAAACCACGCTCAAATGGTTCCGCAACGAATCGTCCGTACGTCGGAGTCCGAGTCTCCCGATCAACGGCAACACGACTCGGCAACTCTAGACCACGCCAGCGAATTCTCATTTCAGCCCCCAAACACTGATTTTGAACCAGTCAACTGCACAACACACTACACACGACGTCGCTTCGGAGGACGACATCCATTGTGTGGAAGCGGTGTGATATCTTCAATCGACTTGATTGCCAAACCAGAAGCCTGCAATCCGGTAATCGCACTCTCGCGGCCAGCCCCTGGACCCTTCACGCGAACTTCGACTTCCCGAACTCCAACCTTTGATGCCTTTTCAGCAACGACTTCCGCAGCACGCTGTGCAGCAAACGGCGTGCTCTTTCGTGAGCCCTTGAAGCCCACGGTGCCCGCGGTCGCCCAGCAAATCACGTCGCCGCCGGCGTCTGTCATCGTGACAATGGTGTTGTTGAACGTCGCCTTCACATAGGCGATGCCCTTGTTCACATTACGGCGGATCTTTTTCTTCTTAACCTTTGCCACGTTTCACTCTCACTCAACAAACCGACTGGAAAATCACGCCGACGTCTACTAGTGCTTCAGGTCCTTCACGCCCTTCTTACCAGCAACGGTCTTTTTGCGACCCTTACGAGTACGAGCATTTGTCTTTGTTCGCTGACCGCGAACCGGAAGACCCTTGCGGTGCCGAATGCCTCGGTAACACTGAATCTCGCGGAGACGTCCAATGTCCTGCTGAATCTTGCGTCGCAGAGGACCTTCGACAGTGTAATTCTTGTCCAGATGGTTCGTAATGCGGCTGACTTCGTCTTCAGTCAGCTCAGAAGCACGAACATGCGGATCGACTCCCAGCTCGTAGCAAATCTGGACCGCGAGATACGGGCCCACGCCATAGAGGTAGCTCAACGAAATGTACGTTGGCTTATTATTCGGGATGTCGACACCAAGCACACGGGGCATTTCACAAACTCCAACTCAACTCGTGTTCCGAAAGAATTAGCCCTGACGCTGCTTGTGACGCGGATTTGATGAGCAAATCACGAAAATCTTTCCGCGACGCCGAACCAGCTTACAAAAATCACAAACGCGCTTAACGCTTGAACGAACTTTCATGACTCATCAGTCCCGGCAACCAGGTTGCACTAAATGGCTGCACTAATTGTCTGAATCCAGCAGCCCAGGATAGTTTCGCATCACCAGATGCGAATCAATCTTCTGAACCAGGTCCAACGCAACAGAAACAATAATCAAGAGGCCTGTGCCACCGAAGAAACTCGCGGTCACAAAATCCTGAGTAATCGTGTTTGAGATGATCGTCGGAATCACCGCGATCACAGCGAGGAACGCTGCACCGACATACGTAATTCGCAACATCACCTGCTCAAGATGAGCAGCCGTCCGGTTGCCAGGTCGATATCCGGGAATAAAGCTTCCATTGTCCTTCAGGTTCTCAGCCATGTCTTTCGGATTGAAAGTAATGGCTGTCCAGAAGTAACAGAAGAAGTAGATCAACAGAATATACGACAGACTGTAGACGAAACCCTGCCCAGGTGAAAACAACGACCCAAACCAACCCAACCAAATGCCGACCGTCGAGTTCGGTCCGAAAACCATCCCCAACTGGCCAAACAAAAAGAACGGAATCATCAGCAGGCTGGAGGAGAAAATAATCGGCATCACGCCTGACTGATTGACTCGCAGTGGCAACCACTGACGGTTACCACCCATCACCCGTCGACCACGAACATGCTTCGCACTCTGGATCGGAATTCGACGCTGCCCCTGAGTGATAAACACCACCACTGCGATGACAGTCACAAACACCACAGCCATGACCAGAATACGCTCGATCCCGAACTCAGTCCCGATACCCATTCCGTTGGTTCGAATACCACCAACCCACTTTGACACAATGGCCGGCATTCGGGCCAGAATCCCAGCCATAATCAAAAGGCTGATTCCATTCCCAATGCCGTAAGCGTCAATCTGCTCCCCGATCCACATCAGGAAAACGGTACCAGCGGTCATCACCAGAGTGCCAAACAGCATCCAATGCAGACCCGTGTACCCCTCCAACAGCACCGTTTGCCCAGAGGCATCCGGACGCATCGACCACATCAGAGCAAAACTCTGAAACAAACAGACAAGCACTGTGGCGTAACGTGTGTATTCATTCAAACGACGACGACCCGATTCACCCTCCTTCTGGAGTGCCTCCAGAGGTGGATAAACGGTCGCCAGAAGCTGAAATACGATTGATGCGGTGATGTACGGCATGATTCCCAAGCCGAACACCGAACCGCTTTGTAGTTCCGTTGCCGAAAAGACCGAGACCATCTGGAACAGCCCGCTGAAACCGCCAGCAGCCCCAGAACGAGCATTCTCCATTACCTTTCGGATTGACTCATGGTCAATAAACGGAAGGGTAATGTTGAATCCAAGCCGATACACCGCCAGTAGGATCACGGTGAGCACGATCTTGCGGCGCAATTCTGGAATGCGAAAGACAGTCATCAGCTTCGCAAACATACGCCCCTCCCCGCGACCAGATCCGTCCGACTAGTGAACCGAAATCCGTGTATAAGAACCGCCAGCTGCAGCAATCTTAGATTCCGCAGACGCCGAAAAACGATGAGCTGAAATCTTCAGCGCCTTGGTCACTTCCCCGTCGCCCAGCACCTTCAACTCATCAAAACGAGTACTGATGATACCCTTGGCGACCAGAATCTCAGGAGTGATCTCGGCTCCAGCTTCAAAGTTCTCGTTCAACACACCAATGTTGACAACCGTCACTTCAGGAGCAAAGTAATTGTTGCTGAAGCCTCGCTTGGCAACACGACGGAACAGCGGCATCTGACCGCCCTGGAACCCGCGACGTGTTGATGAGCCCGAACGGCTGAAAAAACCCTTGTGACCTCGGCCAGAAGTCTTGCCGTGACCAGAACCGGGTCCTCGACCAATACGCTTGCGTGGCTTGCGAGGCTGAATACCAACCTGAACGTCATTCAGAATCACAGCGACACCCCTCGCAATCGTTCAATCTGCTCTCGCGTTCGAAGCTTCTTCAAAGCGTCAAACGTTGCCTTAACAAGGTTCAGCGGATTCGTTGAACCATAGGCCTTTGTCAAAATATCAGTGATGCCCGCTGCTTCCACAACAGAACGCACACAGTCACCGGCGATCACGCCAGTACCGGGCTTTGCCGGAAGCAACAGAACCTTGGATGATCGAAACTCACCAATCACCTGATGAGGAATCGTTGTACCGACAATCGGAACCGACATCTGAGATCGGTTCGACTGCTTTGTGGCTTTCTCAACGGCCTGTGGAACTTCGATCGCTTTGCCGTAGCCATAACCAACACGGCCATTGCCGTCACCAGTTACTACCAGCGCTGCAAAGCTGAAACGTCGGCCACCCTTGACCACACACGCACAGCGCCGAATCTGTACAACTCGTTCGCCGGAATCGCTTTTGACTTCTGCTGTCGACACCAGACACCCCTGTTACCGAAAATCCAATTGAATCAAAAGTCCAGTCCGGCTTCACGAGCTGCATCCGCCAGCGCGGCAACTCGTCCGTGATACCGGAAGCCACCTCGGTCGAACACAACCTGAGTAACTCCGGCACTCTTCGCTCGCTCAGCAATCAGCTGACCGACCTTGGTGGCAGCGTCAGCGTTTCCACCAACTCCACCAGGACCAGCAATCGCAGCATCAACCGTGCTGGCAGAAACCAGCGTCTTGCCGGCAACATCATCGATGATCTGAGCATACATATGACGGTTGCTGCGAAATACTGACAGTCGAGGACGACCGTGAGCACTGCGGACAACGTGGTTGCGTACGCGGAATCGACGTCGCTGCTGCTGCTTTGCGAGACGAGAACGAACACTCATGGCAACTGCCCAGTTACAACTAAATGATCAAACTACTTGGAACCAAACGCCTTACCGGCCTTACGACGAACATACTCGTCCTGATACTTGATGCCCTTGCCCTTGTATGGCTCCGGCGGACGCACTGCTCGAACTTCTGCAGCGAACTGGCCGCAAGCCTGCTTATCGCAGCTCTTAACGACCACGTGCGTCGGATCAGGGACTTCACACTTGGTACCAGCTGGCACTTCCAGCACGATCTTGTTCGCAAATCCGACCTGGAGAGTCAGCTTGTTTCCGGAAAGGCTGGCATTATAACCAACTCCAGTGATCTCAAGCTTCTTCTCAAACGGCTTCACAACACCGTTCACCATGTTCTGAATCAGGCTGCGAGTCAACCCATGCAGAGCTCGGCTGCTGCGCTTGTCATCAGGACGGCCAACAGTCAACGTTGTGCCTTCGACCTTCACAGACATCGCCGGGTGTACGTTGACGGCCAGTTCACCGGCAGGACCCTTTGCAGAGACGCGATTACCGCTGACCTCTACTTTGACACCGCCAGGAATGGCTACAGGTTTTTTTCCAATTCGTGACATGACACTTCAATCCGACTGGGTCTCAGGACCTGACTACCATACCTGACACAACAATTCGCCACCAACACCCTGCTTACGCGCTTCTCGGTTGCTCAACACACCCTTCGAAGTCGACAACACAGCGATCCCGGTACCCTGACGAACGTCTTTCATTTCTGTTGCGGCGATGTAAACGCGGCAGCCAGGCTTGGAAATTCGCTCGACGTGCTGAATGACGTGTTCGCCACTCGGACCGTATTTCAAATTGACTCGCAGTGTCTTGTGAGACCCATCTTCAATCACTTCATGGTCCCACACGAAACCTTCGCGTGCCAGCGCCTCGACAATAGCAATCTTGATCATCGAACACGGAACGTCCACATACGGCCGCTCAACTCGCACGCCGTTACGAATCCGGGTCAACAGGTCAGCAATTGGATCTGTCATCATCTCAGCA
>CAZIGZ010000042.1:1370-42682 GCA_964538835.1 uncultured Chitinophaga sp. | reverse complement strand
GGGTTCATCCTGGAATACCAGCTGGTCAACACATCCAGCCACTACGAAATCCCGAAGCGGGCTACGGAAGACCAGGTCGTCGCTGCGATGCTCTCATACGCATTCGGCAAATATGAATGGCTCGACGCCTTCCCATGGCGACGACAAAAACTCTGATCGAACGCCCCAGAAAAGGCAAGCGGCTGGGCGTCAAGCCCTCCGTGTCCCCATACAACGTCGAATGCGTCGGACACAGCTCGCACACTTGAGAGTTTCGCTGGCCCTCCATGCCCCACGCATTCGTGACTGCGCATCGGACAGGAGAGTTCACCGCCTGCCGTGGACTAGCCCTTCAGCACTTTGCTGATGGTGTCTTTCAGTACGTTCGCACTCTGAAGCAGAGCTGTCTTCTCTTTTGACCAGAGTTCCACTTCAATGTGGCTCTTCACCCCACCGCGGCCAATGACCGTCGGGATGGAGAAGCACACGTCTCGAACCCCATAAGCGCCACTCATCAGGCTGCTGACCGGATGGATTCGGTTGTCGTCCAGCGCGATGCTGTGAATCACATCGGCGATGGACACGCCCACCGCAAACCCAGCTCCGCCCTTCTTCTTGATGACCTCTGCGCCGCTGCCGCGAGTCTTCTTTTCGACTTCAGCAATCAGGTTCTGAGTAACGCCGGGGTATTTGTCCAGCGGCATGTTGGCCACCTGTGCCATGGACCAGATCGGCACCATACTGTCGCCATGTTCGCCGAAGATCGTCACATTGACCTGAGTCGGCGGGACGTTCAGTCGCTGAGCCAGCATGCTGCGAAGACGAGTTGTATCCAGGACGGTTCCAAGCCCGATGACCTGCGAGGCAGGCAGGCCCAGTTCCTTCACCGCCAGATAAGTCAGAACGTCAACTGGGTTGGAAACCACGAAGACGATGGCTTCCTTACGGTAACCGTGCTTCTTGATGTCCGCCAGAATCGTGCGAAACAACGCGACGTTTCGGTTGATCAGGTCGAGGCGGCTTTCGTCCGGCTTGCGGCGAAGGCCGGCGGTGATCACGATCACGTCGCTGTCCTTCACTGCCTCGGTTCCGGCGGAAGTGATCTTCTGAGGAGCCATCAGGGATGCTCCGTGAAGCAGGTCCAGTGCCTGACCTTCACACAGCTCCTGATTGACGTCCACCAGAGTGATTTCGCTGACGATCTTGCCGGCCTGCAGTGCAAATCCGGCACAGGAGCCAACGAGTCCACCACCGCCGATAATGCTGACTTTCATAGTACGTTACCTTGGCCGCGATATCGTGGGTTCAGATTCTGAAACCCAGGATGGGAGGGATCGGGGTTGAGTTGGAGATTAAGGTTAAGGTTAAGGTTAAGAGCCTGGATGCAGGAACGGAAAGCGGGTTAGGCTTTGCCGAGGGCGGCGAGGACCTGGCTGGTGATCATCTTCACCAGATCTTCGTTCACATCCGTTGGCTTGGATTCGCACGCCGTTCCGCATGGTTTCTGCAGATACCCTGGGTAATCCGGAGCAGGCTCAAACGCCTTCTGAACCGGAATGTTCTCCTTGTAACCTTCACGGAACGCGCTGTTGCCGCACAGGTCGCAGTTTTCGTTGTGGAAACGAGGGTCGTCGAAGCCCCACTTCTTCTTCAGGTCCAGAAGCTCACGGCTCTTTGCTTCTGACAGATACATCGGCTGCCCAATCTGCCTCGACAGCAGAAGAATTCGGCAGTACGCATCCAGAATCTCGGTCTTCCAGTATGCGTCTTCCAGGCTCTTCCCGAACGAGACCGTGCCGTGGTTCTTCAGAATGATCGTATTCGTTGCTTTCAGGAACGGAGTGACGGTCTGAGCAAACCGCTGGTCTCCCGGAGTTTCATACGGAGCGATTGGAACTTCGCCCATGAAGACTTCCACTTCCGGCAGAATACACTGCGGAATCGGCTCACCGGCCACCGCGAAAGCCGTGGCATGTGGCGGATGACAGTGAACAACGGACTTCACATCCGGACGATTGCGCATGATCTCCAGGTGCAGCAGAACTTCGCTGGTTCGCTTTCGCTTGCCGGCGATCTGATTTCCCTGCATGTCAACCGCACAGATGTCGTCCGGCTTCATGAAGCCTTTGCAGATCATCGTCGGGGAGCACAGCACTTCATTTTCACCGACTCGAATGCTGATATTTCCATCGTTCGCCGCTGCGAAACCTTTGTTATACAAACGACGACCAATCTCACAGATCTCCTCCTTGAGGGCTCGGTCGTTGATTCCGCTGTTCCATTTGTTTGTCATGGGTCTGGCTTTACAAAAGAGTGATCAGTGTACCGTTTTCAGAGTTCAGATTTCGTATTCAGGTTTCAGAGTTCAGATGACGCTGACCGTGTCGAGCAGTGCGGCACAGTAAGCGTCGATTGGTTTTGTATTGGGATAAAATGGAGTTGATGCTTCGGCGCTTTCCGTGACCGCCATCAGACTTCCGTTTCCGGCCCCCATCTCATCAAGAATGACGATCGGCTCAGTCCGGCCGTCGACTTCTCCCTTTAGTCCGGCATGCAGCAGCGGCACAGCCAGTTTCCACGAGGCTCCCGTCAGCGACGGTTCCCAGCGTGACAGCGTGACACGACCGATGCACTCCATGATTCTCATCGCGGGCCTCCTCCGTGAACTTCTTCCCAGCCAGTTGGTTTCTGAGGCGCTGCGGTGACCGACTTCAGCAGACGCTGATAGTCAGAAAAAGACCAGCCAGAACCATCAACACACCAGACATTGGGATTCATGATCGAAATCAGCGATGTCACCAATTCGGGACGACTGATGACTGCCGCACGAATACGAGTATCACGGTTCACGAGACAACTAACCGCACTGGCTTCCAGTCCGATGCACACCACGGGTTTGGAAGAATGCTCTTTCACGACGACGGACGCAGCATCAAAAATGTTCGCCGCAGCAATGACTTTCCATCCCGCTGCCGTCGCGGCGGAGGTCATTGTTGCAGACGCCTGCAGCCCGACGATCAGCCCGGAGACAACTGCCCCCTTGCCAGCCACGGAACTACTGACCGTCACTTTGTTTTTGCGAATGTAGTCGCGACCCGAAGGAGTAATGACGGCTCCCGCCGGCAGCGCAATTGTTCGGCCGGCTGCACCCGCACCGATCAGAACAGACTCGCTGATCACACGCTCGGCGATCACGACCTGTTCTGCTCCGCCCTTCGAGGGCTGTTCTGGCTTCATCTCCGCGACCGTGCTGACAGCAGTGCTGCGAGAACGCATCTCGCTGAGCACGCTTTGCACAATTCGGTCGATGTAAGCAGGATCGAAGGACATGGGTGAGTTGATTCTTGATTCTTGGTTACTGGTTACTGGTTCTATTTTCGTTTTCGGCGAGTTGGGGTGTCGGGCTGGTCGTCGAGGATGCCTTGAATGGAGAAGCGAATGGGTGAGTCTTTTCTTCCTGTGACCTGCTGGATGTACTTCGTATCGCTGGTGAAAAAGACCACATCGCCTTCTCGAGCCCCCAGAGGATCGATGGCGATCTGCGGAAACTCGTCCGGCTCATTCTGAATGTCCAGCGGCTGCAAAATCACAAGCTTCCAGCCATTCATGGAAGGATGCTTCACAGTTGCAGTCACATGACCAATGACTCGGGCAGATTGCATCGGGAGGTTTTCGGTTTTCGGTGTTCAGTTTTCGGACTGTTATGTGGAAGGAGAGTTCGAGATTGAAGAGGCAAGTCCGAAAAGCATTCGATTGATTCCCTTTGTTTCACCAACAATTTGATTTCTTGCCTCCATCGAAATGGCATCGATTTCAGAAGCGATGTAAGCCTGAGTTCGCAGCTCCGAAGATGAACCACGTGCGATCGCGATATACCTCAGAAAATCTCTGCCACCTCGTTCGGCTCCCTCGGCGATGTTCGATGCAATTGAGACGGCCGCTCGTTGCATCTGATCTCGCAACCCAAAATCATTCGTTGACCGGAGTACCCTGTAGACTTCCACTGCCAGTTGACACGCACGTTTCCAGACATCCAGATCTTCGAAAGAATGAAACGACAAGCTGCCACTCCCGTTGCTTTGGAAACACTGAAAACTACTCACCGAAAACCGAACACCGAAAACCGAACACCCTTAGATGATCCTCAAATCCTCCACCATGACGCAGCGTCGCTGGCGAGTGAATGTCATTGGACTGGTGACACCTTCGCCGGTTGGAGTTGCGATGCTGAAGGACAGATAACCTTCGCCGCCCAGTCCCAGGCCGGCCATGCAGGGGCCGTTCTTCACGAACAGGGTTGTATTCATCACGCGAGCCATCTTCGTGATCGTATGAACGTCGCGAGAGTGGATGATCGCGGTGTGGCCAAATCCGTGTTCGTACTTCTTCGCCAGAGCAATCGCGTGATCGCTGCAGTTGGCTCGAACGAACGGGACGAATGGCATCATCTGCTCTTCTGGAACGAACGGATTGTTCTCATCCGTTTCGCCATACAGAATCTGGGTGCTGGCGGGGATAGAGAGCCCGATCTGAGCGGCCAGCCACGCTGCATCTTTGCCGATGAAATCGCGATTCAGAATGTAATGGCCACCAGCTTCCTTCGGCGGAGCAAATGCCCTGGCCGTAAAGGCAGCCACCTGTGCAGCGTTCAGGCGGTAGCCCCCATGGTTACCAACCGCATTCATCAACTGGTCAAAAATCTCTTTGACCGCGAAGACTTCCTTCTCGCCGATGCAAAGCAGATTGTTGTCGAAGGCCGCACCCGCCACGATCGACTTCGCAGCGTTGTCGATGTCGGCCGTTGCATCAACAACCACCGGAGGATTCCCCGGACCAGCAACGATCGCTCGCTTCGGACTCTTCAGCGCCGCGCGGGCAACAGCAGGACCACCGGTCACGACAAGAAGCTTCACGCCTCGGTGATCGAAGACCTGCTGAGCAGACTCAATGGTCGGCGTTCCGATGATGGTCACGAGATTCTCAAGGCCTGTCGCCGCATGGATCGCCTTGTTGAATCGTCGAACGCCTTCAGAGGCAATCTTTGCTCCGCTTGGATGCGGATTACAGACAATCGTGTTGCCCGCGGCCACCATGTTGACAAAGTTGCCGGCCAGAGTCGGCAGAGAATGCGTCACAGGCGTAATCGCACCGATGACACCGAATGGTGCGTACTCGGTCACGGTCAGACCGTTGCTTCCGCTGACCGCATCGGTTCGCAGGAATTCGATTCCTGGCACCGTCTTGATCGCCTTCAGCTTGGCAATCTTGTGCTCCAGCCGACCGATCTTCGTTTCGTCGAATTCGAGCTTGCCGAGTTCTTCGGCCTGCTCATCACAGATTCGCTTCACGATGTCGATGGCCGTGCGACGCTGATCCAGAGACGCTCGAGACAGTTTCTCGAACCCCTTCTGAGCAGCACTCACCGCTTCATCCACCGTGTCGAATACGCCCCAGTTGTTCGTGGAGGAACTGGTGGCTGAACCTGTCCGTGCGACCAACTGTGTCAGCACTTCCTGGACGACCTGTCGAATTGTCTGTTCTGTTGCCTGCACGATTTTTCTCTCTCGAAATCGCGTGACCGTGTGGGTGGCACCCGGATCACCGCGCGGCATGGACTGTTGTTAGAGTCTTTCCTGAACCCACCATATAATCCGGGTCTGCGTCGGGAAGCGAATCAGCATGAGAACAACCAGAAGCAAAGCCACTCCCAGCGAGATTACGTTCTTCTCCACAATCACAGAAATCAGGCTGAACATGGCAGCCCCTTCCAGTAACGCAATTGCAATGATCAACTGCGTCCGGAATGCATTTCCAAGACGATCGAGCCGAACTTCGGGACTCAGGGTTTCCCGCGAGATCGCTGCGACCATCGCCTGAACCACAAGCCCCGGGAGGAACCAGTGATTCACAATCATCAGTGCTGCAAAACCGCCGGCAATCTTTGTGAGCAGCCCGGCATCCTGAGGCCCCTTGATGTCGCCTCGAATGATGACCAACACGACTCCCATGAACATCAGCACTCCCAGGAGGAGAGCCGCTGAAACCAGCTGAGTCACTTTGAGTGAGCTTTTCAGCTGAGTGGCAATCGCACCATCATCCGCCGCATCCATACGTCCGCTGGAATAAGGATTGTTGTCCGACATGAACAGTTCCTGCTGCAGTGTTCGGAAACGACCTGACCAGACGTTGACTCCATCACTCTCCCGCTTTGAAGACCGTCTTTGCTTTGACCTGTACGGTGTCCACAATTCCGATAATCGCAGCGTCAATCGGCAGCTCTTTCGTCCCTGGTGTGAATCGTGCGCTGGAGCCCTGAACGCACAACACCACTTCGCCTTCACCCGCGCCCACGGTGTCGACGACGACAAACGACCGTCCCGTCGGCTTCAGGCTCTTCTGATCCTTCTCGTCCACTCGAAGTGGTTCCACCAGCAGCAGCTTCTGGCCGACCAGTGATTCGACCTTTTGAGTCGAGACCAGACTTCCTGTGATACGAGCAAGAAACATGGGAGGCCTCCTTAGAGTTTTCAGTGTTCAGATTTCAGTGTTCAGTGAATCGCCCTGCGGCGTTCGCCGGACGACCTGTTGTCCGACACGGAATCCTCACGGGATGAAACCAAAATAATGACTCAGCCCGCGGCGGTAATGGCCGCTGCTGTCTGCCTTGCGACAACCAGCTCTTCGTTTGTCGGGATTGTCCAGATCTGAACTCGACTGCCATCGCTGCTCAGACAGGCCTCGCCTTTGACACCTGCGTTCTTTGTCGAACACAGGTCAATGCCGGCCCATTCCATGTTGCGACAGACGTTCGCACGAATTCGCTCGCTGTTCTCGCCGATGCCCCCGGTGAAGACGATCACATCAGCACCGCCCAGCAGAGCCAGGTAGGAACCGACATAGGATCGAATCGATGCTTCGAACAGCTTCAGAGCTTTCTCCGCACGATCATGACCCTTTGCTGAGGCTTCTTCGAGATCGCGGCAGTCGCCACTGAGCCCGCTGATTCCCAGCAAACCGCCCTTTGAAGACATCTCCGTCAGAACCTGCTCGAACGTCAGTCCGGTTCGCTTCATAATCACCGGAATGGCGTACGCATCGAAATCGCCGACTCGATTGTTGTTCGGCAGACCACCCTGCGGACTCATTCCCATCGAGGCTGCGATACTTTCACCGTTGCGGATCGCACAGATTGAAGCACTGCCGCCGAGATGGCAACTGATGACTTTCAGATCCTGGCGGCCCAGCAACTGAGCGACTCGCCCGGCGATAAACCGGTGACTTGCTCCGTGAAATCCCCAGCGTCGAATTTCGTAGTCCGTGTACCATTCGTACGGCACCGCATAAGCGCGATGTTCGAACGGAATGGTCTCGTGGAAACCCGTTTCCAGCGCGGCTACCAGCGGGATCTTCGGGAACGCCTGCTGAAGCTGTCTCATGGCCCGCACATACGGCGGGTTATGAGCCGGAGCGATATCAGAGAGCGATTCCATCTTCTGCAGCAGAGCCTCATCAACGATGCGCACTCCGCTCAGATCACCCGCAAAAACCGCCTTGAAGCCGATGCCTCCCACTTCGTCCACGGATTTCAGACACCCAGACTGTGGGTCGGTGAGCTGCTGCAGACAAATGCCAACAGCAGCCGCATGGTTCGGAACGACCTGCTTCACTTCCGCTTTGTGGTTCCCGATCTGAACCGTGCAGGAACTTTCAGCGCCGGCCTGTCCGATGCGGTCGATTCCGCCGCGTGCAAGCTGCGTTTCGTTCGACAGATCAAACAGTCGATACTTGAAGCTGGTCGAGCCAAGATTGGCGACAAGAACTTTCATCGTGTTTCCTTCCGAAGGTCCACCACGTTCCCATGATGAATCAGACGGACAGACGGGCCTGCGTGCAGTCGTTCGGCATGCAGTCTCCGGCTGACTTCTCGCTCCCGGAGCGAGGAGACGGCACTAGAGAACTGACTCGAGCAGTGCTGCATCCGGACGAGGAATCAGGTGTGCACAAACCAGTTCACCGCTCTGTGATGCAGCAGCGGCACCGGCATCGACAGCCGCTCGAACTGAACCGACGTCACCTTTAATGATCGTCGTGATGAAAGCAGCACCGATATTCAGCTGCTTCACGAGTGTGACGTTGGCAGCCTTCAGCATTGCGTCAGAAGCCTGTACCGCAGCGACCAGGCCCTTGGTTTCAATCATTCCAATTGCTTCGCTCATTTGAATCTTTTCCGAAAAGAGTTCCAGTTGAATCGGGTTCATGGGATTCAATTTCAGATGTCACGTATCAGGGTGATTTCCATCTCCGTCTGAATCCCGTCCGTCATGATTACTTCTTGGCTGGTGCAACGACCTTTGGCTTCGGCAGAACCGCGGTTAGTTCCTCGTTTGGACGAGGAATCACTTCTGCACTGGTGACCTGACCGAGCTTTGATGCCGCAGCAGCACCTGCGTCGATGGCCGCCTTCACCGCAGCAACGTCACCGGAAATGAACGCAGTGACAAAACCACTGCCGATCTTGTCCCATGAAACCAGCTGCACATTGGCAGCCTTCAGCATTGAATCGATCGCTTCGATCATGCAGACGAAGCCTTTCGTTTCAATCATTCCCAGAGCTTCCATTGATTTCGCCATTTGAAACTCGCTCCAGCCAACCGCGGCCCAATCCGGAACTCGGTCAGCAAAAAAATGTATCGCCGCAATCCCTGCGACGCTGATATGAGTGTTCAGTTCCCGGCCTTCAAAACTCAGAGTGCCTGAATTCTGAACATCGAAAACTGAACACTGTCACGACTAGTGTTTGCACTTACAGGGCTCTGCCTTCACCAGTTCCACCTTCGTGGCCTTTTCCAGGTTTACCGCATTGCCTTCATCAGTATCAAGGTGCACTTCCAGCTTGATCCCCTTGCCTGCTCGAACGGCCAGCTCTTCCAGCACCGTTGTGCACCCCGGAGATTCGACTCTCAGATTGATGTGATCGCCATCTTTCACACCGTAGTATTCAAGATCCTCCGGCCCCATATGAACGTGCCGCATGGCGCGAATGACACCCTGCTTCAGCTCAACAACACCATGAGGCCCCATCAGGACACAACCAGGAGTTCCCTTCACGTCGCCGCTGATGCGAACCGGAAGTTCAATGCCCAGAGAAATTCCGTCCGTGAAGGCAAGCTCCACCTGCGAATCCGGGCGACACGGGCCCAGAACTCGGACGTTCGGAAGCATGCGGCGGCGAGGCCCCACAACGGCGACGGTTTCTTTGGCGGCGTAGTAGCCGTCCTGATACAGATCCTTCTCCGGCGTCAGCTTCGCACCTGGCCCAAACAGAATCTCAACATGTTCCTGAGTCAGATGAACGTGCCGAGCCGAGATGTTGACAACCAGCGGATTCCGCTTGCCCGAAGGAACTACGGGAGCTGCAGCGGCAGGCTCCGGGGCTGAACGAAGAACAGGAATGCCATCATTTGTGCCAGCAGCAGCTCGATGACCAAGGTGTCGGCTCAATACATCACGGACGACTCGTTCAACGTCCGCGGGATTTAGTGTTGCCGTCATTTCTCATTTGCTCCGTGTGACTGACCTACTTCGCCGCTTTGACCAGACTGCCCCCTGCGATCTCCAACCGGAGACCCGCAGCTTCCATCTTCTGACGCCAGTCCGCTGACACTCCGTCGTCCGTCACGATTTCATCTACATCGTCCAAAGGGCACAGGTGAGACAACGCCCGCTGCCCAAACTTCGAACTATCCGCCACCAAAGTCACTCGCTCAGCGGCGCGAATCATCTGACGCTCAGTCTCAACCAGAAGTGCGTTACTGTTAAACAGCCCATCTTCGGTGATCCCTCCAGTACTCATAACCAGACGACCGGCATGAATCCTTCGAAGCGCCTCTACGGACAACTCACCCAGAGCAACCCCCGTCTTCGGATAGACGTAGCCTCCAATGAAAATCAGCTCGATCTCCGGACGGTTCATCAGAAGAGATGCGATCGGTAGTGAATTCGTCAGAACCTGCAGGGTCTTTCCGGTCAGATTCCGAGCCACCTCGAGCGTCGTGGTTCCACCATCCAGAAGAACGGTTTCACCTTCCAGAATCAGCTCTGACGTCCGACGAGCAATCCACTGCTTTTCGCGGGATGCACGACTGCGGCGAGCATCAAAGTCGGATTGTGAATCGCCCAGATAGGAAGCGCCGCCGCGAGTCCTTTGAATGTGACCAGAGGCGTCCAGAAACTCCAGATCCCGACGCACCGTCGATTCACTGGCCCCCAATTCGCTGACAAGTCGTTGAAGCGAAACAAAGCCCAGCTCTTCGGCGATTTGGAGAATTCGTGATCGTCGTTCATCCACAATCATTGAAATTCCGCCACTTTCGAGCGTCAGGATGAGAGATTATGAATGATAATGACCGGACTTGCAACTCAATGGTGAAATAAGTGACGGATTTTGACTGACTTGGCGCTATTTCGCTCAAAATCAGGCTTTTACTTAATCGGGCGAATCTGCCGGCACTTCGCAGCCGCGTTTCTTTTTCTGAACTCTCAACAAGCAACCAGTCCCCCGATAACCGGCCTAACCCCTATCTCTGGTCCATGGGAACAGACACCTGGAACTCACAATACTGTACAAATTGACATATTCTTTGACTCTGGTCACCGCGCAAGGTAAGATCCCGCACGCTTTCGCTGCTGGCAGGTCTTCAGGGCTTTGGTGCACATCCTTCTGTACGAATGCCCGCGGCGGTCAGCGATTCAGACGAACCCACAAATGACTCAACACTCCGCAACTGAATCAGGCGTGCTGATGCCGTCGACGGCCCATGTGCCGTTGTCGGAACGTCCGCTCGTTGCGGAAGATGAAAACACGGTGATCAGCGTTCCGGACGGCCCGAAAAGCGAGGTCCGGACTGAGCCGATTTCGGCGAACGGCGAATCTCTCCGGCACAGGCTGTTTCCAGCTGGCGGCCTGCCGACTGGTGAAGAAGCGGGAATTCGGATCGAACATTTCGAGATTCTTGAACGCCTGGGCGCAGGTGGCATGGGGGCGGTGTTCCGCGCGACAGACCTGGAACTCGCTCGCGATGTCGCACTGAAGATCCTGCATCCTGGCTCAGCTCAGGACAATTCGCTGATCCTGCGATTCCGCAATGAAGCCCGCGCCTGTGCTCAGCTGAGCCATGACAATATTGCACGCGTCTTTTACGCGGGAAGCCATGAAGGGCTTTACTTCATTGCCTATGAGTTTGCGAGCGGCAGAACGATTCGTGATCTGATCGTCGAACGCGGGCGACTCACCACGGCAGAAACAGTCAACTACGCGATCCAGGTCACGCTGGCCCTCAATCACATCGCTGCGGCTGGTATCGTCCATCGCGACATTAAGCCATCGAACATCATGCTGACGGAGAGCGGCCGGGTCAAAGTGGTCGACCTCGGACTGGCTCGCCGCGATACAACAGACTCCATCGGTGATATCACCGTTGCCGGAACGACACTTGGCACATTCGATTACATCGCACCCGAACAAGCGCGGGATCCTCGCAACGCCGATGTCCGCAGCGACATCTATTCGCTGGGTTGTACGATGTATCACATGCTGACCGGCCAGCCTCCCTATCCTGATGGAACAGCCCTCCAGAAGCTGCTGGATCATCAGGGGAAGTCGCCGCCGGATCCTCGTTCCATCAACGCAAAAGTTCCGGCAGAGCTTGCCGCCATCATGAAGAAAATGATGGCCAACAATCCGGAGCAGCGATACCAGGCAGCCGGTCAGTTGCTGAATGATCTGATTCGAATGGCCGGCATGCTGGGTCTGCAGAGTGTTCCTGCCGAAGGCATTGTCTGGAAGAAGGTTCCAAAGACCGCGTCCGGACAACCACTCGGCGCGGTTTGGGTCTTTGCATCCGTCCTGCTGATTTGCCTGACCGCTGTCTTCATTCACCAGTCGCCGAAGGAGCCCGTGGCATCCGGGGGCGGCGATGAGGAGAACTGGAAACAGGTCCGCCCGGAAGAGTATTCCAACTCCCTTGTCGATGGCCCGGGAACGATGAGTCCAGGGTCTGCGAATGGTGATGCTCCGGACGTCTCCCAGTCCGCTTCCGGCACCTCGACGGCTACGGAAAATGGCAGCACCGTTTCCGCAGCGTCTGAGCTGAAGTGGAGTCAGCCCGAGTTAGCTCTGGTCCCGATTTATGGGCCCCTGACGCCTTCAATGCTGCAGTTTAACATCGAATCGAATTCCACAGGAGCAAAGCCGGCAACGGTGACTCCATCGGAGCAAGTCGGCCCCTTCGTACTTCAGCGTTCAGATGGATCATCACTCTCATTCAGGACGCTGAAGGCCGCGGTGTCTGAGGCTAAGTCGGGAGATCTGATTCTGCTGCGTTACAATGGTTATCCCGATGACCTGCCGGCTCAACCGCCTGTCCGAATCATCGGAACGAACCTGACGATTCGAGCCGCCGACGGGTTTCGCCCGACACTTGAATTCGACGGTGTGTCAGAAGGCAGCGTCGCTCCGGGACAAATGTTCGTCCTGCGAAACCAGGCATCGCTCAGTATCCGCGATGTCGATCTTCGTCTGGTGGTCCGCGAAGATCTCGATGCTGATCGATGGTGTCTCTTCCATTGCGCCGGAGCTAATCGGATTCAGCTGGAGAACGTCTCTCTTGAGTGTCGGAACCCGGATGCTCAGCCAGTCGTTCTTTTCGAACTGACAGATGAATCTTCGACGGCCGTGGATGTGGCGCGTGAAGAGGTGGAGATTTCTCTGTCGCGAGTCATTTGCCGTGCGGAGTCGGATGGTTTTCGCGTCGCATGTCAGCCCCACGGACGGATTCGCCTGACGAAGTGCGGGCTTGCTTTGAGCGGACGACTGCTGGATCTCCGAGGCGATGCCTCCATGCAGCCGTCGCGAGGCTCCCTCGAACTGTTTCTGGACCACGTTACCTGCCTGCATGGAGCGCCGGCCATCGAGATGAGCGACAATGACGGTCGACAGACCGGAATGGCACAAAGACTTCTTCCGCGGCTTTCCATTCGCAGTGAGGCGTCGGTCTTCACATCGATTAAGCCGGATCAGCCATTGATGCAGGGCAACGGAAGCTCGTTCCTCGAAGACATTGAATCACTTGTCACATGGAACGGGTTTACAAACCTGTATCAGAACTACTCCGTCTTCTGGCTGATTGAATCATCGGCCCTGGATTACTCGGCCAGACGCATTGATTTTGCTCAGTGGAAGCAACTGTGGCAGAACCGGGGAGACAGCGAAGACACCAGCGCTGAGTTGCTGCCGGATGCGGCATGGCGCTATGCCGACTGGGCGGAATCAACAAGCTTCGAACTTTCCAGTATCAACCCGGCGGTCTTTGAACTGGACGCCGCATTGTTTTTGCCTGGCCTTGGCAGTCTTCCTCGCGCACGTGATGGATTGATTCCGGGAGTCAACTCGCAGGAACTTCCTCCGTTCCCCGTGCAGCGAATCTCCCCAGCGCCGGCCGCGGCGTCAGAATCGGCGACCAGCACACCTCCGCTGTCGCCCTGACCAGCCTGCGGCTTGTGTTCGAGCCACCTGCAAGGTGCCAGCCAGTGTCCTTCAGGGTGCCCTCGTCACAATCGCTGTCTTTCGTCGGCGCAAGTATCCGAACGCGACGACAGTAACGAAACCAACGTGTGAAGGTTCGGGAACAGAAGCAAGTTTGACCGCGTCAGAGTCGCTGATGTTGGTACTGGCTGTGTTGAATGGGCGCATCGACTGACCGCCCGTACCCAGCGGATCTCCATTCGCAGCCTGATTCCCGATCTCCATGACGCGAAGCTTTCCGGCAGTCGTAATGGACGGAATGGAAACGTTGACCACCCACGGTGTAATCGTGTTCGGAGCCAATGTGATGAAACTCGGGAGCATTGCTGTTCTAAAGTTACTCGTCGACAGATAAAGCACCACAGACCCGGGACTAAGAGGACTCGACAACAGGCTCAGCGACACTTGAATGATGGACGCCACATAGCCTGGCTAGACTGAAAATCCAAACTCAACGTAGTCGTCGACACTGGTGGTGTTCCATCCGACAGTCCCAAAATAACCGGGGGACTCGGAGACTGAAATTGTCGACAAGCCTCCGCCGGCCGTCGTACTGATTGCCGTCACACCGGTTGCTGAGGAGGCTCACGGAGTCCGGTGTGCCATTGACCAAATCCATGTTGTCGTCGACGATGATGGCTTCATTTGTCGGAGCGCTGAGAAGCAGTGAAAAAAAGTCCAGTGATGCAAAACACGATGACGTGGTGCCTTGGGAACCTGATTCAAAAGCGAGGGTTTCCCTCCATGAAACACCTGAGCCCTCCTTAACAGATTTTTATGAGCACCGCACACCCGTAGCATTTACTAGTTCCCGAATTCTCTGTGCTGTTTTGGCACACCACACCCGGGTGTGTTCTCATTAAAAACACACAATCATTCAGTCGAATCGGTCCCCATTTGCGTGGCTCGAAACCTGTATTGGAATTGATCCGCGGATGAACGCGGATCTTCGCAGCGAAGCCAAGTTGGCGAACGTACTGAAGGAGCCGGTTGTGTGCCGTCGGGATCGCCCGGCTCACTTCTCAGCCGCCGTCAGGCCATGGGCTTCTGCAGGTGCTGAACCCATGCCGGAGGAATATTGAACCAGATGTTGTCGCGGCGAATTCGGCAGCGGCGACAGTGTTCACTCAGGATGTCATCGATACGAGCAATACGCTCTTTGTCGGCTCCCCGAGTCACCTTCTTGCGGATCGGCCTCACATACATGTATTCGAAGTAACTCAGCACGCCGCCTGGCTTCAGCAATCGGAAGTACGCATCGGTGATGGTCCTGACGAGGTCTGCCGGGAAGTTATTCAGAGGCAGACCGGAAATCACAAAGTCATACGCTTCCGGTGCCTGAAAATCCTGAATGGGCATCATGTGGATATTGGACTGCCCGGCGACGGTCTTCCATGCATCTTCGGATGCAAATCGTTCCTTCAGGATTCGCACAAACTCCTCGTTCAGTTCGACAAGATCAAAGACATCACCGGGGCGAATCAGTCGGACAATTCGATCCGTGACCGGCCCCGTTCCCGGTCCGATTTCCAGCACGCGCACCGGCTTCCCCTCCGACCGATCTCGAAGATAACTGGTCATGGCATTGGCCAGAAAACGGCTGGAGGGAGCAATCGCCCCGGTGGTTTCAAACCGTGATCGGAACTGTCGAAAGAACGCGATGTGATTTTTCATGGCGACAATTGTGTCCGAGTAAACGTGAGCCAGCTCCTGGGGGTCAAATGATAGGGAGGTTTTGGTCTCAAGCCGGTCCGGAGCCGTCAGAATTCCTCTGAAAAGACTTAGAATCCGGTTGTCCGGCAGCGGGGACCAGACAGGACCTGAGCGATCTGGTGAGTTCGTCCGATTGTCTCGCAGATTCTGCAAAAGTCGGGAGAATTGACCCTTTCAGCGCTCTTGAAATATGGTCCTCTCTCGTAGTACAAGCGTATGTTCATGTCCTGCACACTCATTCGACTTTTCACCCTGTACGCACTCAAAGCCATGCCTTCAAGACGATTTTCACTGCTGATGTGCCTGCTGGCGTTCTCGTTCACAAGCGGCTGCACAGACAATGAGCCTGTTCCTGGCGTTCCGCGGGGATTGGACAGCGTTCAGGAAGTGGCGAAGTCCCTTGAGATCCCGGACGAGACTCCGAAGGCAACACTCGGGCCTGACCCGTCACTTCCTTCTCCGGACGGCCTTGATGACGTTCCGAAAGAAGGAACCTACACCGTCAAGTTTGAAACCACGGCAGGCGACTTTATCGTCGAAGTGAATCGCGCCTGGGCTCCTCGCGGTGCCTATCGTTTCAAGGAACTGGTGGAAGACGGCTTCTACAACGACAGTGGTTTCTTTCGCGTCGTTCCGGGATTCGTGGTGCAGTTTGGGCTGAGTGGAAACCCGGAGACAACCAGGAAGTGGGACAAAACGATCCTTGATGATCCGGTCGCTCAGAACAATCGACGAGGTTACCTCTCCTTCGCGACGTCCGGCCCGGATACTCGAACGACACAGATCTTCGTCAACCTGGGCAACAACACCAATCTGGATTCCATGGGTTTCGCGCCGTTCGGAAGAGTGATTGAAGGGCTGCACGTCGTCAATAACATCAACTCGGAGTACGGTGAGGACCCGAGCCAGCAACTGATCAAAGAAACTGGCAACGTCTACCTGAAGCGTGAGTTTCCTCGATTGGACTACGTCAAGCGTGCGACGCTGCTGAGCGAATCGAAGCCGGAGTAGAGCCGGGCCGTCGATCACAGACCAGTTCGCGGCCAGCTGTCGCCGCAATCCGGACAGCCACTGACAGACTTCAGCCAGAACCAGGCATGGGTTTCGTGCTGATCATTGCCGCCCAGAAGGTGAATGGGACGGCGGGCATACCAGCCGTCCGAGACACCTTCAGCATCGTCCAGAATTCTCAAAGTGTCTTCGGTGACCTCATACACTTCTCCGTGGATCGCAAGACCATCCGGCGCATCGATCAGACCAGGATAGCTGCCAAGGTCGTAGATTCTGTACCGGGGCACTGTCGTGCTGCAACTTGTGAACGTCGCCGTCTCCAGCAGATGATGCAGGGCATAGCCTCGTTTCAGTGATCCATAGACGAAGACTCTCACCGTTTTTGCCTCCAGCTGTGCGGCCTTGGAGTATTGCAGGCTTCAATCGGAAAGCCGCAACAGTGGTCATGGACAGGCCCAGATCAGGGCTTGCGGCAATTGGCTGCTCGACGAAGAAACTTGAGCGTGGTCAGCAGAATGATCTTCTCACCAAGTCTTGGGAAGATATCACGGAAGATGAAGACCGGGCGCAGGGCCGGGAAGTTCAGGATCTTCTCAGGAGGCGCCGTCCGGATCGCCTTTTCAACAGCAGCAGCCACTCGCTCCGCAGAGGTGCCACCGAGGAGGATTGAAGCCTTCTTTCCGGTTGCCTTGACGATGTCGTCATAGATCCCCCCGTTTGTGGCAAATCCTGGACAAATGGCCGTGGAGTAAATGCCCTGTGGAATCAATTCGCCGCGAAGCGATTGTGTCAACGCGATCAAGCCCGCCTTTGTGGCACCGTAAACAGCACCGTAGGCCGGACCATGTTTTCCGGCGATGGAGGCCATATTGATGATTCGACCGAATTCATGCTTCTGCATCACCGGCACGACATTTCGAGTCAGCAGGATGGCCGACGTGAGATTTGTGGCGATGGTCTGCTGAACGGCCTCATCGGTCAGTTCGGCAAACGGAACAAAACACTCGATGCCGGCATTGTTGATCAGCACATCAATTCGCCCAAATCGCTCCACCGCAGCATCAACCAGGTGCCTGAGCGCGGCTGGTGACGTGACATCTGTCGGCACCACCAGACATTCGCAGCCAGCGGACTGAAGTTCAGAGGCCAGAAGTCTGAGTTTGTCTTCAGAACGTGCGGCAAGCACAAACCGATGCCGTCCAGCAGCGAGTCTTTGACAGGTGATCTTACCGATCCCGGCAGATGCTCCGGTGACCAATATTGTCAGCGGATTCGGAGCGGCGGCGGACATAATGAGCTTGCTCCCGGACTTTTTGCGGCGTTCACAGTCGATCGAAGACCTGCAGTTCAGCGGGCGAATGACGGACCGTCCGTCCTCACCGGCTCAGGAAAAATCCGAATTTTGTGCAGCTTTGCAGATTCGACTGTCGGAGTCGATGTCAGAATACGGAGGTCCCGGTTCCACGAACGCCGTCCCGGCGGCGAGCGAGGAATACTTTACATGCCCCCAATGCCCTCGGCCGTCAGTGGCTGACAGGAATGGATTTCATGGCCGATCCCGCATTACGCCTGATTGTTCTGACCGGCAGCGACCGCGCGGATATTCAAATGCTCTGGCAGGAGCTGCGTCAGCACCTCGCCAGTCTCACGGGCGTTCAGGTAGCCGGAGTGTTCTCGGCCAGCGATTCCATTCCGGAAGACCTGGCGGCCGACATGGTGGTCGTCCTGGGCGGTGATGGAAGTATCCTGCGAGGATGTCGGCAGCTGGGAAAGCGCCAATTGCCAATCCTCGGCGTCAACATGGGCCGCCTTGGATTTTTGACCGACCTCAGCCCCGCCGAATTTCGTGCCGGCATTCCTCTGCTGCAAAGCGGCCAGTTTTCCATCGTTGAACACCTGATGTTCGAGTGTTCGCATCACTGTGAAGATGGGACTGTCATTCGCGACCTTGGGTTAAACGAAGTCACCGTGAACTCTGCCGGTTCACTCAAAATGCTTGATATCAGTCTGCGAATTGATGAAGAGTTTGTGACAACCTTCAGTTGCGACGGCCTGATTGTCAGTACTCCGGTGGGTTCCACGGCTCATAACCTGTCAGCAGGCGGACCAATCCTGCGTCAGGATCTCAGAGCTTTCGTGATCACTCCTATTTGCCCACACACGCTGACCGTTCGCCCGATCGTGGATTCTGCGGATCGGACGTTCCGACTCTCCGTGAAAGACGCCCCGGCCGGAGTTCGCATCGTCATTGATGGACAGATCAGTCGTCCGCTGGAATCCCGCGATTTCATCGTCGTACGCAAGGCCGCGCCAACTCTTAAGCTGGTGCGACTGGCCGGCCATAGCTACTACGGCACGCTCCATAGAAAACTGGGCTGGCAGGGCCAGCTCGAATATCGCGAACGCAAGGGACTTTGAGTTTTGTGCTGGGGCTATCAGCGTTCCAAAGGCCCGACTCGCCAGGGTCATTCGGCCCGTGAAGATTCGGCAGAAACAGCCGCTCGCCGTTGATCAACAGCAACAACGCCGGAAGGAATGCCCTGAAAAACCTGACACGACAGAATCTGGTCGCGTGACCGCTCAAAAGGGATGGTAAATCCCCATGAGGAACTGCTCGACAAATGTTTCGATGCATCTCTGACGCGGCTCTTCACCCAGGCGGACCCTGCCTGGTTTTCGGAGACGCTCTCTGCTTCGTCTTCGCGAACCGCTTCCTCCATGATTGAGACACTTCGCAAATACAACCTTCCCGCCGTCGCAGGCATCACCGCGGCGTATGTCGTCAGTGCGCAGCTGGGTCTTCAGCTGGCATCGTACGCCAAGAACGTCACACTCGTCTGGCCACCTTCCGGAATTGCTCTGGCCGCAATGATACTGTTCGGAAGTCGGATGCTGCCGGCAATCATCATGGGAGCTTTCATTGCCAACTCGCTGACCGGGGCTCCGATTACTTTCGCGATCACAACCGCCATCGGAAATTCGCTCGAAGCGTGGCTTGGCTATGTGATGCTCCAAGAATTTCTGGGAACCGCTCCACGACTCAACAGACTTCGAGATGTGCTGCACTTCGCTGTTCGAGGCGTGATGCTCAGTCCGCTTCCAGGCTGCATTCTGGGTGGATTGGGGCTGTTGCTTCATTCGATGATTCCGACCGGCGAATTTCTGGAAGCAGTGTTCGTCTGGTGGTTTGGCGACGCGATGGGAATCCTGATTATCTCGCCATTACTTCTGACAATTCCCTTTCACGACCTGCGTCGTCCCGAACCGGAGAGATCACTTGAATTTGGCAGTCTGCTGGCCACCGTTCTTCTCCTGGGAATCATCACGTATGGCAATAGTGTGTCAGCGAATCTCGAGGGACCACTGGCGTATGCCATTTTCCCGCTGATCGCCTGGGCGGCACTGCGATTTGGCCAGCCAGGAGTGGCCTCCGTGCTGCTGTTTACGGCCACCTTTGCCGCACTTGGAACACACTTTGGAAACGGCCCGTTCAGTGATACCGGGACACAACGAGGCCTCGCAAGTCTCCATTTCTATCTTGCGATCGTTGGCATGACCGGGTTGATCCTCGGAGCAATTTTTTCGGAGCTGAAGGGGACCCAGGCAGAGTTGTCCGTCATTGCAAATCGGCTTCAACTGGCAGTTCGCTCTGCCAGCATTGGTCTATGGGACTGGGATCTGCAAACGAACTCCGTGACTTACTCCGCCGAATGGAAAGCGCAGCTTGGATATGAGCCGTGGGAAATTCAGGATCACTTCGAAGAATGGCGGAGTCGCTGCCATCCTGATGACCTCCAACCGACACTGAAGGTTGTTGACGACTACATCAACGGCAGGATTCCGACCTACGAAGTTGAGTTTCGGATGCGACACAAGAGTGGTCGCTGGAAGTGGATTCATGCTTACGGACATCTTGTCGAAGACACGAGCGGAAAGCCTCGCCGTCTCATTGGCTGCCATCTCGACATTACGGACCAGAAGAAGAACGAACAGGCGATCAAGCAGAGTGAGGCACGATTCCGCGGTTACTTCGAACTTGGACTGATCGGAATGGCCATCACTTCGCCACGCAAGGGATGGATCGAATTCAACGACAAGCTCTGCGAAATCCTTGGTTACTCGCCAAAACAGCTTCGAAGCATGACGTGGGCTCAACTCACTCATCCGAATGATCTTGCGGCCGATGTCGCACAGTTTGATCGAGTTGTTCGAGGCGAAATTGAATCCTATTCAATGGAAAAGCGATTCATTCGCAGCGATGGAGAAGTCATTCATGCGGACATTGCCGCTCGGGCCGTTCGTCGCCGCGATGGATCCATCGACCACTTTGTTGCTCTGATCCATGACCTCAGCGAACGTCGCCGACTGGAAGAGCAGTTACGTCAGTCACAAAAACTGGAAGCGATCGGACAACTTGCCGGAGGTGCCGCTCACGACTTCAACAACTATCTCACTGTCATCTCCGGATACTGCGAACTGCTGAAGCTCTCAATGCCGGAAGAGGATCCGTCTCGTGCGACTCTCGACACGATGCTGACCGCCAGCGAGCGTGCTGCGGAGCTGACTCGACAGCTGTTGGCGTTCAGTCGGCAAAGTGTCTTGAAGCCTGTGGTCCTCAATCTGAATTCTGTGATCCAGAAAGCAGAGCCCCTGCTGCAGGGGCTTGTCCGAGAAAACATCCAGCTGGTCTTTATGCTGCGTCCGGAGATGAGCAATGTCGTTGCCGATCCGGGCCAGATGACCCAGGTGCTGATCAATCTGGCCACGAACGCCCGCGATGCCATGCCCGAAGGCGGGCTGATTGTGATTCAAACCAATGAAGAAGTGTCGTCAGATTTGAGTCGTCAGGTTGTCCTGCGTGTCAGTGACACAGGGCATGGAATGTCGGTCGAGACGATGAACCGAATTTTCGAGCCGTTCTATACGACGAAGGTCATCGGCAAAGGAACAGGACTTGGGCTTGCCGTAGTGTACGGTATTGTCACTCAGAACCACGGTACGATCAGTGTGCAGAGTCAGCCACAACAGGGAACGACGTTTGAGATTCGCTTTCCCGCTGTTGATGCCGTCGCACCAGAACCTGCCACTCCCCAGCTCGTACCCAGCATGGCACTTGGGGCTGCCACAATTCTCCTCGTGGAAGATGAAACAGCGGTTCGCGAACTGAGTCGACAGATTCTGCAGCGTCAGGGGTATCGAGTCCTGTCCGCCGCAAGCGGCCCGGAAGCGATCCAGCTGGCGGCTGAGACCGAAGAAGCCATCAGCATCCTGGTCACCGATGTGATGATGCCTGAAATGAATGGCTGGCAGTTGGCCGAACGACTTCTGGAACAACGTCCCGAAATGAAAATACTGTTTGTCAGCGGCTACAGTCGAGATCGAACCATGCCGAACCGGCTGGACCCTGATCGCATGGCGTGGCTGCAGAAACCCTTTTCTCCGGCACGTCTCGCAGACCGAGTCCACGCGATGCTGAAGTCCAGCCTGGGCTTCATCGAGATCCCCACCCCGCACTTCGAACATGACCGACGCACGTCAGTCGTTCAATGACCCTCCCGGATCTGATTATTATGATCTTCTTCCTGATTCTGCTTGCGCATTCCGCCCGGCCATTCCAGGGAGACACTCCGAGCCGCCAGCGATAGTCTCGTGGCGATGAGTATCCTCGCCCACTGAAATTTATGAGCAACGTCGAACAAGCGATCATTGATCGTCTGAACGCCGATAACTGGGCGGTGCTCTATCGTTGCCGATGGTCGAGACCTGATGCCGAGCAGGTTGTCCCGCAGCTGGAGAAATTGCTCAAGAGCCAGGATCCGCTGATCATCGATGAAGCACTGCGCGGCCTCTTCCGCATTGGAACGCCTGCAGTTGCCGCTGCTTCGAGCGTTGCGACACTGATTCAATCACCGGCGCCAATCACAAGACAAATGGCAGTCCTGACGCTGGGGGCTATTGCACACGAGGTGCCGGAAGTCAGTGTCGAACCCCTGGCATCCGTACTGTCGGACCCAGGGTGTTGCAGAGAGGCGATGCGAACATTGGCGTTTATCGGCAGGAAAGCACTGCCCGCGATCGAACGAGTTCACCAGCGCTTCAATGATCCGGATGCCAAAATCCGAAGAGCTGTGGTGTTAACGGCCGCAGCAATCGACCCGACTCATCCGGGAACCATCGAGTTGCTCAACAAAGCGTCATTGGATCGCAGCAGGGTTGTGCATGACGCTGCGTCCAGGTGTGTGAAGAAGGCGGAAACTGGCTGACAGGTCACACCTGATTTTCGCGTCTACCAATGGAAAAGCACCGTGGACCTACGTCCGTTTCAGGATCGCGCCGCGGAGGGCTGGAGGATGATTCCTTATTGAATGTCCTGTCCAATCCTGCCACAATCTGTACAGATGTGTCGCAGACGATGCGTCTGAAGAGTTGAGAACGATGCTTACTCAGGGAGATCCCAGTGGCTCAGTCATCTCGAAACATGCTCGGAATCACGATGATTCTGGCCTTCACGCTTACGCTTTTGACATCCGCGTCGGTGAAGGCCGAGCCTCCAGGGCTTGGCCCGAAAGGGAGTCTCGTACGGCTTGAATTTGAGACGGGTGGTCCGACGTCACTTGTCGGTCGAAATGCCCGCAAGCAACTGATCGTCACTGGCGTCTACAGCAGCGGCCAGCGTCACGATGTGACTCATGAGGTCACCTACAGTGTCGACAAGCCGGAGGTCGTGACTGTTGGCCAGGATGGTCTGGTCATCCCAGCAACAGATGGCAGCATCACCGTTACAGCGACTGAGCCAGGTGGCCAGAAGGTCGACATCGCTTTGACAACGGTTCGCTGTGCAGAAGAGTTGCCGATCAACTTTGAAAACGAAATCGTGCCGATCTTCACGAAGCTGGGATGTAACGCTGGCGGTTGTCACGGCAAGGCCGACGGACAAAACGGCTTCAAACTGTCGCTGCTCGGCTTCTATCCTCAGGAGGACTACGAGTTTCTGGTGCATGAAGATCGCGGCCGTCGCGTTTTTCCAGCAGACCCGGAATTCAGTCTGTTGCTTCAAAAGGCTGCCAATGTCCTGCCTCATGGTGGTGGCCAGAGAATGTCGCCGGGGTCCTACGAATCTGATCTGATCAGCCGATGGATTCAGCAGGGGATGCCATACGGTTCGGAATCGGATCCGGTTCTTCAGCGAATCGAAGCTGTGCCCGCTGTGCGAGAAATGAATTTCAAGTCCCGACAGCAGCTTTCCGTGGTCGCGCACTACAGTGATGGATCAACACGCGATGTGACTCGACTGGCTTCCTATGAAGCGAATCATCCGGAGATGGCCGTGTCAACCGCATCTGGACGCGTCACTGTCGAAGATGTTCCAGGTGAAGTCGCGATCATGGTGAGGTTTCAGGGACAGGTCGGTGTCTTTCGAGCCGTCATTCCGCAGGGCTTACCTGTCGAACAGACTCCGCCCGAGAAGAACTTCATTGATCAGCTTGTCTTTGCAAAGCTGAAACAGCTTGGCATTCCGCCGGCTCCTTTGTGCGACGATGCGACGTTCATCCGCCGAGCCACGATCGACATCGCGGGGCGAGTTCCCACCGTGACAGAAGTGGAACAGTTTCTGGCCGACCAGAGTACAGACAAACGTGATCGACTGGTCGATCGTCTGGTAGACAGCCCGGGCTATGCGGATTACTTCGCGAACAAATGGGCGGCCGTGCTTCGCAACAAGCGACGCAATGGAAATGACATCCAGTACACGTTCAAATTCCACGGATGGATTCGCCGAGCGCTGCGTGAAAACATGCCGTACGATCAGTTTGTCCGCGGCGTGCTGACGGCCACTGGCGACGCGGAAACTCATCCGCCCGTCGCATGGTATCGCGAAGTGACGACGTCGACTCAACAGATGGAAGACGTGGCGCAGTTGTTCTTGGGAATGCGTCTGGCCTGTGCCAAGTGCCATCATCATCCGTTCGAACGATGGAGTCAGCAGGATTACTACGGCTTTGAAGCCTTCTTTTCGCAGGTTGGCCTGAAGAGTTCTCGCTTCAATCAGCAGAACAACCAGCCGGACATGGTGTTCGTGAAAGCTCAGGCTCCGAAGTCGCGAAATCCTCGCTCACAGGAAGACGTCAAGCCGACGGGCCTCGGAGGACAGCCGCTTGATATTTCGCCCTACGACGATGCTCGTCAGTATCTGGTTGACTGGATGGCCGCACCCGAGAATCCCTTCTTTGCAAAGGCTCTCGTCAATCGCTACTGGAAGCACTTTCTGGGGCGAGGCATCGTGGATCCGGAAGATGATCTGCGAGTCACCAATCCGCCATCCAATCCGGAACTTCTCGACGCGATGTCGAAACACTTTCTGGATCACAAGTTTGATCTCAAGGATCTGGTTCGCACGATCTGCAAGTCGAGCGTTTATCAGCTGAGCTCTGAACCGACAGACGCAAATCGAGCGGACATTCAGAACTTCTCCAGCTTCTATCCTCGCCGCCTTACCGCCGAAGTCCTTTATGATGCTGTGAATGCTGTCGCGGAAACTCCTTCCAACTTCGGTTCCATTCCTCAGGGAACAACCGCAGTGCAGCTGCCCGACAATGGCTTCAACAATTACTTCCTTCAGGTGTTCGGAAAGCCGGAAGCGGAGAGCGCCTGCGAATGTGAGCGGTCACCGGAAGCCAACCTGTCACAGTCGCTGCATCTGCTGAATTCGAATGATGTGCAGGGACGACTGCAGAGCGGTCAGGGTCGTGCCGCTCGGTTTGCTCGTGAGAAAGATCGACCAGTCGAAGAGAAAGTTCAGGAGCTGTACGTCGCGTCACTGGGACGCCGTGCGACAGAGTCAGAAGTGAAGTTCATCGCGGAGCGACTGGGGGATTACCAGAACCCGCAGCAGGCCTGGGAAGACGTGATCTGGGCGATATTGAATGCGCGAGAATTCCAGTTCGTCAAATAGATCGACGTGCAAGCCAACTGCAAGACTCGGGACCTTTTGGTTCTATCCCACCTGAACGTTGTCGGAATCATGGTGATGAGATTTTTCCTTCTGACTCTGCTGGCCGTCGTGTTGCTTTCTTCTTCATCAGCGAATGCGGATGAGAAGATCGTTGCCCAAGAACCATCGCCCGATGATGTGAAATTCTTCGAATTGCATATTCGACCGCTCCTGGCCGAGCATTGTTATTCGTGCCACTCGGATGAAAAGCAGAAGGGACAGCTGCGAGTCGACTCTCCGGCCAGCCTCCTGAGCGGCGGCGAATCCGGCGCGGCCATTGTGCCGGGAAAGCCAGAGGAAAGCCTGCTGATTCAGGCCGTGCGGTATGAGTCGTTCGAAATGCCGCCGGATGGAAAGTTGCCTGCCGAGTCGGTTCGCCTGCTTGAAGAATGGGTCCGTCGTGGTGCTCCATGGCCGAACGCGTCGGACATCCCGCAAGCCACCGTGAAGAAGGGGTTCGATGAGGACGATCGTGCGTGGTGGGCACTGCAGCCATTGAAGGAGACCGCTCCACCAGCCGCCGACGCGGCGACAAAAGTCTGGGCGCGAAATGAGATCGATCTGTTTGTTGCCGCTTCAATGGCAAAGGAGGGCCTCACGCCAGCTCCTGAAGCCGACCGTCTGACGCTGATTCGTCGACTCTCGTTCGACCTGCTCGGCCTGCCGCCGACTCAGCAACAGATTGTCGAATTCCAGAACGATCCAGGCCCGGACGCGTGGGAGAAACTTGTCGACCGGATGCTGAACAGTCCTCAGTACGGCGAACGCTGGGCTCGACACTGGCTGGATGTTGTTCGGTACGCAGATTCCGATGGCTACCGGATCGACCACTATCGCCCGGACTCATGGCGGTACCGCGACTATGTGATTCGCTCACTGAATCAGGACAAACCGTATGACCGATTCGTCCAGGAACAATTGGCCGGTGATGAGTTGTTCCCGGACAACCCGGACGCATTGATTGCGACCGGATATCTGCGGCACTGGATTTATGAGTACAACAATCGGGATGCTCGCGGGCAGTGGGATCTGATTCTGAATGAAGTGACCGACACGACTGGTGACGTCTTCCTGGGAGTCGGTATGCAGTGCGCTCGGTGTCACGATCACAAATTTGATCCGATTTTGCAAAAGGACTACTACCGGCTTCGAGCTTTCTTCGAACCGATTCGTCCGCTGGACAAAACGGTGATAGCGTCGACTGCAGAACAACAGGCGTGGCAGGAACAAATGGCGAAGTGGGAAGAGGCCACTGCCGATGTTCGAGCAAAGATTGCGGAGATCGAAAGCCCCTGGCGAGACATCGCTAAGAAAGATGCGATCGAGAAATTCCCGGCTGATATTCAGGCACTTCTGAAATCGGATTTTGAATCACTGCCGCCGGGTGACAAGCAGGTTTACGAACTTGCCTACCGACAGATCGACTACGAATACGACGGGCTCGAAAACCGTATCAAAGGAGCGGAAAAGGAGCGTCTGCTGGAGTTGCGCCGCGAACTGGCCAAATTGGATTCACTCAAACCGGCCTCAATGCCAACCGCCATGGTGGTCACGGACATCGGATCGGCTGCCCCGGAAACTCGGATTCCAAAGAAGAAGGAAGTCACCGGGCCGGGAGTCCTCTCGATCTTAGACCCGTCGCCGCTGGCAATCCAGCCACCGGAAAACGGACGCACCACCGGCCGTCGTTCGGCGCTGGCTCGTTGGCTGACGTCACCGGAAAATCCACTGACGGCACGAGTCATGGTGAACCGTGTCTGGCAGGCCCACTTTGGTCGCGGACTTGCTCAGAATGCCAGCGACTTCGGGACGCTCGGCGGACCACCGACACATCCGGAGCTGCTGGACTGGCTGTCACGCCGTTTCGTTGCTCAGGGCTGGCGTCTGAAAGATCTGCATCGATTAATCGTGACCTCTGCCACTTATCGTCAGTCGTCGGAGCATCCTCAGCTGGCGGACTATCAGCTCATTGATCCGCAAAACCGTCTCTACTGGCGAGCCAACGTTCGACGTCTGGACGCGGAGCAGATTCGCGATGCCATTCTGATGGCGTCGGGTCAGTTGAATCCTCAGGCTGGCGGCCCGGGAGTTCAATCAGATGTTCCGCGACGATCGATCTATCTTCGCGTCATGCGGAATGAGCGAGATTCACTTCTGGACGTGTTCGACCTTCCCCTGTTCTTCAACAGCACGTCCTCGCGCGATACGACGACTTCGCCTGTTCAGTCGCTGCTGCTGTTCAACAGTCAGCTGATGCTGAACCATGCGACACAACTGGCCGCGGCTGTGCAGATGTCGCCGAATGCCGAACCGGATTTTGAGCAACTTTGGATGAGAACTTTTGGGCGAAGGCCGACCGCTGCGGAGATCGATGAGGCTCGGTCATTCCTGCAGCAGCAGTCCGAACTGATGGTTGCCGAAAGGGCTGCTCAGCAAACCGGCGGCGACTTTCCGATTGGTCGGCTTCCGCATCGTGATGGTCAGGCCATCCTGGTTAATCCTCAGGAGAAACCGGCTCGAATGAGCACGGAAGCGACGGCATCGATGCCGCTATCGCAGTTTTCCATGGAAGCCTGTTTTCAGATTCGCTCGATTCAGGACACCGGAGCTGTTCGTACGGTCGCCGCGAACTGGGACGGACGCGCTGCAACTCCTGGCTGGGCCTTTGGAGTCACCGGAAAAGCCTCACGTCGAAAACCACAGACACTGGTCCTTCAGTTGTTTGGAAAGACGACGAAAGGCGAGTTGAAGGAAGCCGCATTGTTTTCCGATCAGCACGTTGAACTGAACACGCCTTACTTTGCCGCCTTCACGGTCAAACTTGCGACCGCGGATGGCCCCGGCGAAGTCGTGTTCTATCTGAAGAATCTTGCCAACGACGATGAGCCGATGCAGACCGCGGTGGTGCCCCATGAGATTTGCGAACCGCTGACAAATGACCTGCCTTTGACGCTCGGCTACCGCCAGGGATCTGCGGACTCACTGTTCGATGGCCTGATCGATGATGTTCGCTGGACGGCAAAGACGCTGGCGGTTGAAGAGCTGCTTCTGAATCGAGACACGATCCTTCCGGAGACACTGGCTCACTGGAAGTTTGAATCGGTCCCCGGAGTCCTGACCGATTCTTCAGCACATCACCGACAGCTGCTCATGTCGTCCGGAGACAAGCCTGCTCAAACCTCGGCTCAAGCAGCCCTTGTCGACCTGTGCCACATCCTGCTGAACTCCAGTGAGTTTCTGTACGTGCGATGATGTGTTGATGAGTGCTGATGTCTGTCCTCAAGTCTTCTGACTGAATGTCGCCGCGACGCTTCACGGAAACGGTTCAGGAAGTTTGTCGTGACCGGCGAGGCGGCTGTTACTTCGCCACATCCTGTTCTGAGGCTGGGTGCGGTACATCAATCGTCACGCCGGGCATTTCCATTTTCAGGCGGTCGATCAAGGCATCATCCATCACCTGCTCAAATCGTACTCGCTTCAAATGCGGAAAGTGCTTCAGCATCAGATAGGAATCGGGCTTCAGATCAGGTCCCTCAAAAGAAAGTTCCGTCAAAGGCAGAGATCGCGCTGCAAGAAGCAGGTCTTTGGTTCCTTTGGTGCAATAGAAGGTCATGGAAGTGACATTGGCGAGCTTTGCAACCTGCAGCGCATCGACGGAATCGATTTCCGTGGTGGCAAATGTCAACGACGTCAACAACCTGCGGCAGTCGGCATCGTCGGCCAGCATGGGCAGCAAACGCGAATCCACGACCAGCGCGGATGTGTCACCCTGCTTGACGGCGTTGAATTGCTTCTGTCGCGCTTCCAGCCGGGTTCGTTCCCATTGACGACCTGACTGATAGTTGTGGACAGCAAAAGCCAGAGCCGCTGCCGAGATCAGAATCATGCAAAGCCAGAAAACACTCGAACGGGCCATGTTGCTTTGCCCTCTTCCGACTCCGCTGAAGTGCCGGGAGACAGCAACTTACCAGCGGAAGAGTCCAGTGCCCCAGGTCAGGCCAGCACCGAAGCCGCACATCATGACGAGGTCGCCGCGGGCAATTCGGCCCTGATGGTAGGCTTCGTCCAATGCCAGCGGGATGGAGGCTGCCGAAGTGTTGCCTACCTTGTCGAGATTGTTGTAGACCTTGCTCTTTGGAATATTCAACACCTTCATCGCATGGTCGATAATGCGGATGTTGGCCTGGTGCAGGACAAACAGTGAAACGTCGTCCGTCGTGTAGCCTGCCTTTTCCAGAACCGTGGTGATGGATTCTGTCACAGCCTGAATGGCCCACTTAAAGACATTTCGGCCATCCATCTGCAGGAAGTGTTCTCCGGCTGCCACTCGCTCCGGAGTCAGCGGCATGGATGCACCACCGGCAGGACGATCCAGCATGCAACCGCCCGCCCCGTCGGCACCCAGTTGGTAGCAGACAAGGCCCTGGTCGCGTTCACCCTGTTCGACAATCACTGCACCAGCACCATCACCAAAGAGCGGTGCGGTTCGCTGATCACTGGGCCGAACGATACGACTGTTGATGTCCGCACCAATCACCAGGGCTCGCTGAGCATTTCCGGTGGCGACAAACTGTGCTCCGGTGGCAAGAGCATACATGAACCCGGAACAAGCGGCCTGAATATCCATCGCTGGAGCGTCCAGCCCCAGTTTGTCCTGCACGAGACACGCGGTCGAAGGGCAGGTGTAGTCCGGCGTAAAGGTTCCCACCACCAGAAGATCAATGTCGGCCGGAGTCAGTTGAGCAGCCGTCAGTGCACGCCGGGCCGCTTCCACGGCGAGATCGCTTGTGGATTCACCATCGGCCGCAAATCGACGCTGTAGAATTCCGGTACGACGCTTGACCCAGCCTTCTTCAAAGCCGTATCGCTGTTCCAGTTCTTCGTTGGTGACAACTCGAGTCGGCACGAAGGAGCCGATAGATCGAATGCAAACTCCGGTCAATGACGCAGTGCGGTTGGAACGACGAAACTTGAGGCGTGGCTCATCGTCAGTCTGCCCCTCAACAGTGGACGGCTGCAATGCTCGAATCACCTTATGCGGATCGATGGAAAGTTCCGGAGACGAGGACACAGGAGGATTCATGTCATCAACTTCAGCTTCGAGCCGAATCCTCGAAATTCCCCAATTTCGATATGCGGTACGAAGAATAGCTATAAGTTTGATCAGCCCGAATGCGATCAGATCCCCAGGATCCGATGCCGTTCTGCGTGGGTCAAAGGCCCGAATTTGCTCGTCCCTCGAGTCAAAAATGAGCCGATTCGCACACAGGCGAAAGTCTACAGTTCCAGTGACCGTTTGAAAACCGACGACGATTTCCTGTCCCGCAATTGTCGCTATTTGGCATTCGAACTGGCTGCCGCAGGACTCCTTTTCCCAACGACATCGTCCTTCCTGACGGGGCCGAATGCCACGTTGGATTCCTGCGACAGCACGACAGTGTCTCCGTCAAATCTCCAGCGTGCGGTCACAATAAAAGGGGTCTCAACGAAACAGACTCTGGTGACCAGTGTTGAGCCCTCCCAGGTGGCGGCTGTTGCCACTGGAATCTCCGGCACTGCGCCCCAGGACAGCTTTGTGAGTTTCCATTGGCCGATTCCAAACTCGGCCGCCTGGTCTTTTCCGTCGAAGTTCAAATGAAGCGTGATGGAATCATGAGTCGCATTCCCCAGCTCGACTGTCCTGAGCTTCATCGGATTGTCAGAAAACGAATACACGCCGGAAAGACCTTCGGGGGGAATTCCCAGCTTGCCCGGCACTGCGATGGCCAGACTCTTCATGCGGTCGCGAAGGCGGTGAGCCTCAGCGTCAGCGGGAGGCAAAGGATCTGCATGGAATGCCGGCAGAAGTTTGTCCCAGACAACGTTCAAAACAGACTGCATGTTGCCGATGCCACTGGTGATCGAAACAACCGCATCCTGTTCAGGCAACACGATGCAGTACTGACCAAACGCTCCGTCGCCACGGTAGGCACCATTCCGACATCGCCAGAACTGATAACCATATCCCTGATCCCAGTCACTTTCCGGATCGCTTCCGTTGGAAGTCTGGAGCTTCGTGGCTTCGTCAATCCATGACTCCGGAACCAGCTGCTTCCCATGCCACTTCCCCTTTTGAAGATACAGCTGCCCGAACTTTGCGATGTCTTCCGTTCGAACACTCAGCCCGTATCCGCCGGTGGAAATTCCCTGAGGACTCATTTCCCAGGTTGGCCCTTCAATCCCGAGCGGTTCAAACAATCGAGGCGTCAGGTATTCCATCAGGTTCTGGCTTGTGGCTTTCTGCACGACAGCCGACTGCATGTAGGTGGCACACGTGTTGTAGACAAAATGAGTCCCTGGCTTGAACGGAACCGGATGATGAAGAAACGTGCGAGTCCACGCTTCACTCTCCGAGCGTCCTGGTTCCGACTGATGCCCTGTCGACATTCGAAGCAAGTCACTGACTCGCATCGCCTTCAGGTTTGTCGATGGGTTCTCCGGGATATCTTCCGGGAAGTACTGAATGACGGGATCATGAATGCTCAACTTCCCCTCGGCCTGAGCCAGCCCGACAGCCGTTGAAGTAAAGCTCTTGCTCAGCGAAAACAGCGAGTGCCGAAACTCCGGTCGATATGGAGCCCACCAGCCTTCTGCAACGACATGGCCATGCCGCACAACCATCACGCTGTGCAGTCCGTTCAGACCATCCAGAGCGTCCACAAAGGCATGGAGCTGTGCGGACGAAGTCCCCTGTGTCTCCGGCAGACTTCTGGGCAGATCCTGAGCCGTGCCATTCGAAGCAAATGACACCTCAAGCGTCAGCCAAAGAACGAAAAGAAAACAGCAGTTGACCACATGGCATCGCATCGATTGGCCCTTTGATTTTGATTCGTTCAGGCAGACCGGAAACATCGGTGAAGCACCCAGTAAACGACGTCAACGGGACAGTAACAGCCCACCACATCCCTGAAAACTGCTCGGCGAACGCAAAGCCTCGACGGTTGGAATCCAGATAGACAGCGGCCCCAGGGCGCCTCAGGCTGAACCTGATTGGGCGTTACCGCGATCCTGCCGCCGCTCTGGAATAGCGTTTGCATTGTGGATGGGCCTGTCAAAGGGCCCTGCCATTTTGGCCGATCGGCCATTTTCAGGCAGAGGGTTAACCGGCCAAATTCCTGCCGGACGTGTCGACGCAAACTGAATCATTCCATGCCGTTGGAAGGACTTTGAGATGAGCACCGAAACCGCGAAACAGCAGTATTCGTTTCAGGCAGAAATCAAGCAACTCCTGCATCTTCTGTCTCATTCGCTCTATCAGAATCGTGAGATCACGATCCGCGAGCTTGTTTCCAATGCGTCCGACGCGCTGGACAAGTTTCGATACATCAGTCTGACATCCGGTCAGAAGACTTCCGACGATCTGAAGATCACGATTGAGCCCAAAAAGGACGAACGAATTCTGATCATTCGCGACAACGGAATCGGCATGACTCAGGACGAGGTCGTGGCGAATCTCGGAACGATCGCTCGCAGCGGATCGCTCGAGTTCCTGAAGCAGGCGAAAGGTACGGGCGATCAGTCAGCGGACCTGTCGCTGATCGGACAGTTCGGGGTTGGCTTCTATTCCGCGTTCATGCTGGCCGATCGAGTTGAAGTGGTGACTCGCAGTCACAAAGAGGAAACAGGCTGGCGCTGGGAGTCGACAGGCGATGGTTCCTTCACCGTCACTCCTGTGTCGGAGAATGTTGAACGCGGCACGGCCATTCACCTGCATCTGAAGGAAGGAATGGACGAATTCACGGAACCTGTTCGTCTGAAGTACATCCTGCGAAAGTACTCCACGTTCGTTCCTCACGCCATTTTCGTGGAAGGCGAACATATCAATAACCAGCCTCCGATCTGGCTGGAGCCGAAGAGCAGCGTTTCTGATGAGCAGTATCAGAACTTCTATGAGTATCTGACGCACTTCCCCGGCCAGAAGCCTCTGTGGCATCTGCACCTGTCGGCGGATTCTCCGTTCCAGTTTCACAGTATTCTGTACTGCCCCGAAAGCAATCTGGAACGCATGGGCTTCGGCCGTGCTGACCATGGCCTGCATCTGTGTGCAAAACGTATTCTGGTGCAGAACGACAACCGAGACCTTCTGCCGGACTACCTGCGATTCCTGCGCGGCATTGTCGATTCCGCCGACCTGCCGCTGAATGTGTCTCGCGAAGCCCTGCAGGACAACACGGTCTTCCGCAAGATGCAGAAGGTGATTACTCGCAAGGTCCTCGATCACCTCGACATCTTCGCTTCTGAGCAGAAAGAGTCCTACTTCAAGTTCTATCGTGAGTTCGGAGTGATCCTGCGTGAAGGCATTACGAACGACTTCGACAATCGCGAACGCATTTCCGCATTGCTCCGATTCGCTTCGACTCACGCACTGGGCACGACCGAGTTGGTGTCGCTTGAAGAGTACGTTGAACGTGCGAAGGAAGGTCAGGAACAGATTTACTACGCGTGCGGCGGCGATCAGGATTCGGTCCTGCGTGACCCGAATCTGGAAGTCTTCCGCAAGCGAAATCTGGAAGTCCTTGTGCTGACGGATCCGGCGGACGAATACGTTCTGTCATACCTTCGTGAATTCAAAGGAAAGCAGATCCTTTCGATCGACGCTGCTGATTTGAAGTTGCCACCGGAAACAGAGGACGAAAAGAAGGACGAATCCAAGTCAGAGGAAGCAAAGCAGGAAGGCATGCCAGCCAACTTTGATTCGCTCGTGACACTCCTTAAGGATGCTCTGGGAGAACAGGTGCAGGATGTTCGCAAGTCCGAACGACTGACCGAAAGTGCCTGCTGTCTCGTGAATGCTCAGGGATCGATGAGCACGACGATGCAGCGAGTCCTGCGGATGAACACTCCGGACTTCGAAATGCAGAAGATGATTCTGGAGTTGAATCCGAACAGCCAGCTTGTCCGACGTCTGGCGGAGCTTTCAGGCAACAGTGACAACCACCGATTCATCCAGGACTGCGGTCGACAGATGCATGCCAACGCCATGATCCAGGCCGGTCTTGCTCCGAACGGAAATGAAATGGCCGCTCGATTGCAGGACTTTATGCTCCAGCTGGCCAGCCAGAAGTCCTCGATCGTGATCTGATGACACGAACAGCGCTGCCGCCGCAGCCCTGTTGTTAGTTGGCATTTGCACGGTCCTCGCGGAAATCGGAAAACCGTCTTCCGCGAGGACACCTGATTGCGGTGGTCCTCGATCGCTGCCACCATCCCGCAGTCACAGGCGGGCCAGACGCATTCCATTCAGGGCAGCAGCGCGATGTCGACCGATCTCAATCAGACCGTAGCCGTTGTCACAGGTGCCTCAACGGGCATCGGCTTTGGAATTGCGGAAGCGTTACTGGAAGCGGGATGCCGTGTTGCCATCTGTGCACGGTCAGCAGAGAAGCTCCGGAAGGCGGCTGAGCGTCTGGAGCAGTTTGGCAATGACCTGCTGGCGATCCCGTGTGATGTGTCCAGCGAGACTGACGTGCAATCCTTGTTTGCAGTCGTAGATGCGGCGTTCGGCCCCATTGGTATTCTGGTCAATAACGCAGGTGCTTTTGATGGCGGGCCGCTGGAAGATCTGACCTTCGAAGCATGGAACAACGTGGTCGGCTCGTGCCTGACCGGCTCCTTTTTGTGTACACGAGAAGCCTTTCGCAGGATGAAGCCGCAGCGTCGCGGGCGTGTGCTGAACATCGGCTCCATTTCCGCTCAACGTCCTCGCCTGAACTCCGCGCCTTACACGGCGGCCAAGTTTGGGGTTCAGGGGCTCACTCACGCGACGGCTCTGGAAGGCCGCTCGCATGGAATTACGGTCAGCTGTCTACACCCCGGCAACGTGCTTGTGGAGCGACGTGAAAATTCGGGACTGACATCGGATCACGAACCCATGATGTCCGTGGATTGCATTGTTCGCGCCGCGATGACGATGCTGACAATGCCGGACGGTGTCAACTTCCTTGATGCGGTTGTTCTTCCCAGCGAACAGCTTTACATCGGACGTGGTTGAGGAGACAGAGTATGTCAAATCCCAATTCTCAGCCCGAAACAGAGGGGACGCCGCTGACCGAGCCCGTGAATTTTGTCGCGTGGCTTGGCATCGTGTTCATCGTTATTGCTGCCATCCTGTACGAAGTGCTTCATCAGATGCTGGTTCGCCTCCCGTCGACTCGGGCTGAGCTGGATGAACTGCGTACCAACGCTCCGGCACTGACTCGACTGCTGCTTGTGGGGGCTGTTGCCGTCATGACCAACGTCGTGGCCGTAATTCTCTGCCTCACGGGAATCGTGATTCCCCGACGCTCAAGAGCTGTCGCCATTGTGGGCAGCATCCTGTCCGCATTGATGTTGCTGGCGGTGATTTCACTGATTCTTGCGAGTCTTCTGCTGACTCCCAGGTGATCCGCCGAGCGTCATTCTCGACTCGTCGCGGGCACTTCCGGAGAGTGTCGCAAACAGGTGACATGTGGTACAAACTGCAGATGGTGGTAAACCCTGGCGATTCAGTGGCGATCCGCATTCCGGGCGGCCTCAGTTCGCAGGATCATCGACAGAAAACGATTCCGGGCCATGAGCCCGCATACAGGACACGATTTCATGACCGGGTTAATGGCGCACGCAGCCGCAGAGCTGGATTCGATTCGTTCACAGGGGCTCTTCAAGGCAGAACGAACGATTGATTCTCCGCAGGACACGGACATCCGTCTCGCCGATCAGCGCGAAGTGATCAATCTGTGTGCGAACAATTATCTGGGGCTCGCGGACCATCCGGACATCATCAAGGCCGCTCACGAAGCGCTGGATCGATGGGGATATGGAATGGCGTCTGTCCGCTTCATCTGCGGAACTCAGACCATTCATCGCACATTGGAAACTCGCATCAGTTCGTTCCTGGGAACCGACGATACGATTCTCTACAGCTCCTGCTTTGATGCCAACGGAGGTCTGTTTGAAACACTGCTGGGAGATCAGGACGCCATCATTTCCGACCAGCTGAACCACGCCAGCATCATTGACGGTGTTCGACTCTGCAAAGCGCAGCGATTTCGATACCGCAATAATGATATGGCAGACCTCGAGGCTCAGCTGCAGGCGGCCACGGGCTGTCGAAATCGCCTGATTGCCACCGATGGTGTGTTCTCCATGGATGGATATCTGGCGAATCTTCCGGCCATCTGCGAGCTGGCGGACAAGTACGATGCAGCCATTATGGTGGATGATTCCCATGCTGTCGGATTCACGGGGCCGAACGGCCGAGGCACTCCGGAACATTTTGGAGTGGCTGAGCGAATCGACATCATTACAGGAACACTCGGCAAAGCGCTGGGAGGAGCAAGCGGCGGATATACCAGCGGCCGAAAGCCCCTGATCGATCTTCTGCGACAGCGTTCTCGCCCGTACCTCTTTTCCAACACACTGGCACCGCCAATCGCCGCGGCCTCCGTGAAAGCACTCGACCTGATCAGCGGTTCCGCGCAGCTTCGTCAGCAGCTCGTGGAGAATACTCAGTACTTCCGCACGGAAATGACAGCGGCCGGTTTCCGCGTACTTCCTGGCACACACCCGATCGCACCGGTGATGATTGGCGATGCTGCACTGGCAACCCGCATGGCCGACGCACTGTTGAATCGAGGAATCTATGTCGTGGGATTTTCGTTCCCGGTCGTTCCTCGAGGTGAAGCACGCATTCGAACCCAGATGTCCGCCGCACATACTCGCGAACAACTCGAACAAGCCGTCAACGCGTTCAGGGAAGTGGGCAAGGAACTGGGAATCATCTGATCGAAACTCACCGGTTCAGCTTTTCGTGAAGGCGAGCTGACAGTTTTGTGATCTTCAGGATTTCAGGGCACGCTTCGATGGTTCGACATTCCTGGGTGCATCATTGCCGTATGGCGATGGAATCACAACGCGGCTGCGTTCGTTTGGCGATGGCCATTGTCATCGTTGTCTTCAGCAGCTCCGTCTGCAGCCAGCATTTGGCAGCAGACGACGCGTTGTTTTCGCGTGGCGTGGTTGCAGCAGATCATGAACTCGCCAGCGAAGCCGGCGCACGTATGTTGCGACAGGGGGGCAACGTGGTTGATGCCGCCGTTGCGACGTCCTTTGCTTTGTCGGTGGTTCGCCCGGCAAGCTGCGGCATTGGCGGCGGTGGATTCATGGTGATCTGGGATGCGAAGGCCGGAAAGTCGATTGCTCTGGACTATCGCGAACGGGCACCTTCAGGCGTGAGCGCTGAGATGTTCGGAGGTGCCAGCGACGCGAAATTCCCTGAACCACTCAGTGTCAGGGGCGGTCTGGCGAGCGGTGTTCCGGGGACCGTGGCCGGGCTTTGCTACGCGGCGGAACACTATGGAACGCTGCCGATTGCAACCTTGGTACAGCCGGCGATTGAGTATTGTCGGAACGGCGTGCCGATCGATGAGCATGACATCGAAGTTCAAAGCTCAACACTGCAGAAACTGCGTCGACACGAGGGGTATGAAAAGCGATTTGCCGGACTTCTCCATGGGTATCTGAATGACGGAAAGCCGTGGAAGATTGGTGATCGATTTCATTCCCCACAGCTGCGAACTCTGGAGTTGATCGCACAGCATGGAGCCAGGGGCTTCTATGAAGGCGAGGTTGCCGCATCGATCGTTGCGACCGTGAATCTGGAACACGGGCACATGAAGCCGGAAGATCTTTCCGGTTACAAGCCCACAGAGCGAGCGGCGTTGACCGCTGAATTCCACGGGGCGACGGTCGTTACGATGCCCCCGCCTTCCAGTGGCGGAATCGCTTTGCTCGAATCATTGCAGAGCCTTAGTCAGTGGGAAGCCGCCCATCAGAAATCGCTTCGGGAACTGGGGCATAACTCCCCGGAGTATGTCCAGCTCGTCACGGAAGTTCTGAAGCACTCATTCGCCGATCGTGCGGAGTATCTGGGTGATACGGATTTCGTTCAGGTCCCGGTCGACAGGCTTCTGAGTTCTGACTACGCGAAAAAGATCGCGGACAGAGTTTCGCTGGAGAAGACTTTGAAGCCCGAAGAATACGGCCGGTTCTTTTCGAAAGACGATGCCGGTACGAGTCATTTTTCCGTGATGGATGCCGATGGCAATAGCGTGGCCTGTACCGAGACGATCAACCTGACGTTTGGAAGCTTTGTCGTTGTGCCGGACTATGGAATTCTGATGAACAACCAGATGGATGACTTCGCCGCAGATCCCGGAAAGCCAAACGCCTTTGGACTCATACAAAGCGCGGCCAATGTGATTGAACCCGGCAAGCGACCACTCAGCAGCATGACACCAACAATCCTGGTGAAGGACGGGCGAGCCATCGTGTCGGCCGGAGCGTCCGGAGGTCCGCGCATCATCACGGCAACCCTTCAGAACCTGTTGAATCAGACAATCTTCAACATGCCCCCGCAGGCCGCGGTATCTTCGCCAAGATTTCATCATCAGTGGTCTCCGAATGAGCTCCTGATGGAACCCGCACTGAAGTCTGCCGTCGGAGCTCGGATGATCGAGATTGGACACAAGGTCGAAGCGGCCTCTTCGCTCGCTGCGACTCAGGGCACGGCAAGAACGGACAGCGGACTGCAGGGAGGCAGCGATCCTCGCAAACACGGAAAGCCTGCCGGCTGGTAGCAAAGAGATGAAACCGATTCCCTTGGCCTACAAGCTGCGGTCTCTCGCAGGATTTCCTCTTCGACGGAGAATCCGCGCAGCGAGGGAGGCGTTCCTTCAGACGGCCAGGACATCCTGTCGTGATGCTCAGCAGCGTCTTCTGCAGGATCTGCTGAGGCTCAATGCGGGTTCAGCATTTTGTCGGGACTTCGGTCTTCATCCCGGGATGAGCCTGAATGAGTTTCGCAATCGGATCCCGATTGCCGACTATGAACTGGTGCGCCCGTATGTCGATCGTGTTGCCGAAGGCGACCACGAGGCGTTGCTTGGCACGAAGAATCGACTGATGATGTTCGCCGTGACCAGCGGGACGACTGCAGAGTCACGCCTGATTCCGGTGACCAGTCGATTCCTGAGCGACTATCGCCGCGGTTGGCAGATCTGGGGCATCGGAGCCTATTCCGAACATGAACATCTCCCGGAACTCAACATCGTTCAGGTCGCCAGCAGCCATCGGCGGTTCACCAGCAAGGATGGCACACCCTGCGGCAACATCAGCGGCCTTGTGGCATCCATGCAGAACCCGATCGTCCGCACATTGTACTCGGTTCCTCCGTCGATGCTGGATGTGCAGAGTCCCTCGGTCAAACGCCACATGATCCTGCGACTCGCACTTCAGGATCCACTGGTCGGGATGATGATTACGGCAAATCCGAGCACGCTGCTTCAGATGCTGGAACAGGCAACTGCCGAAGCAGACTTGCTGATCAAGGAGATTCGCGATGGGGGCTGGACTTCGATAGCTGACGCCGGTCCCAATGTTCTTTCTGCACGAAAGCTTCGCCCCGATCCGGTTCGTGCAAAAGAACTGGAGCAGATTCTGAAGACACACGGCTCTCTGTTGCCGACGGCCTGCTGGCCATGGATGAAACTTCTGGGAGTCTGGTGCGGAGGAAGCTGTGCCGCCTACATTCGGCGACTTCAGGAAGTGTGCCACGGTCTTCCGGTTCGCGATCATGGTCTGCATGCCAGTGAAGGCCGTATGACCCTTCCGATTGAAGACAACAACCCGTGTGGTGTGCTGGAAGTGGAAACTCACTTCTTCGAATTCCTTCCCGTGGAAGAAAGTGAGTCCACTCAACCGGTCGTTCTGGAAGCCCATGAACTCCAGGAAGGCCGGGAGTACTTCATTCTGCTGACCACCAGCTCGGGTCTTTATCGATATAACATTCGTGATGTGGTTCGCTGTGTCGGACATCACGGCACGACTCCGCTGCTGGAGTTTCGCCACAAAGGCGCCCATATTTCCAGCATCACCGGTGAAAAGCTGGCGGAGTCTCAGGTCGTCGAAAGTGTTCGACAGGCAGAAGCTCAGACCGGGCTGCACACGAGATTGTTTACCATCACCCCTTCCTGGGGCACCCCGCCGGGATATGTTCTGTACGTGAAGCCGGTGGCCACGGCAAAGTCCGGAGCGGACTGGAACCGACTCGCGGATCACGTTGAGCAGAACCTTCGCCAGCAGAACGAGGAGTACCGTGAGAAGCGTGCCACATCGCGACTGCAGCCGCTGCGGATTCAGGTTCTTCCGGACGAGGCATGGGATTGTCTGCACTTCAACAGAACTCGCCGTTCAGGCGGAAGTCAGGAACAATACAAGCATCCCTGCCTGATTCCTGATCCGGAATTCCAGAATGTCTTCCTGGCCGCCTGTGGAATGCTCCCGGCGAAACCAGCGCAGGATCCTGACCGATGATCGCCGTTCACGGGATCAGAATCCGCTGACTCAGTTGGCTCCCGTCGATTCTGCGCTACAATACTCGGAACGAACCAGTCTTTTGCACGGACGACTCTCAGGAGAAATCAGGCCATGACAACCGCCGACGAAAAAACAAAGTCTGAACCGAAACAGGCAGTAGCAACATTTGGCGGCGGCTGTTTCTGGTGTACGGAAGCCGTCTTTCTGCGGCTCAAGGGCGTTACAAAAGTCGTCAGCGGATACACTGGCGGCACGACGAAGAACCCGACTTACAAAGAAGTCTGCTCCGGGCTGACTGGTCATGCTGAAGTGGTTCAGATCACCTATGATCCTGCGGTAATTACGTACGAGCAGCTGCTCGATGTGTTCTTCTATACGCACGACCCAACGACAAAGAACCGTCAGGGGGCCGACGTCGGAACTCAGTATCGCTCCGCTGTCTTCTTCCACGATGCCGCTCAGAAAGAAGCCACGGAGAAAATGATTGCTCAGCTCGACAAGTCTGGTGACTTCGATAACCCGATCGTCACCACGATCGAAGAACTCAAGATCTTCTACCCGGCTGAAGACTATCATCAGGACTACTTTGCACAGAACGGCGATAACCCCTACTGCGCCGCGGTTGTGGGCCCGAAGGTGGCA
>CAZIGZ010000042.1:0-1360 GCA_964538835.1 uncultured Chitinophaga sp. | reverse complement strand
CAGAAGCGTTACAAGAAACTTCTGAAGGAAGAATAGCACTGGGTGTGCGAACGCCAGGAAGCCTGCCAGCCATCAGGTCGCCCCACCCCGGCTTTGTTCCGGGGCCAGCGATTTGTGGCGGATCGCCAGTACGCGCGTGAATGAGGCTCTTGTCAGTCTATGGCAGGAGCTGTCCGTTATTTCGATCGAGGTACTTCTGCCAGCGCCGAATCGCCTCGCGGCGTCGAGACGCCTCGGCGTCGGGATGAAAGCCCAGGCGATCGCCTGTGGCCTGCTCCATGCGATAGATGGCCAAAGTCCTTGTGGCAAGCCGTTCGTTTGCCAGAAGGTCCATCAGGTTCCGTGCCACGTTTGCATCGTGCTTCTGAGTTTCTGAGAGACCCATCAGCAGTTCCATTGTTGGTTCTACTTCAGCCATAGGAAGACGAGTTTCGATGGCCCTCTGTATGGCCGCTCTTCCTTCCGGCGAGCTAAGTGCGATCTCGGAAAGCCCATCGATCGCCACCCGATGAACTGTTTCATCCAGAGTTTCGAAGAGAGCTGCTGAGAGGTGCTCGACGTTGCGAGTCACAGACAGGACTCGCGCTGCCTGAACTCCAATCTGCGGATTTCGTTCCTTCAGCAGCGGTGCCACCAGATCGCCTGGATCGCCAACGCCGGCCAGAGAATCAATGAGCCGGCTCTTCACAGCCGCAGCTTCAGGAGCATCGTCCGCAGGATCAGCCAGCGTCCACGCCGGCAGACTTGCCACCGGAGGTGACGCATCGACAGCGAAGGCAGTCAGCGCACTCATCTCCAGCATCTGCCATGTTGCCTGGCTGCCTCGCTGAACAGTCACAGCCTGTTCCGCACTCGCCGTTTTGATCTGAGCGGCTCCTTCAATGACAGCAACCCGGACACCAAGGTCGCTGGCCAGTGGCAGCAGCAGTCTTGAATCCGACTCATCCGCCACGGCCGCTCGTTCCCCCGCCGGCGCGCTGCTGCGTACGGTTGCATCCACCGCAATTCGCGTCGTTGCGGATTCCAGTGTAATGGTCGTCGTCTGGAGACCTGTCTGCAGACGAAACTCCGGCTTCCTCTGGTCATCCCATGCCGCCTGAGGATCAGCGGTCAGAATCAGTCGTCCCGACAGAATCTGCAGCCCCTGATGATCCGGTTGAGCAAGCCGAACAACAGACGGCCCAAGAACTCGGCATGTCCACCCGGAATTCTGCCCCCGCATCCGAACATCGAAGGACTCGGCAACGGCAAACCAGTTGTCTTTCAGAAACGGTCCGCAGTTCACAGAATTCGCCGCAACGATGACCGTGTCACCGCCGGGAATCTGCATCAGATTTCGCCATCGCTTTTCCTTCGTGTC
>CAZIGZ010000041.1:29163-42786 GCA_964538835.1 uncultured Chitinophaga sp. | reverse complement strand
TGATCAATGGCCTGTTGAGTGACGCTCCGGAGGATGCCTTCGGCTGGTATGTCCGCGGCCGCGTGTTCCTTCATCGCCAGCAACTGGCGAAGGCCGAACAGGATTTTCGGCAGAGCCTGACCTTGAATCCAGGCTGGTCCGATCCGGCCATTTATCTTGCAGAGCTTCTTCTTGACGCTCGTCGCCCGGAAGAGGCCGAAGAGCTTTTTCGGAACCTGCAGAGTGACTCTGAGTTTGGAGCACGTGCCGTCGTGGGCTTAGCCACCTGCCTCAAGATTGCCGGAAACTCTCAAGAGGCTGTCGCTCTGCTTCGAGGCGGCGCAGTTCGTTTTCCGGCTGACGCCGATCTCCAGATTGCGCTCGGGCAGTCGTTATTTGAAGAGGCTGAGTATGCTGAGGCAAAGAATGTTCTCGCAACTGCTCTGAGCCTTCGTCCCTGGGCGGATGATGCACTCTTCATGCTGGCCCAATCACAGCGAGCAACAGACGATCCGGCGGCCGAGAAGACTTTTCAGAGCATGGCAGAACGGAGAGAAGCACTTCAGGAGTTGGATGAACTGGAATCCAGGTTTGCTAATGATCCGGGAAATGAGTCCGTGCGTCTGCGGGTCGGCGAACTGCTTCTGCGTCACCGTGACCCTTCTGACGGGATCGTTGTCCTTCAGGGAATCCTGGACAAGAATCCTTCGTGTGAACGAGCACATGAGATGATCGCGACATTCTATGAGACTCGATCATCACTGTCAGAAACCGAGAAACTGCAGTTGCAGTTTCATCGTCAAAAGCTGGCGGAGTTGCGGTCTGGTCAGTCTCGCTGATTCGCGTCAGAGGCTGATGGAATGGCATTCTCTGTGGCTGGTTTCGTCTTTTTGCAAGCTTCGGCTGCGGCCTTCCACATGTTAGCCAGCGCTGGACGCTGCATTTGTTCACAGATGTCGGAAAGTTCGAATCTGACCTGAGCATTATCGGGCTGTTCGGCCGCAACCTTGTTGAGTTCCACAAGTCGATTCTTTAGTGCGTTCTTCTTCTCCCACTTCGCCATCTCGACGGTCGCTCGTTCTGACTCACCCAGTGCTTTCAGAATAGTGGCAAGTCGGTACTGAAGATCTTCGTTGTGAGGGAACTTCGCAACGCCTTCCTCGTACTTCCCAAGTGCTCCCTTTTGATCCCCTCTGGCTTCAAGGACATCACCGAATGTCAGGAAGTATTCGCTGCCGGACTGATCATCCGTCGGCACCTCGCATTGCTGCAGGATTTCCTCTGCTTCCTGAGTTCTGGTCAAATTGAAAAGGGCTTTGGACTTCTCGACCAGAACATCGGGGATTGGATCGCAGGATTGAAGATAACTCAGAGCTTTCTCGTACTGATGCTCCGCCTGCAGACTCCGGGAAAGAAAGACACCAATATCGTTTCGAACTCCCTGCGGTGGTTTCCGAACCCATGCCGCTTCCAGGTGGCGAATCGACTCTGGAAAGTTCTCGAAGTCGCGATACATGACTCCCATCAGCCAGTGTGGTCGATAGTCATCCTTATCCAGCCGCGTGACTTCAGTCAGATGGTGGATTGCCTGAGCATTCGCGCCAAGGTCATACCAAATGCTCGACAGCCAGCGATGCCCGTCGACAGAATCCGGGTCCTCTGAGACCAATTGCACTAAGGTCCCTCTCGCTTCTGCGAGCATGTTCAATTGATAAAGCGCCTCTCCGGAAAGGAGCAGGATCTCTCGTCTTCGAGGCCCTTCGACATTCATTCTTGAGAGCCGCCGCAGACCCTGATCCGGTGATCCCGTTCGAATCGACACGGCCGCTTCCAGCAGTTCGGCGTAGTCGGAATCGGGGTTTTGCTGCCGAAGTCTTTCGATGGACTCAATTGTCTTTGAGAACTCCCTCTGACTCAGAAACTCAAGCCCCTGCTTCCAGATGTCCTGAGCTGAAGGCTGTTTGCGCAGTGAATAAAAAGCGACCAATAATCCAATCACCAGGCCAAAAACAACCAACCCGCGAAATGCCAGGCCGCTCTTGATGAAGTGGCGTTCACTCATCGCAATTGTTCCAAAAAAAAACACTCGACCGATAGATCCGGCCGAGTGCCCTGTGTTTGTGTCAGATCAATCGATGATGCTTAATCAGCGAGTTGAATCGCGATTTTGTTATTCGTAGCTGAAATCTCTTCCTTAAGCGGGGTTGTTGTCTGTGCCCCATACTTCGCCGGCAACTCCCCAGCCTCTTCCTTCTTCTTCTTCCTTGGGTCGTTCCCACCCGTCATCTCAGCCATCTTCTTAGCGATATCTTCGGGACTCGGTGGCGTCGCGGCACTCGGAGGAGCCGCAGCGGGTGCTGCAGCACCTTTTGTCACGGTGATCAAATTTGTCCCGGGCATCGCGCCGTCACCGTTTTCCAGCATGGTGAGAACAAACTTGCCTTCCTTGTCGGTCACTCCGGAGGCAAGTCTTGGTGCCTTTTCGTGGTGAAAACTCACGAGCGCACCTTCAACTGGAGCCCCCTTATACAACACAGTTCCCGAAACGGGAACCAATTCGGGTGAACCGCTGGATCCGGAACAGCCGAGCGAACAAATCAAGGTCAGCAGCATCCCATGAATTAACTGCGTTCGACGCATCACAAGCCCCTTTGATTGGCAACGGAAACATTGCAAATGGAGAATGCCGCTGCAACAGGGCAAGCGGCATTCCGATTTAAAACAACTAGACTTCGAACAAAGGATTAGTATTCACCAATCACCTGAGCGTCACGGCGGTCACCGAGACGCTGATATGTTCGATAATCGATGTTTTCAGAAATGAACTTCACAGCGCCGTCACAAAGGACAAACTGTGCACCGCCGGTATGGCGAGACTTGAACCCCTGACTTGTTGTCCAGTTGTCTGCAGCGTTGCAGCCTGGTGGGTTTGAAGGTGTTGCTACCGGAGCTTCGTTGTAACAATTGATCGGGAAGTTGATTGGAGCCGTTGTCGCTACCCAAGTCGCGTTAAAATGAAACCAGCCGTTGTTTGTATGGTCGCCGCAGTTTGGGCGAATCTCGCCGGCAAGAATCACGTTCGAAGTTCCGTCAGTAATCTGAGCAATATTTGCAGCCCAGTTAAATCGGGAAATGATCCCAGAAACCCACGCTGGGTTCTCTGTGTTTCCATGTCCCCAATGAGAATTGGTATTCATGATGTGATCTTGATAGGTCGTGCAGCCCTGCCACGGTGCAGTATCCATTCGCTGGTTGCCCATGCTCATGACATAATTTGTCTTGGCGCTCCATCCGCCCTGCTTTGCGCTGGCATCAGATGGGCAAATGAAGGCCGGCAACACAATGTCCTTAATGCGGCGTCCACCCGGATAGGATTCTCGCTGCATTTCGAAGTTGGTATTCGTCGATGCATTTCCATCGGTTCCCCATGGGACCATCGTGCTGAAGTTCAAGGCCTGAAAAATATTGGCCTGCTCGATGTAGGGAAGAATACGGACGAGATGTGAACCCTTCGTGCCGTCGCTCCAGGTCAACCCCTGTGCTGGGTCAGTGTTGAAAATCGTCAGCGGGAACTGACCGTAAACGTCATGGTAGTTGTGGATCGCAAGACCAATCTGTTTCAGGTTGTTCTTGCACTGTGTTCTTCTTGCCGCTTCACGTGCCTGCTGAACTGCCGGAAGCAGCAGTGCAACAAGGATTGCGATAATCGCAATCACCACCAGCAACTCGATAAGCGTAAAAGCTGATCGAGTTCTTGCCACTGTTCTCATGGGACCTCTCCTGTCAGAACTAGAAAGAAAACAAAAAATTGCAATGGAAACACAGCCAATCGCTATTCCTGAAAAACGGAAACACGATTTGCATGCCTGAACAGATGCCCTCAGGTGTGCTCACCATTTCGACAGTTTTGTGGAATAAATCGGTAAGATGAGCGTGTAACATCGCACTGTCAATCCCATGTGTTGGAAAAAAAGCCTAAATTGTTCCCGTAATTCAGGAACTTCTTTTCCGTGCGGGATCAAGATCTTGACGGATTCGTTCAGAACGGTCCCCTGATTCCGAGGGGGCCGTGGGCCGTGTCTTCAATCCCGCAGGATTTTTGCTGCTATTCACACGTCAGATGCAAAGGGTGGCTGCAGTTTCCGACGGAGAATCTTCTGCCGAAGCGAATGCATGGGCAGGTGGCGCTTTGTTAATGAGTCAGTACTCAGTTTTGTTCAGCCTGGGGCGAATCGGCTGTGATGGGCGGCCAAAGCGGGCCGAGGCAATCTGGTTTCCCAGGGAACACAGCCGCCTGCCTCCTACCGACATCCATTTCGGTCGCGGGAGGCAGACGGCTGCGACCTTGTTCAGGCCGTCCCCAGGACGAATCACTTCCCTGTTATCGTCGAACTCCGCTAAGCCCGGTAAGCCGCGGCAAATTCTGACGTTGTCGAGGTCAAGACGGCAGTTGGTCCGCCTGACCTCCTGATTGAGCATTCCTTCCATGGAATGCTCACTGCTTTCAGCCTGCACCACTGGACTTAGTCTGACCACCAAAAGGAGATGTCAGGTCCAGTGCTTCCGTTGTGAGTGCATCAAACTGAGAAGCGTTTTGGGCAAGAAACGAATCCCACCGTGTCTTGTCCCAGATTTCGACGTGGTCATGAACTCCGATCACTATCACGTCGTGCTGTAATCCAGCCATCTTCGCCAGTCGCTCTGGTATCCGTATCCGCGACTGCTTGTCTACCTGCACGCGTTCCGCCTGCGAGTAATACAAACGAAGAAAATTTCTCACTTCCACTCGGCCCGTTGAGACGCTGGCCATCTTTGCTGCAAAAGCTTCGAAACCCTGCAGTGAATACAAAGACAAGCAGCCCTCGTTTCCCGGAGCCAAATACAACTCCTCCGAGTCACCATCACGAAATCCTTCTCGCATCTGTCGTGGAATCGCAAGCCGCAGCTTGTCATCCACCGTCCGCTCAAAGGTTCCCGTCAGTGCCATCGAATTCGCTCAAACCAGATGGCTCACGAAATCGTCAGGGATCCACACGGCTCCCCACTTTTCCCCACGAGCCACCACTGGCGGGCAATTTAGCCGTCTGGCGCCCCCCGTCAAGCGGACTGTTGAAGGAACCTTTCGGGATTTGCAAAGTCACTTGTCGCAGACCAAGACGGCGCCTTGAGATGCGCGATTTTTGGCATTTTAAAATTTGGTGAGGCGGGCACGTCGATCGGCCAGGCTTAGCCAGTCGAGCGCCGGCGTTCATGATCGAAATTCTCGTAAAAACACTGGAAATACTCTGTGCTGATGTTCGCAGAGTGTCATCAGGTTCATACGACTCAGCGAAACAGAATTGGTGGAGCAATGCTCTCCACGGTCTCAATTGGTTGCGGCGAATCAGCGGCCCGCAATGCACGCCAGAACTCTCCGTGGACGCAGTGGAGTTCACTCATTCGGTGCCATGGTCGCGGGCGGCATCGCTGGCCACTTTTGATCCACTTTGACGATCCTGACGGCTCTACTGGTTTTCGAAAACATGGCGATAAGGACAAAACTCATTTCCCTCTCGCTGTCGGTCGGTTCAAACTTCACTTCTGGTCTGCCTTTCGTGCGGACAAAAGCGATTTTGCCACACCGGTGGGGACTGGTGGGGCACATTAGCCGCAATGGGTCGCGGTTCTGCTTCAAGGTACTCCGATATCCAGACTGGAGTACCTCCTTGTTTGTGCACAGAGGCAGGCCCGTAATGTCAACGATGTCGATAACTCACGAAAAACCAGTGCAGGCGGTTCGATCGGATTCGCCGAGCACCGTGAAAATTTCACGGCAGGGATTCCTGTGCATGTGGCACGGACTCTCTTTCGGTGGCTTTCTGCGCATGATGAAACTTCGGCCCGATACCGGAATTCGGTATTCGCCGCGACTTCTTTCGATCGCAGCGACCGGAGTTATCAACAGCGTGGAGAATGGAATTGAGTCGTTGTTGTTTGGGCGGCGAGTTGCTGCGACAAAGATTGAACATCCGCCGATCTTCATTCTCGGGCATTGGCGCAGTGGAACGACGCTGCTGCACAATCTGCTCACGCTCGATTCGAACGTAACGTTTCCGAATCTCTATCAGTGCATGTTTCCGGGCCACTTCCTGCTCACCGAGAAAATCGTGGCTCCTGCCACTCGGTTTATCCTGCCGAAGACTCGGCCGATGGACAACATCGCCACCAACTGGTCGACACCGCAGGAAGATGAGATCGCTCTGGCCCTTGATTGTGGAATCTCGCCGTATCTGATGCTGGCCTTTCACAATCGTCGAAGTGTCTACGAGCGTTACTTTGATCCTCGCGAGATGACCACGGAAGAACGCGAGACGTGGAAGAACTCACTGCTGAAACTGATGAAGAAGCTGACGATCCGGTCCAATCGCTCGATCGTGATGAAGTCGCCAAGCCATACGTATCGCATCCCGATTCTTCTGGAGATGTTCCCGGACGCGAAGTTTGTTTACATCTACCGCGACCCCTATGCCGTGTACCAGTCGACGATGCACCTGCGTCGGACGATGTTCACTGAAAACGCGCTTGGGCCGGCCCAACTGGAAACATGCTCCGACGATGCTCTGTTCTTCTACGAGAAATGCATCAGAACCTACGAGGAAACCAAGGGCTTGATCCCGCCTGGGAATCTGAGCGAGATTCGCTTTGAGGACCTGGAGCAGGATCCTCTGGCCGGCATGGAAAAGACCTATGCCGACCTGAATCTGGCCGGCTGGAGTGATGTCGAGCCAAAGATCCGCGCGGAACTGGCCGGGCTATCCAGCTACAAAAAGAACTCATTCCGGATGGACCGGCCGACCATGGAAATGCTCTACGATCGGCTGAAGTGGATCTTTGAGCTGTATGGCTATCCGGGACGTCTGGACTCACCTCAGGTCGAGTCTCCATGAGTGTGTCTGCATCGAACGACGGTTCCTCCGGGGATGGTCGTCCCCTTTTGTGCATGCTGGGCTCGGAAGAGTTTACTCTTCGTTACGATGCCGTACCGAGCGACGAAGCCAGTGTCCGAAGGATCGTGGAGTCGACGGGCTTCTTTCATTCGTATGAGGTGGATATCGCCGTTGAGCTTGTGCAGGAGCGACTGCGCCGCGGCGACGCATCAGGATACTTCTTCGCGTTCGTGGAGCAGCACGGTGTTCCGGTTGCCTACTCCTGCTACGGTCCCATTGCGTGCACGGCGGACAGTTATGATGTGTTCTGGATCGCGGTGCTGAAGTCGCACCAAAGACATGGCCTGGGACGCTGGTTAATGCTGTTGACCGAACAGCTGATCGGTGCCGCCGGAGGGCGGCGGATTTATGTGGAAACCTCTGGCCGGCCGGACTACCTGCCGACACGCAGTTTTTACGAACGCTGCGAATATCTGAAAGCCGCCGAGTTACCGGATTTCTACGCCGAAGGTGACTCCAAGGTCATCTACGTTAAAGTGCTCAAACGGGTGAATGACCAATGAGTCATGATGGTTATTGGAGGTAGGTCTCTAACCATTGTGACATTTTGACAAACGCTTCATCCGGGATGCTGTGTCCCTGATGATGGTTGAGCAGTCCGAGTCTTGCGGGTGAACCGAACAACTTCCATGCAGGCAGCGCGGCATTGATCAGGACCCACGAGCGATCGCCGTCTGCCGCTCCAGGGCCGGCTTCACCACCGACAATCAGGAATGGTCTCGGCGCAATGAGTGCCAGAAGCTGGTGATGATTCAGCGGAAACTCCGGGGCACGGATCGCTTCACCCAGATACCACGATGCTTCCCAGTTTGTGGTTCGGAACCCGGTGCCACCTTCTGATGCCACTGCCGCTTTGATACGTTCATCGAATGCCGCCAGATAGAGGACTTCCTTGGCACCCAGCGAATGCCCGATCGCTCCAATACGATTTGGGTCGACGATATCAAGACCAGCCACGATGTCGGTCGCGCGCTGAGCATCGTAGAGCATCTTCGCCATTCCCGTGGTCGTTGGGTGTCGTTTCCTGTGTTGTCCGACAGCGTCGTTCAGGCTTGCGGCATCCTGCCAGAGGAAGCACCGTGGGCAGATGACAACAAACCCTTTCTCTGCCAGCTTGCGGCCAATCTGCATGGAGTCTCGTCCTGACACTCCGGCAATTTCATCGATCGTGGCCTCTGTCGTCTGGTGGAGCGCAACGATGGCGGCGAGTTTCTGGTCGTTTGGCTCACGGCGAGTTGGAATCAGCAAATACGCTTGAACCCACTGATTCGGTTCTGCTTCGTACTGGATCAATTGCCGAATGAAGCCCGCCTCCTCAGTTTCTTTCAAGACCTGAAAGCCGGACTTTGGTGCCGCCGGCATCGGACCGAGGAATTCCGTCCAGTCGTCCAGAATCTCTGTTCGAAGCGTTCGCCATTCTGTGGCGGTTCCCACCTCGTTGCCGTCTCGCGTTGTCAGAACGGGACGGAGCGTACCGGGCTGTTCGAGCACCGGTGAGGACGGTGCCGTCGTTACGTCAGTGAGCCACTCGACATCTCTGGCCGAAGTCGCTGTTAGGCCCTGGCCATCGACCCGTGGCACAGTTCCTGTACCGCAGATCATGGCGACCGCGATCGCTGCCACGTTGAAGGGCGTGATTCCCGCCATGAGAAGATCCGCTGAATGAAGGGAGTTGTGTCTGCTGTTCCGTTCCGCGTGCCTTGATGGTTCACTGTTGGTCCTGATGCGGCCCAATGGTTTCCGGAGTGTAGGTCGCTTCGCCTTGAGTGTTCCACCGGAACACTCACTTCAGTGCCACGCGGCTCGCAAAATGGCCAGGAATGTCACCCGGCCAGCTTTCGCAAAGAGCTTGGTGCTGTGCTTGTCGGCTCGCTCTGTGCCTGGTCTTGCACTTGTGCCTACCTGTTAGGCACAGCCATGCGGGTTCGGGGCACAGTCGAGGCGGCGGAGCCAACCCGTCTTTGAGGCCGCTTTTTTTCAGAACCAGGACAATGGATCGCCGAGATCTCGATCGCAGCGCATTCTTTGAAAAAATTGCCAAGGCGGTCAGCCAGAAAGCGACGGGATGCCTAGGATCGGATCCAATGTGCCCGTCCGTTCACGTGCGGGACGATAGACCGGCGCAGGAAATGCGGACGATTGTTGCCGTCATTGGATTGATCTTTTTTGCTGATTTTTTGCGCATCATGAGGAATCGGAGAAGGACGATGAGACAACAGAAACGAGGATTCACATTGATTGAATTGCTGGTGGTGATCGCCATCATTGCAATTCTGGTCGCCCTGCTTCTGCCGGCTGTTCAGCAGGCACGCGAAGCGGCTCGAAGAACGCAGTGCAAGAACAATCTGAAGCAGATTGGTCTGGGTTTGCACAACTACCTGTCCACTCACAGCAAGTTTCCGCCAGGGCGTCTGTTACCAGACCTGATGATTGGCGGGACTGTTTCCACCAGCTACACCAGCTATTCGAGCAACGCGGCCAACGTCTGGACCGGAAATCGATCGGTTCACATCTTCATTCTGCCGTACATGGAACAGGCGAACATCTACAACCTGATCAACTTCTCGGGACCGAATTCGACTCGCATGACCACCAGCGGTACTCCGAGCAACCCGAATTATACTGCCTACGCCAATGCGGCTGGACTGTTCCTGTGCCCGTCCGACGCGAACACGGGCCGAGTCATCTCGGAAAACAATTACGTGTATAACTTTGGTGGAAACACGCCGTACGCGGGTGCAGCGAATTCAACGTCACAGAACAATCAGTCGGCGACAATTAGTGTTGGCGGCAAGTCTCTCTCCTGTCTGGGCAACGGTGCATTTACCGCAGGACAGTCTCTGGGAGACCGTGACTTTACTGACGGCATGTCCAATACCGCGATGTTTGCGGAACGTACAAAAGGTTCCGCGCGGAATGCAGCAAGCGACGTTCCCACAAAGGCTGATATCATCACTTCACCGAACCGTCAGAACACAATGCTGGCCCCGGACACGATGTTCAATGATTGTTTGAATGCTCCGGCAACCATCAGCAGTTTCAACTTCACGACCTTTGGTCGCTGGGCGACGGGCAGTGATTTTTCAAACGGGTGGCCATTCGCTGCGTATTCCGGCACGATGTACAACCATGTTGCGACACCCAACTGGCGTGGCTTCGATTGCGGCAACTGGTCCGCGATTTCTGATACGCCAGGCGAACACGCCATCATTTCTGCTCGAAGCATGCATACCGGTGGTGTGAACGTGATGTTGACGGATGGCAGCGTTCGATTTGCCAGCGACAACATTGACACCGGGGTTTGGCGAGCCGTTGGGACCCGAGGTGAAGGCGAAACCATCGGGGAATGGTAGAGCTGAAAACTCCTGTTCGTACCTGAACCGTGTGCCGGTCGATTCTGGCACACGGTTCAATGACTTCTTCTCCACTGCGTCCCAGACGACGCATTTCGGGTCGGGCAAGGCCCGGGATTCCTTCACATTCCTGGTCGATCAACATCATGAAGCTGCGCGTTACCATCAGTGTTTGTGTTGTCGCAGGTTTGCTCAGTCTGCAGCCAGGATGTTCTTCCGGTTCAGGTTCCGGAGCAACAGTTGCCGCTGGAGAAAACTCACTGCAAAGCGGACTGGATGCTTACGAGAAAGGTGATTACGCCGCTGCGGAAACGGCGTTGAATGCTGCCATTACCAGCGGTGCGCTGCAGGCGGACCTTGTCGAAACCGCCATCCGAACGCTCGCACAAAGTCGAATTCAGCTGGGAAAGACGGATGACGCGGCTGTCGACCTTGAGAAGCTCAAGGCCGGAGCTTCAGAACTGGACAAGTACTGGCTGGTTGTCGCCGAACTGGAAAAGAAGAAAGGCAATGCCTCTGCGGCCGCCGATGCCATTAAGCAGGCCAAGGCTGCCAACCCAAAGGTGCAGGTTCCGCCAGCACTGCTGAAATAGCATTGCTCACGAACGACGGAGCTCCGTTGATGGTGTGTCCGTCCGCTGCTGATCACTTTTTTCTTCTGGCGGAATCGTGGGCTTCGACGACGCCTGTCGGCAGGCTCGACGAAATCCTGTGTATCCGCAGCCAATCGTAGCAACGCAGTAGATCAGGATCGCGACGGGACTGGCACCGTGTTCGAGCAGCTTTGGTGTATCGAGGTAGCGGTCTCCTGAAATCCACGCGGTGGCGATATACGTTCCGTTCGCCAGCACACAAAAGTGAGCGATGAACCACATTGCCTTGTGCTGAATTAGTACCGCCAGGATAACCGGGACGAAGACACCTGTCAGCAGGCCGGACCAAAGCGTGATCAGAGGAAACGGATCCGGATCGAACAAACTGTACGGAAGATGCCACGGCCACAGGTCGGCCGACCGCAGCGTTCCTCCGCAACATGTTCCGCCAATGATGTGGCCAATCTCGTGCGTAAAGGTCATCACGACCCAGGAAGCCAGCAATAACGCAACGAAACCGAAGATCCGCCGATGCAGGGAGCCGTACTCTTCCATTTGTCTCTCCTGACTGGGGCATACTTCCGAGTTTGAAATGCGTGACCTATTCGTTGCTGTTCGGTTGCTAGGAGTCTCGCACAGGCGACGGGCGCACGCGATGCGTGAGTCTGATCGTTCAGTAGTCATCACTCTCCGAGTGATGCTCTGCGATTCCACGGAAAAGCTCCGGCCGGACGAACATCGTGTGGTTGTGGAAAGCCAGTCGAGAATCGCAGGTTCGTCACTCAGAAAGTGACGGCGACTTTGTCTTGGCTAGAACACAAAAAATCGACATTGTAATGCTGCAGGGCCACGACCAGGAGCTTTCCATCTCCTGAAAGACCAACTCGACCTGTACTGTTACGATCTCGGCCTGCCCCTGTTCCCCGCTTGGAGAATCCGCAGCATTGCGTACGCTTCGTCCAAAAATCAAGCCTCCTGTGACGCCGTATGTCGCTGAAACAATCGACCACAGGGTGACAGCAGAAGCGCGGGCAGCATCAGCAGGTCTCCCAAAAGAGCCAGCAGCAGAAGAAAGGCCATCAGGATGGCAAAGCGGCTTGTCGGCACGAAGTCACTGAAGGCAAACACCAGAAGGCCGATGCCGCACGAAACCGAGGTCTGAATCATGGCCGCACCGCAATGCCGGTAGGTTGAAAGCACAGCGGAGAAACGAGTCGCTCCGGGATGATCGAGCTGTCGTCGGAAGAACGCCAGAAAGTGGAGCGTATCATCCACGGCAATCCCCAGAGCGATGCTGGCGGTCATGACCGACCCGATGTCCATGGGCTGCTGAAGCCAGCCCATCAGCCCGAAGGCAATCACGATCGGGAAAACATTGGAGCACATGGCGATCAGGCCATTCAGAAAGCCCGCTTCGGCAACGGTCATCGTCAGCGTGATCACGGCCAAAGCGGACATCAGACTGTTAAACAGGTCCGACAACAACTGGCCCTGAATCTGATGAACAAGCGGCATGATTCCGGATGTGCTGATCTTCACGCCGGATGCTTCCGTCAGGTTCATTTCCGTCAGTCGTTCGTCGATCGCGACTCGGACCTTCTGCAGCAGGTCGCCATAGTCCAGCGGTTCCAGTGAGCTGCAATGGGCCGTGATTCGCCAAATCTCGCCGTCCGCATTGTTCGCGAGGAATTCCGCTGACACGAATGCTGGTTTGGCAGAACGAATGGCCTTGTTCATGACTGCGGAACGCAGTGTAGTGGACAGTCCTTTCATCTCCGGCATCGGCGGGAAGAATGTCAGTGCCGAGGTCGTGGAACGTATATGCTCCTGCCCGCGAAGGAGGCCGTCGACCTTCCAGAGCAGATCCATTCGCTGGCGATCGTTCAGTCGGCAGTCCGGTGCAAATGTCAGCAGTACTTCGATCGGGACCAGAGGTCCGAGACGATCTTCGAGCCACGCATAGTCCGCCATGATCCGACTTTCAGGCTCAAACAGGGTTTCAATCCGAACGGAGGTTTTGACATCAGGCAGCCCGAGTCCTGCGCAGGCCATGATCCCGAACAAAAAGACCAGCGAGGCAAAATTCCATCGGTTCAGCAGCTTTGCCAGAAACCGCCAGCCTCTGCCGGTGGGGTGAAGAATCTCCTCTTCGGATAACCCTGGAGCGATTTCCTGCTGATCAACAGTCGTGGTCTTTTGCGGCTTGCGTCCGAGCAGCATCATGGTGCATGGAACCACCGTCAGCACCAGCGCGGCGGCCATCAGAACGCCGATTGTTCCATAAATGCCGAACAGCCGGATCGGTTCCAGCCCACTGACCATCAGCGAAGCGGTTCCCATTGCGGTTGTTCCCAGCGACAGCATGCTGGGAAGCCATCCCTGACGGAACGCTTCGATCGCTGCTTCCCGAGGTTCCATCGTTTCCAGCGCGTTGAAGTAATAGTTCATCAGATGAATGCCGCCGGAAACCGTCAATACCTGAACGAGCGGCGGCAGAATGATCAGCAATGCGCTCAGGCGTTCCCCAGTATAGTAGATGATGGCCAGGATGGCTCCCTGACACAGCAAGGCCGTGATAAAGACAACACCGGCAGCGACAAACGATTTCAAAGACCAAAGGCAGATCAGAAGAATCACAATCGCTGATGGAGCTGCAAACTTCGTCAGGGATCGATGACTTGCCTCATCAACGGTCAGGCCATCGATCACCGG
>CAZIGZ010000041.1:0-29153 GCA_964538835.1 uncultured Chitinophaga sp. | reverse complement strand
AGCACCCAGCGCGCGCCGATCGCATCGATCACCGGACCGGCCAGGTGCAAATCACCGTCGGCGACCTGACAGGTTTCCTGAATGACGCGGCGAATCTCTTTTACCAGCGCTGCTCGAGCCACCAGGCCTTCGGAGTTGAGTGTGCAGATCACACATGTCTGCAAACCGTCGCGCCCGATCAAGGTGCCTCGAAGACGCTGGACCGCGACCTCCTGCGGCATGCGAGCTCGCTCTGCCATTCTTGCCGCCTGAGGATCCATCAGATCGGCAGATGGATCGCGTTCCGCTACTGCGGTGATCTTCTGCAGCGTTTCTCTGCCAGTGACGACGGAATGAAAAAGCGAATTCCCGCGGGCGTCTTTGAACACGGAGGAAGATCGAAGTTCCGCGAGCACTACGTCCAGACGAGCATCCGTCCAGACGCACCCAGGCCAGCTGGCGATCACCACGTCTCCCGGGCCAAACATCTCTACGAAATCATCGTAATGGCGACGTTCCGTAAACCGATCATCCACCCAGTCGATGGGGGAATTGTTGCTGGACTCCAGCGCCTTGATCGCGCCGTAGATCATTGGGGGCAGCAACAGCAGACCGTACAGGGCCACCAGCCGAATTCGTGCGATGATTTTGCCCATGAAGCCCTCTGGCCGGCAACGTCAGGCGGCCTTTCGCCCATCAGAAGCCAATGCGGTCTCTGGTTCTGTTGCCACGACTGAATTTTCGGCAGACAGATCAGTCGTTTTCAATCGTACCCGGCCGAGTGGGCCGACGAACATCAGAGGATATCCGGGAACTTTGGCCATATAGGCAGAGTAGGCTTCTCCGAGGTAATGCTCGAGCCGCTGATCCTTCAGAACGCTGCCGGTAAAGATGTAGGCCGTCCAGACGGCGGTCAGGACGGCGTGGTCGGCGGTCATCGTGGGAGTAAACCAGATCAGTCCGAGAAAACTCAGGTAGACCGGATGGCGCAGAAGGCGGTAGAAGCTCTTTGCTTCGAAGTTTCGGCGAGGCATTTTTTCCCCGCGATACCAGTGCAGCCACTGCGTCCAGCCCGTCTGAAAGCCCAGCCCTGTCAGGCTGATGCTGTAGAGTAACGCGACCCACGATCCGTAGAAACAGGCCGTCACGATTCCGGCAGCAGCACCTTCCAGTTGCCAGACGACCGATGGCGACGATCTCCAGAAGGCGAATATCAGCCAAAGGCTCATGCAGGTGCAGAGACAGAAAAATGCTCCATGCATCTCCATGGGGAATCGCTGACGAAACCAGGTTCGGAATCGTGGATGAAGCAGAATGCTGTGTGGAACGGCGAACTGCAGTGCAAGCAGCGTATCGACCAGGATCCATGATGCGCCAGGGGCGTCGACTCCAAAGCGCAGAAAGGAAAACAGCCCGACAACTGTGAGTGCGAAGAATGCCTGAGTACCGACTCCAAACGTAAATCCCGCGAGTCGCTTCCAGTCAAGACGACCGATCGATGCTGCTTTGCCGATGGCGTTGTCAGGAGCATAGATCTTCATCGGGGCTTCTGAAGCCGCGCGAGAACTCATGCCGGCTTCTCCGCGATAAAGCACCCGTATTTCATCGCACCCGTGTTGTAAGCATCCAGCAGAGTCTGAAAGCGATCGATGAAGATAATCTGTCCCGGGTCGATCCAGGAAGCGACTCGGCGAATCCCCAGTCGGTTGACTCGGTCACGACAGATCTCCCATGTCCTGGAGACTCGACTGGTCCAGTCATGAACACGAGTCATCTTCAGGCCAGCGTCTGTCATCCACGTACAATAGTCTGACTCAGAGCCAAGCGACGGGCAGAAGAAGCCTTCGCACACATCGTAAACAAGCTTCTTCTGAGGCTCAGAAAGCGGATCATCTCCGGCAAGCCATGCACAGATGGCAACTCGCCCACCCGGCTTCAGCCAATTGGCGACTTTGCGGAAGAACGCCGGTTTGTCGAACAGATGTTCGGTACACTCGACGCTCCAGACGACATCTTTCGACCCCGCAGGAAACTCAGTCTTTTCCGCATCTTCGCACAGGAATTTCGCACGACTCGCGACACCAGCCATGCGAGCCGACCACGTGGCCCATCGCTTCTGGAATGAACTGATTGTCACGCCCGTCACTTTGCACTGCAGCTCTTTGGCTAGATGAATGGACGAACCACCCATGCCGCAGCCAATGTCAGCGATTTCGCTTCCCTGAGTAATCCCGGCTTCGAGGGCCAGTCGTTCCGTCAGTTGCTGCGCGGCAACCTTTGGAGATTCATTGCCACTCCAGAGTCCATGATGGATGTGCTGGCCCCAGAGCAGTCGGTAGAAGATCGTTGAGACGTTGTAATGGCGACGAATGACGTCTTTTTGAATGTCAGGGCAGGAGATCATCAGGAGCCTTTTTCGGAAGGAACTTTTGTCCTTCATTGTTGGCTGTCGAAAAGACTATGGCCACAGGTTTGACCATCCGGAGACGCTGAAGCGTCGAATCAGCGGCTTGCGTTTTCTGCGGCTGCTGCGGGCTCTTCAGATTCGGCCGCGACGATGATATCACCATGAATCGTCAGCTTGTCCGTGACTCCGATTGCTCCCAGCGCTTTGCTGAAAGGAGTGATGCCATACGAGGTCTGCAGAATGCTGAAGGAGCCTCGAACGCGATTCATTCCGTCATCGGATTTCTGAACAGCGACTGTGATCTTCAGCGGACGAGTGACACCGTGAAGAGTGAACTTTCCATCGAGTTCATACTGAGGATGTCCGTCACGGCTTTTCTTGCCAAGGTCCCTGGCAGACGCAATCTCATAAGTTGCTGTGGGGAAGCGACGCACGGCCAGAATCGAGTCGCCACGCATGTTGGCGTTGACCTGCTGTCGAGTGGACGCGTCGGTGGAACCATTGAGTCCGACGTAACGACGGGCCGCGTCCGTGTCCGCATCGAAGCTGGTCATGTCAAACACCAGCTCTCCTGAGTCTTCCGCTGCTCCAAGACGGAGATGACCGCTCTTCAGCTTGCCTTCAACGCCGTGCTCATGTCCGAAACCGGTCTTGCCGACGAACGTGTAAACTCGACTGCGAGCCGTACTGATCTGGCCGGGTTCAAGTCGCTCTTCTTCGTGTTTCGGTGCAGTCGCCGGACGCTTGGCCTGCTGGACGGCTTCGGAAGAATTGGGGGCGGCGGCAAAGAACCATGTTGCAGACACCGCAATCACAGCCGCACTTATCAGCCCGCTTCGCATTGAACGTTTCACAGCGTGACTCCATTCCAGTTACGTTTTCATTTCTGCGATGCGTCATGTGCAGCTTGACGACAATCACGGATCCATGGACATTTCCTGTCAGAGTCTTACTACATGCATCGAACGACTGTCGAGCCCAGTCTTCGATCTCCTGGCCTTGGCGAAACGTTCAACATGCGTTAACTGCCAACCAATGATGATTCATCGATGGATGTCAAAAACTCGTCTTTTGCTCACGATTGTCGGTTTTTCGCGACAATTCTTCAGTGAGGTGGCTCGTAAACTGCGGACTTCGCCTGCCGGAGGAGCGAGTCGTTCCGGCGTGGATCCCGCTTCATGTGTTTTTGTTTAACTTCAGCGAGCCTCCGTTGATGATCGCACCTTCTGCCGTCTACAGCTCAACCACATGATCAGAACGAAGTTTTCTGTTCGACAGCTCCAGCCGGAACTCATGGATGATCCTGCTCTGGATGATCGCGCGCATCGGCAGGCGTTGGCGGGGCTTCGCCGCATCAATTGGTGGAGCCGCACAGACGCGGCGGTTTATGGAGCTCTGAAGAGACTTCTGCAATCGCAGCACGCGTCACAGAGAAGCGGGACGGCCGACCGACCATTGACAATTCTGGATATCGCGTCCGGTGGCGGTGATCTGGTGATTCGACTGGCCAGGCGGCTGGCTCAGAACGGCGTTATCGCACGTATCCAGGGCTGCGACATCAGTCCGACGGCCATTGAGTATGCTTCGGACCAGTCACGACAAGCCGGTCTCGCGAACGTGCAGTTCTTCGCATGTAACGCGCTGGAAGATTCATTCCCGCAGCCGAAGTACGATGTGGTCATGTGCAGCCTGTTTCTCCATCACCTGACTCGCGATCAGGGGGTGTTGCTGCTGTCGCGAATGAAACAGGCGGCCAGTCAGCTTGTGCTTGTCGACGATCTTCGCCGGACCGCGTTTGGATACTGGCTGGCGTGGCTCGGCTGCCGCATACTGAGCCGGAGTCGTATCGTCCATTACGACGGTCCTGTTTCCGTAGCCGGTGCGCTCAGCAGTGACGAAGCGACGCAGATGTCCGCGGAAGCCGGTTTGCACGGCGCAAGAATCTCACATCATTGGCCTCAGCGGTTTCTTCTTTCGTGGAGTCCTGACTCGGCGCGGACCGTTGCCGGAGAGTCAATTCGGGCCCCGCTGGAGTCTCCTCGATGAACAGCGCTGCGTCCGAACCAGGTTCAACCGGTGATGCCGTCAAGGCTGATGGTGATCGCGCTGCCCTGACGAAGGCTGCTGACTCTGGTTACGATCGATTCGACGTGGTGGTCATCGGAGCCGGGGTGGCTGGTTCATTGTCGGCGTTGCTGAGTGCCCGAAAAGGACGCCGAGTTCTGCTTGTGGATCGACAGAAGTTTCCTCGATCCAAGGTTTGCGGATGTTGTCTGAATGGTCGAGCGCAGGAAGTACTGAGATCCGCCGGGTTGGAGAAGGGGCTGGCGTCGCTTCATCCGATCGCAACCAGTTCCATGCGAGTTCATCAGTCACACAAATCTCTGCTGATTCCAATGCCCGGCGGACTGGCCGTCTCGCGTTTTGCTTTCGACCAATGGCTGATCGACGAAGCCCGCACGGCTGGCGCTGAATTTCGGGAAGAGACCACGGCCAGCGTGCTGCCGGCCGTCACGGAGAACTGGCGGGATGTCGAGCTGGAAACATCCGGTGGCCATCGCAAGCAGGTTCTTGCAAAGATGGTGCTCGTCTGTGACGGTCTCTCCCATCCCAGTCTGTTACGGCTGGACGGGTTTGAATCTGTTCCGAAAAAGGGCGCACGAATCGGGCTGGGAACAACGTTTCCTCGCACATCCGGCGATGACTGGATTCCGTCGCATGAGATTCAAATGATCGTCGGGCAGGAAGGATATGCGGGCATTGTCGAGGTCGAGGGCGGGCAGTTGAACCTTGCAGCGGCCGTCCGCCCGGCGGCTCTTCATTCGCGTCGAACTCCTCTGCAGGTTCTGACGTCGTTGTTTGAATCGGCCAAACTTCCTGTTCCTGGAGCGTTGTCGAATGCTGCGATTCGCGGCACTGTCCCGCTGACTCGTACGTCCCGCCGTATTTATGCCGAACGTTTGTTTGTGCTGGGTGACGCGACAGGATATGTCGAACCGTTTACCGGCGAAGGGATGGCCTGGGCCATGACGGCGGCGATGCTGGCGGGCCCTTTGGCGGAGGAATGTGTCGACAGCGGCTGGACCGAATCCATCGAACAGAGGTTTCAGCAGGCCTTTGAAAAATCGATCGTCAGCGAACAGGGAATCTGTCGTCTGATGTCGACCGTTGTTGGTCATCCTTTCCTGTTGAAACTGACCATGTCCACGTTTCGGCTGATGCCGTGGGCAGCGCGAAGACTTGTCGCGCGAGTTAACCGGCTTCCGTCTTCAATGAAACGTATGGAGTAGTCATGTTTGAAATCATTGGTTTGGGAACCGCTTTGCCGGAACATTCCATCTCGCAGGCGGGGGCTGCGACGTTTGCGACAACATGCGTCGTGCCGAATGCGGACGCCGAAAGTCAGGCTCGAAATACGAACGCTCTGATTCAGGCTCTATATCGCCGAGCCGGTGTGCAGACTCGGCACAGTGTGCTGCTTGAGTCTTCCTCCGACGGAGAAGCGACGGCCGAGAGGTTCTACCGTTTTGCCAAATCCGCCGAGGATCGCGGGCCATCCACTGCGGAAAGGATGCGGCGATACGAATCTGATGCGCCCCGACTTGCCGCGTCTGCCTGTCGGGAAGCCCTGTTAGAGTCCAACACGGATCCAAAGACCGTGACACACCTGATTACTGTGTCATGCAGCGGGTTCAGCGCGCCGGGCGTTGATTTGTTTCTGATTCGTGACCTGGGGCTGTCGAATTCTGTTTCAAGAACGCATGTGGGCTTCATGGGCTGTCACGGGGCGTTGAATGGTCTTCGCGTGGCCCGCGCGTTTGCGGAATCGGATCCGAACGCTGTCGTGCTGCTCTGTGCGGTGGAACTGTGTACTCTGCATCATCAATATGGGTGGGACCCGCAGAAGATTGTTGCGAACTCCCTGTTTGCCGACGGAGCCGCCGCCGTCGTTGGGAGACAATCCGCTTCATCAAGTACTCAACAGGGATCCGCGATTTCATCTCTGAAGACCCTTGTCAGTAATGCTTCGCACGTGATCCCGGACTCGGCCGACATGATGACCTGGAACGTTCGTGATGCCGGGTTCGAGATGACCTTGTCGGCTGAGGTTCCGAACATCATTACTCGATTCCTCCCGGAAGTTCTCTCTGAGTTTCTGGGACGCCATGGACTGCGAATAGCCGATATCCGGTCGTGGGGAATTCACCCGGGCGGCCCCAGAATCCTGTCAGCGACTGCAGAAGCGGCTGGCCTGACAGATGAGCAACTTGCCCCAAGTCTGAATATTCTGCGACGGTGCGGCAACATGTCCTCGCCAACGATTCTGTTCATTCTGAATGACCTGCGACTGGCGAATGCTCCTGCGCCATGTGTGCTGCTTGGCTTCGGACCAGGCCTCAATGTGGAGTTGGCGCTGTTGGGCGCCGGTCCTGGTTCGATCGGGACGTTTTGAGCAAAGCGGACAGAATCTGCGGGTCTCCACTTCTGGTGTTGATGCTGAACTGCGACTAACGGACTTTGCGGCTGTGCGTTTGTGAGTAGAATCACGCAAAGCTTCGCACTGCGTGGCACTTCTGCCGTTTTAGTTTGATTCCTTTGTCCATCTGGATCTCAAGAGAAAGTACTATGACAGGTTACACAGTTCATACCGGAGCCTCGAAGAAGTTCGTGAGCGGTTGGGACCGTGTGTTTGGCACGGGCACTTCGGACGAGAAATCGGGCTCAAAGGCTTCAAAGAAGTCTGGCAAAAAGTCATCTTCCAGGAAGAAGGGGAAGAAGTAACGGGTCTCCTCTGCGTTGAATCGCCTGGAAGTAAGGTCTGGACATGTCACTCAGTCCCCGCCCGGTCTTGTGCTCATTCGAAAGCCGACGCGCCTCCGAGATGGCCTCCCTGATTGAGCGTCAGGGGGGCACTCCTCTGATTGCGCCGTCAATGAGAGAGCTGCCGATTGAAGAGAATCCGGTTGCTCTGGAAGCCATTCGGAAGATCATCGCCGGGGAATTTCCATGCGTGATTCTGATGACAGGGGTCGGCACTGAAGCGCTGTTCGACGTGGCTCGTTCGGCTTCACTGTTCGAGGAGCTGATCACTGCGCTCGGAAAATGCACCGTCGTTGTTCGAGGCCCCAAGCCCGTGGCTGTTCTTGGCAAGGTGGGCCTCCGTTACAACATTCGTGCTCCTGAACCGAATACGTGGCAGGAGATCCTGACGGCCATCGATGCGGCTTCGCTGGATCTTCAGGGCAAGGCGGTCGCCGTTCAGGAATACGGGTTGCCGAATCATCGCTTCTACGCAGCGCTCGAACAGCGCGGGGCCGTGATTACTCGGGTCCCCGTCTATCGCTGGGCTCTCCCGGAAGACCTCGCGCCACTCCAGCACGCGATTGCCGAAGTCGCCCGGGGGCACGTCAATGCCGTGCTGTTTACGAGTGCAAATCAGGTGACGAACGTGCTGAGCGTTGCTCGTTCGATGGGGCAGGAAGACGTATTGCGAAAGGCGATCGATGGCGGGACTCGAGTGATCTCGATCGGGCCGACCTGCACGGAAGCTCTTCAGGATCAGAACTTCCCGGTGCACGGTGAAGCAAGTCCTCCGAAGATGGGGCAACTTGTCAAAGTCGCCATGGAAGTTGTTGGTGTCCCGGAGTCCTGAAGATTTCCAGCTGATCCGGGCTGAGCTGAGATCATTGGCTGATTGAGAACAGCCCTGGTCGTCCAACGGCGCAAAAAGAAATCCGCGGACAGCTGTCAACTCTCCGCGGATTCAGAGATTCTGTTGGTGATGAACTCAGTTACTTCGCATCCGAGCGAAAGCGAAAGAGGCTTCCGAACGGTGTAGTGAAGTAAACATCACCTGACTGATCCGTGCCGAAGCTCAGCATCGGGAGGTTTTCACCGGTCAGTGAATAGTTCGCCTTCACCTTGCCCGCCTTGACGTCGTAATCCAGCGCCCAGAGTCGGCCGGATACGTAGTCGCCGTAAACATACTTTCCGACCAGCTCGGGAACACGAGTCCCGCGGTAAACCGTACCGCCTGTGATCGACTTGCCAATGTCATGACCGTACTCGTAAATCGGATCAATCAGGTCCTTGCGATCGACGTCGCGTCCGTCGGGGCGGAACCAGTGTTTGCCTTCGCGAACATTCCAGCCATAGTTCCCGCCCTTCTGAATGATGTTGATTTCTTCCCACAGATTCTGGCCCACGTCAGCCGCCCAGAGATCACCGGTCTTTGAGTCGAAGGAGAGACGCCAGATGTTTCGAACACCGTAAGCGTAGATTTCCGGGCGAGCTTTTGCCTTCTGCCCTCGGGGGCCGACGGGGATTTCCGTGTTGATGAAAGGATTGTCCTTGGGAACGGCATAAGCCATATCACCGTCGCGGTGATCCACATCGATTCGCAGAATGGAGCCCAGGAGTGTTGTCAGGTTCTGGCCATTTCCTTCCGGGTCGTTTCCACTGCCGCCGTCACCGAGCGCGATATAGAGATAGCCGTCAGGTCCGAACTCAATCGTGCCGCCGTTGTGATTCCAGAACGGCTGCGGAATCCGCATCAGGATTTCTTCGGACTTCTCGTCGGCCTTGTTTGGATCGTCTTTGGAGACGGTAAAGCGAGAGACGACGGAGAGGTGCGGAGATTCGTTGGACGTGTAATACAGGAAGAACTGTCCGTTCTCCTTGTATTTCGGGTGGAAAGCCATTCCCAGGAGGCCCTCTTCATTTTGATTATCAGCGTAGACGCAGCGTTCGTCGATATCCAGGAACACGGTCGCTTCTTCGCATTCCTGATCGTTCGGGAACACTTTGACGACTCCGTCCTGCTCAGCCACAAAGACGCGATTTGAGCCATCACCGGCATGAGTCACCACGATTGGACGCTCGAACGAGAGATTCGGGAATGCTCGTTCTGCGGAAACAGGCAGTGGCTTATCCGCGGAGTTACCGGAACCCTGCGCCATGGCGGTGATGGAGGTCATCAATACTGCGACAGGGAAGAGTAGGCTTCGCTGCAGAAATCTCATGCGATCTTCTTTCATTCAGCACGGCTCCGAGTAGGCAAAGAAGATGGCGTCAGCTGCTGGAGCCGTCACAGCCAGGCCGGTGGAACAGAAGCGAGATCGTAGTCTTTCAGCCAACAACTTGCACGCGGGCCGGTGGTACTCAACGGAGTGTTTTCGCACCGCGCCAGAACGTATGAGGCAGTCCTGAGCCCGGAAATCGTTGGCAGGCCCCAAGGCACTTCCCGAGAATTCGGGGATGGGCATTCCCCACGGTCGAAGATCAACGGGTGAGGGAGACTCCCCGCCATGCCCCATGACCTTCTGCTTCAGTCGCTACAACCCAAAGGACTACTTTTGCTTTCCCCGGCTTCCTGCATGGAAAATCAAACCGGCCGTTCAGTTCACGCGTGTCGCTTCGATAAGGAACCTTCTTTGGGGGACTACTCTTTCGGTCTTACTCCTCGGAGCCCGGTTCACTGACCATCAGTGAAAGCACACTCCGGAAATCTCTTCACTTGTCTCGTGCTGACACGATCAATCCTGATTCGGGATCAAGAAACACATGAAGCTGGAACATCTGACTCTGTGGAAACGAATGGCTGCCGGCTACGTCATTGTCGGGGCCCTCGTCATCGTGTGTGGTGCGGCCAGTGGTTTCGGGATTTACTCGCTCAGCCGACTGATCTCGCGGCTCTCCGGGCCTGCATGGACGACAGCCGACGGGGCCATGATGACCTCGATCGGAGTCCATGGGCAGATGATCGCAGCGTCCAATATTCTGGCGGGAAACGACCCGTCAACCAACAAAGAAAAGCTGGACGAGAGCCGTACCAACATGCGTGACAATCTTGCACGCATTGCGGAAGCCGGCCTCCTCGAATCACGCAAACTGGAAACGATGAACGGGTGGACCGCCAAATACGAAGATGCCCTGTCTTCTCTTCTGAGGAGTCATGAACAGTATGAGCACGCCAAAGCTATGTTCAAGACAAAGGCTGAGAGTTTCATCAAAGTCAGTGAACGACTGGAAGTGATTGGTGACTCGCAGGTTGAGAGCCTTGAAGGAAATCCTGACACGCCGTTTACCTGGAATGGCGGAATTGGCGTCCGCTGGGCTGCTGCTGACGGTGGCATGGAATCCAGCATCGGTTTCCTGACTCAGTTGTATTACCTCGAACAACTCAATGCCGGACATAACGTCAACGATGCGATGAAGGAGATTCAGGAAGCCCGCGCGTTTCATCGTGAAGCCATGGAGATGATGCTGGCCACTGGCACCTTTGATACCGCGTTTACCAACGAAGATCTGGAAGGAAAGTATGCTGGCCAGAAGATGGCCGACGTCTGCCGAACTCAGTTTGAAGAATCAGCAACGGCGATGGATGGTTACATTGCCGCATACCAGAAAATGCAGTCCGCACGCAGTGAGTACCTGAGTATCTCCACGGAGCTCCTGCGATTCACCGATGAAATTGAAGTGGCCGCAGATGACTGTGTGGAAGAGATTCTTGCCGGCGTTCGCTGGGCTCAGGTGATCGCTGCCCTGGCGATACTTGTGCCACTCGCCGGTTGCCTCGTCGCGGCATTCCTGCTGGGTGTCCGTGGTGCAAAAACTGTTGCAGCTCCAATCGAAACCGCAGTCGATGCCCTTCGCGTAACAACGGGAACAGCGGCATCTGCTATTACTCAGATGACGTATTCCATCAGCACTATTGCTCGTAACACCGAACGTGCCGCCAGCGTGTCTCGAGGAGCATCCGAAGTGGCTGACCGAGGTCGCACGTCAGTGGCAAGCCTTGGAAACGCCGCTGAACAGATTCATGGAGTTGTTGCCTTGATTGAAAGTATCGCGGGCAAGACAAACCTGCTGGCTCTCAACGCAACAATCGAAGCTGCTCGAGCCGGAGAATCCGGAAAGGGATTTGCGGTTGTCGCCAACGAAGTCAAAGCTCTGGCTCGCCAGACCAGTGAAGCGACCCAGGAGATTCGCGCACGACTGGATGAAATGCGAGCTGCCACGGACACGACCGTCAGCGACATCAATCAGATCTTCCATGTCATCAGCGAAGTGGACTCCGTGAACCAGGAGATCGCCCGGGCCGCCGACGAGCAGCGACTGGCAACCGGAGACATTTCACGATGCGTGCAGGAAACGACAAATGCCGCCGATGCCGTGACGCAGATTGTCCGTGGCTCAACGACGACCGTTGCCTGACTCTGATGCATCCACTGGAAACGACAAAAGCCTCGGTGAACACCGAGGCTTTTTTGTGCACGTTCCCGGAAACACTCAGCGACGAGTGATCAGAGCCCGCCAGTTCATGTAATCGGTTCGGTCGCTTTCACACCAAATCGAACAGCCTTGATATGCTCTTCCAGCTGTTCGTCATCCTGCAGTTCAGGATCTTCCATGAACTCGCGGCGATGGTATTCGACCTGCTGGTTCGGGGTGTTATGACGCATCTCGTCGTCGCACAGACGGAACGATGTTTCGTTTTCCTTCACGAAGAACATTCGAAACCAGAGCATCTGTTCGACGTTCTTCTGAGGTGAACACAGGCGAATCTTCAAACCCTGTTCATACCATTCGAACAACATTCCAAAGAAGCCGCTCGGAATGTACTTCACCGACGTCAGATCGACTCCGATGGCCCGGAATCCATCCTTTTCGATCAAAGCAGAAAGTGCTTCACGCAGCAGTGCCAGGTCGGCACCGTCCCAGATCTCCATGTCATCCAGTGCGACGACCGCAAAATCATCTTCGATTCGGACGCTGAGACGCTGCTTTTTTCGAGAACTCATCGATGTTGCTTTCGGACTTCCTGAGGCAGGAATATTCAACTGTGCCACCGTGTGTGAGGAGTTCTGAACGGTGATGCAAAGTGTGAACCGAAAGTAGACGAATTATGGTCGCCTTGCCTAACGCGTTCTCAAGTCGTTTTCTGGCAGGGATTTAGAATGCCTTCCAGCGGAAAACTGACCTCGGCATTGCCAAAATGGAACGTTGCCGCCACGCAACAGGAAGACGGCAACATGTCTTGAAACGGCATCAGATTGACCTGAGCCGGCAACACGATTTCTGCCGCTGGACACGTCCGTTATCGTCGGCCGTTGTTCATGCCGGTGCGCGTCTGGCGGTTCGAGGGCCGCCACGTCCGGCGATTGCCATTTGGCTGCATGGCAGGGCCGCGACTTGTCGGTGCCGGCGTAATGGCCGGACCGGAGGTAGTTGCCGGCGGTTTGGGCTCCGGTGCGGACTTTGCTGGTTCCGTTGGAGCTGAAACCGGTGTTGCAGGCGCAGTCTGCGTCGTTTTCTCCAGTGTTGATTCGACAACAGGCTCGCTTTGGCTGACCGATCGAAAGACCGACGAGAGCGGCTGTGGCATCACGACAATATTGACGATTCGGTCAAATCGTTCATCTGAAACGGGGCCAGCGGCGGACTTTGCAGGCTCGGGCTTCACCGAATCGACCGGGCCAGCCGAAGCCTGTGGCTCCGCTGGTACCGCCATGACCATAGTTGGTGACTTGCTGGCAGAGATTTCAACAGGTGTCGCTGGCGTTTCACCGGTCCCCGGCGTCGGCTTTAGTGCCGGCGTCGCTGCTGCCGGTGTTGTGGCTGCCGGTGCTGTGGCTGCAGGCGTGTCAGCGGAGGTCACTTTCGGAGCGACGTTCGCCGGAGTTGTTCCGGGCGCTGGAAGTTGGGCTGGGGCCGAGGTTCCGTCGGTACTCTGTGGTACTGGCATGGCTGATTTCGTTTCGGACCCGGTCGGCTTTGCTGCCGGTGCTGGCGCAGTTCCGGCTGGCGGCTGTGGCGCAGGAGCCTGACTGTTCGACTCTGTGGTGACTGTCGCTGCTGGCTTGTTGACGGGGGCAGCGGAGCCGGCGGCGGAAGGAGTTGCCGTCGGGATCTTGGGAACCGCTGGCACAGGGCCCGGTTTTTGAGCTGTGGCTGGGCCGAGCGTTTTGGAGTTGGATACGGAAGTCGCGTTCTCCGGTTTCTTCGCCATCTCCTGGACGCCGGTTGGTGCAACTCGATCAAGGTAAATCGAAAGTGCATTGGTGGCATGGTACAGTGGAGAACAGCTGACGTAAGCCTTTCGGTTGGCCATCAGATCATTGGCTGTCGTCTCAATCGCTTTGCGAACCCAGGGTTCTTTCAGCTGTTCCTGTGACACGGCCATCATCAGAAATTCGAGTACGTGACCTTCGCTGGCCATTCGCTTGTCGAAGTCCTGCTTGTATTCCTTTTGTTTGAAGAAACCGGATGAGAGGGAGCCATCGTTGTTGCGAAGCATTTTCGCGGTTTCGATGTAGCGCTTCACTTTCTGGTCCGCTTCCAGCCAGGCGCCTCGAAGAGGCTTTCCGGTTCGAAGATAGACGTTTCGAGCGCGGGCCAGGGCAAACAATCCATGGGTTCCGCCGCACGGAGACGTGGGACCACCAACCTTTTTGCCGGTTTCAATCTGAACAAGTTTCTCGATGCTCCACTGCTCTCCAGCGGCATTCACCCATGTGGCATCGGGAGGCAGGTATGTTGACAGGGCCCACAGCGTCCATGTCACTTCCTCTTTGGCATTCACCGTCATCTGCGCGTTCTTCAGCATATCGCGCATTGTGATCGGACCGTTCGGAGTGGCGAACTGCTGATCCAGAGGAACATTGCACATCGAAAGGATGGCAAGAAACTGGTTAATGTGACCTTCGAACCAGTATGGCTTGCTGAACGGATGAGCGCGACCGCCGTGAGGTGTCTTCTGGAACCACGCTTCATTCTGATAGGTTGGGCCGGAGTAAATCCATTCGAGCCCGTTCACTGGCTTACCGCCATGGCTGATCAGGAAATCCTGACGAAGGCCGAGCAAACCGTGCATGATCTGCCAGGGAGTATGCTGTTCGGTGGAAAGCAGTCGGCGTCGCTGTGCTTCTCGAGTTTCCCAGACAAACTTCACAAGCGAATCCGTCGACTCGGTGATCTCCCGGGAGGCCATTCGAATCGGGACCGAATGGCTATTGTCGGGCAGAATGACCTGTGGCTCAGGACCATCCGTTCCGCCTTCTCCCAACTGGCCGAATGCCATGCTAACCTGGGTCAGCATCGCGATGGCGAGCGGCAGAATTTGCCGAAGCGAAATCTGCATTCCTGTGAGCCTCATTCGGACGCCCCTCATTCCCTGCTGCGTATCAACGACAGAACCTGCGCGGAGCGATCCCTGCCCCGCTGATTCTGTTTTCGGAGTTTCCGCTACGACTCTTCAACCCATCAGATTCGCTCCATCCGGAATTTTTAGCGACGGCTTTTTGTCACACACAGCGAGGGCCAAAATACGTGGTTTCGACCAGCAACCGACCAATGTCGCAAGTCTGAGAGGGATGAAATGCCGCACGTGATCCTGGCCAGTGGTTCACCATATCGCAAAGAACTGCTCTCGAGGCTGCTTGATGGCTTTCGGTGCATCTCGCCAGAGATCGATGAAGATGCGTTCAAGAACTCTGGCCGTTCGCCCGACGAGATCGCTTGTCAACTGGCGCGCGCGAAGGCTGAGGTCATCGCTGGTACTGAACCAGAGTCCATCGTCATCGGGTCCGATCAGGTGGCGGATCTGAGTGGGCTGATTCTGGGAAAGCCAAAGACGGTTGAGAATGCCTGTGAACAACTGCGGCAAATGGCGGGCAACGCTCATCGGCTGATCACGGCTGTTTGTCTGTGTCTCGGTGATCGTCGCATCGAGTTCTCTTGTGTGACGACGCTTTCGATGCGTTCGCTCAGTCGCGACGAGATCGTTCGGTACGTGACGAAAGACCTGCCTTTGGATTGTGCCGGAAGTTATCGCATTGAAGCGGCCGGTATTGGTCTCTTCGAGCGAATTGAAACAGACGACTTCACATCAATCATTGGATTGCCGCTGATCCAGTTGACCTCCGAATTACGACGGCTTGGTGTTCAGATTCCCTGATGCGTTCGTTTGAGCGATCTCTTCGCATCTGGGTCAGGAACCAGCTGCCGCACCGAACGAAGAAACATCACTGCGGACAGTGCACTTGCGGTCCAGGTGCGTGTAACCACCGTCCACAAAAATGATCTGTCCTGTTGTGTGGCTTGATCGTGGTGAGGCGAGAAACACGGCCATGTCGGCCAGCTCTTCGATAGTGGTAAATCGTCTTTCAAGGGGAATCAGTTGTTCCAGGTCGGCCTTTGCTGCCGCAGGATCCGGCATGGCTGCGAGGCATTTTTCATACAGCGGTGTCCATGTTTCCGCCGGCAGTACGGCGTTGACTCGAACACCATGCGGTGCAAGATCCACAGCCCATTCACGAGTCAGTCCGTTGATGCCTCCCTTCGAAGCCGCGTAGCCCGACGTTCCGCCCTGCCCTGTTTCGCAGACCTTGGATCCGATGTTGATGATCACGCCACGCGACTTCTTGAGGGCGTTCAGGGCGTAATGAGCCATCGCATAGTAATGGACCAGATTCCTGCGGAGGGAATCCATGAAGGCATCGACGCCCGCATCCAGGCCAACGCCGTCGTTCACGCCGGCATTGTTGACCAGAATGTCGATGCGTCCGAATGCTTCCAGAGTTTTTTCCACAGCGCGCTGACATGATGTTGTGTCGGCGAGATCTCCCTGGACAAACATGCAATGCTGTCCATTGGCGGCGGCTTCGCGTTCCAGCTGGCGGCCTTCCGCTTCACTTCGGTTCACATTGACGACTCGAGCGCCTTCCGACAAAAGTCGTCGAACAATGCCGAGACCAATCCCTTTCGAACCACCAGTAACGATCGCGACTTTTCCTGTCAGTTCCAGATCCATGAGTCATTCTGTCCGCTGAGTTTCTCAGTGATTCGCAAGGCGTCTGAGCTTCGGTGCTCCTGAGCTGATTGTCATCAGGTTTCAGCAATCGGATTCCCGACAGGCGACGCGGGGCGACCATTGTGGACGACCCGCCCGGAAAGCACAACGCACGGCAAACCGTGGCTCGCAAATCATCTCAGCACGGATGTCAGTTGCGTGGACCAGGCGGCGGGATCTGAGGCGCTGGCGCGGGCATCATGGGAATTCCCAGCAGATTAGGCATCACCAGGCCGGGAATCGGACCTCCGGGGCGAGGTTCGAAGTTGTTCAGCAGCTGCCGAATGTTCTCGTCGATCTTCGGGCGGTTGCTGACTTCCGTCTGGGGGCGGTCGATCGTTCCTCGCACCTGCACAGTCACCCATTGAGTGGCTCCCGACATCAGCAGATTGCTGAAGGGAACGCGAGGTCCGGTGGGGCGCGGTGGTCGGCTGAAGAAGTCCATCAGAATGTCGCCACCGAATCCGATGTGCCCTCGGCCTCGAAGCGACAGAGCATCGCCGACAAGGTCAATCGGGTCGAACCAGAAGGCTTCGTCCTGAATCGTGAACGTCATCAGCGCGTAGTTGAATGCTGTGCGATTGGAGACCGTGAAGTTCAGACGCGACATCGCTGAGAGAAGCTCCAGAACGACCGGGACTTCATATAGTGCAGCGGGGTTGATCTGAAGTTGCCCTTTGCCTTGAAGGTTCTTGGGGGAGTCTCCGTCACCAAAGACGAAGATCCAGGAATTGACGACGCCTTCGAGTCCTCGCTGTTCAGGCATGTGTTTCCGGGCGTAGTCCGCAAGCAGTGCATTTTTCAATTCAGCGAAGAACCGGTAGCCCTGCCCCGCCCGGAGATCAATCATGCCGTCCATCTCCAGGGTACCGCCGTAAGCCTGAGCCCGAATGCGTTCCTCGGCCGGCACGGAATCGGGTCGAACGTTGCCGAGAATGACTTCGCGACTGCCAAGCACCAACTCATCATCGGACATCGAATAAGGTCCGGTGATTCCGGCAATGGTCATATCCAGCACGTCGACTCGATCCAGCCGAATTTCGCCCTGATTTTTCAGGCTGATTCCGTCCCACTGACCCGCTGCGCGAACAAGGCCGGAGACATTTTTGAGATCGAGTCCTGCCGCGACCTCACACGACTTCAGGCGAACGTTCATTCGCCAGGCCGCTGTTGGCGGTGAGGGATCTTTGGTCATTCCGCGGAAATCAATCTCAGAGCCTTCGATGGAGATTCGGCCAGCCTGACCCAGCCGCGACAGGGTTCCTCGCCAGCTGTCCGGTAATGCAGCGCGGAGATCATCATCCGGCTTGAGATCCACGGCATTCAGATCATTCAGATGAACCTGCCAGTCACCTGCGGTGCCCACTTCTGCCCAGCCGCCTCCGGTGATCAATGCTCCTTCATGTTCTGCCTTCAATTGCTTGATCTCACAATGCTGCCGACCGGCCGCTCGAGGATCGTTGGGGTCATAGCTGAACTTGCTCGACAGAATCTTCATCCGATACGGAAACGGGCGAGGCGTAATCACCGCATCGTAGACACTCACATCTTCCAGTCGCACGATCGGCTTCTGTCCGGGAACCGCAGTCCACGAAACCTGAGTCGTGAGACTGACCTTGCCGGATTCCGGGTTGATGATCGACCAGACGGAACGCGATGAATCATTGAGCGCGTTGAAAAGGTCGGCATCCAGATTGGCTCCCACGGTACCGATCGTCAGATCAAGAACCCCAGGCGCCGGAAGTCCTCGAAATCGCCCTTGTCCAGTGAGTTCCGCAGGACCATGAAAGCCGCGAAGTCCTGAGAATGTCCATGTCTTTTCCGCTGATCGAAATTCGACGCGCCCCGTCAGGCGATCGATTTCGTAGGGGAACCCGCGAAAACGGATCCTGGAATCTCTCACATCAGCGACAAGGATAATGTCCGTGGGCTTGTCGAGTCCGGGAGGGCGATAGCAGGCGATCTCCGCTGATCCCATGCCGGTGATGTTCATCGTTTCAATAACCTTGCGGCCCTGTTCATCAAGTGCATCTCGGAAGCGACTGTCGATTGGGAAGTCATCCACATGGACGTCAAACCGGAGTTCCATTTCAGGACCGACATTCTTCAGCCATCCAATGGCATTGACGGGGCGTCCATTGACCGTGCCAATGGCTTCGACATCGAACACCACGTCCAGCATGGATTCCGGGTTCTCAGGCAACGGTCGCTGCTTCAGGCTTGCCTTAATGCCGGTTGCCGGGCTTCGAAACTTGTGGAACACCATGGTTCCGTCGTCAGATCGTCCTTCAACCGAAACGGGAAGCCACTTGCCGTTGGGAAATCGCTGAACCCTGGCATCACCGGAGATCGTACCTCCAGGCTGAAAATGGTCGAAGAACTTCTGCGATTTCGGCGGAAGCAAGGGCTTCAGTTGCATGGTGACCGGGAACTTCTCCAGGTGAAGTGTCGCCGTCGGTGCGGGGGCATTCTCACCGAAGGACATCTGGAAATCGCCCGTTGCCAGCGCGTCGCCATCCCGAGCATTCATCAGCTGAAACGACACGTCTGAGTTCTGCCAGAAGAAGCGAGCCTGCACGTCCGTCAGATGGAATGGCAGTACCGGCGAGCTCAGCTGTCCGTCATGGATATCGACCTTGAGCCGCAGGTCGGGCACCTTCTGTCCTGACTTCTTTTCGATAGAGAAATCGACGTCAACCGTTCCGGTGAATCTTGGAGATGTCGAACTGTTTCCGATCATCAGGGCCGTTGATGAGGTGTCTGCGGAAGAAGCTGCGTCCGCTGTCATCGGAAGCACCCGCTGCATCGTCGAATCCAGTTGTTCCAGTTTTGTGGCGAGTTGCGGGGCGGTGGATTTTGCAATCTCTACCAGGCTCTGGTTGGCACTGAGACCGTTGACACTTCCGCTCAGGTTCCACGTCTTTTCTGCCAGATCGCATCCGCCCTTGAGCTGCAGGCTTCCAGCCCCGGGCAGGACGAGTGCTCCCAGAAAGTCATAGCCGTCGCCGGAGGAAGGAACAGCCTGGAACTGTGACGAAGTCAGCATCAGACTCGCAGGCGGAATCCCGTCTCCATGATCCATCTGGATTTGAGCACGCAGGTTCTCGATCGTGACAGTCGGCGGGATGAACGGAATCGTCTCATCCTTGACGAACTCATAATCCTGCCAGTTCCAGCGTCCGTCTGCGGATCGTTCCAGCAGTATGTCGAATCCCTTCAGGTGGAGGTCGCGAAGGAGGATCTGCTGCTTCTCGGCCAGGATGGCTTCATCGATCTCGGCGGTCAGCTCTTCAATTCTTGCCAGTGGCTTATTGGTTTCCCGATCGCGAATCTCGAGGCGCTTGATACGAACCGATGACGTGCTCAGCAACTGGATCGAATCCAGTTGAAGCTGCAGGTCGGGCGCTCGCTTATCAAACGTCTGCAGCAATTGTTTGCGGATCAGGCTGTCGCTGTTAGCCCAAAGCCAGACCCCGACCGCTCCCATCGCAGCGACTGCGATCAGGACGATCAAAAAGATCCAGCGAAATACAGCAAGCAACCTCATGCGTCCATGCACCAGATTCGAAGGATTCTATCCGGTGCTTCATGCAGCCGGTTCGCGAAGAATCCTATGTCGAATGATGTGATCAACCCCGGCGGCCGCGAGGATTGTCAGCGGAAATTCCACGGGCAAACGGTATCGAATCGACCCCACAAACACCATATGAACCAGCAAAAACTGCAGAAATGGACCTGCAAGCAAGTACACCAATGCCCAATGTCGACGGAGATGCCAAACTCCGAGCCCTGTGAGAATGGTATAGATGAAGTACCAGAGCAGGCAAAACACTGCAAATGGGCCACCTGAGAACCCTGCGGCATTCAGGGTGGGACTGAGGTATCGGATCGCTTTCAGAGCAGCCAGTTGCACTGCTCGACCTGGATTTTGCATGGCAAACTCCACGGCCAGGCTCTTGTAGTGTTCGTTTGCTTCGTATTCGTCCAATCGCTGATAGACACCATCCTGGTCGACAAACGTCATGTCACTGACACCAGTTGCTCCCGCATGCAGTCCGTCATAAAGACTCGGTCCCGACCAGAGCGACGTGTGAATCCAGTGGCCCGTGACCTCATAGTTTCGCCATGCCCAGGGAACCAGTGCGATCCAGCAGCCCAGCGGAATCAAGGCGGTCGCCAGCCATTTGCGACGCAGCATGATTCCGTTTGCAAGGTACATGGCGGGAAGACAGAACACAGCCCAGAGAAGCCACCCGGGCCGCACCAGCGTTCCGAGCCCGATCACAATCCCAACGGTAAGGGCCGCGAATACAAATCGAAGTTCCGACGTTCCCTGAGATGCAACTCCCCAGAGTCTCTGTAGCGACAAAAGGCTCAGCACAATCCATAAAGAGAAGAAGCATTCTGAAAGAATCTGAATGTTGGAGCCGATCTGAAGCGGCGACACTGCGACGATGGCAAGTGTGATCAGAGCGACGCGATCCCCCAGCAGCCGTTTCGCCAGGAGCCAGGTCGCAGCACAGTTTGCCGTCCCCACGATGGCCATGATGAGCGACGCTGCCAGGACGCTGTTGCCGAACGCCATGATGGAGGCTGCAAGGAGCAGTGGAAAGCCAGGAGTCCTGAGAACTCGCCGCGGAGGCGTGTGAATTTCATACGCTTCTCCGTTGGCAACCTTCTGCCCAAGCTCCCAATAACCGTTGGCATCGCCTTCGATGAGGAATGTTCTGCCTGCATCCCGAACATGCTGGTCCACGATCACCGCCGCGCTAACTCGCAGGATCAAGGCAAGAATCAGAAGCAGCCAGACAGCCTTCGACATACAGAATCCACAGCCCTCGCGAACACTGAAAAGATCGATCATCACGAGCACTATAATCGATCACCCGACCATCTGCGACCAGACATCGTTTCGGAGATCGTATCAAGAAGACCCTGACCAGCAGTCACCGTGGCTGGTTTGATCTTTTCGCGTAAAGACTCCGTCCAACTGGACTGACGACTGTCGACGATCGACTATCGAAGGAGCAACAAATGAGTGACGAACACTGAGGATCGCAAAATGATGGGTGCAGGCACTTTTGCCTGTCAATCTGCAATCTTCACTCCTGACTTCAGTCAGCCTTCGAGCAACCTGGCAGAAATCATCAGTGCTTCATCAACACCGCTCAACAGCAGTATCACTTTGAGTTGGATTCTTCCTGCGGCTTTTTCTGTGGCTTTTCCTGCGGCTGTTTAGACATCGCTGTGAACAAAGCGTCCGCAATGACCTTCATCCCTTTATCACCCGGATGTCCCGCGACACCGGCGTGTTCAATCTTGCGTTCTGACCTTGCATAACACGATTCATCAATCCGGCTGCTCAGGTCAATCCATGTGTGCCTGCGTGCCAGCGTCACTTCCTTCATCAGGCCGTCCTTCTCGGGATCAGCCCAGAACTGGCTGCGAACGAAGATTCCTGGATGCCCCGCTTCTTCGATTGCCTTCAGCAGATTGTCGAACGACTCTTTGAACTGCTGCCGAGCTTCCGCGGTCTCAGGCTTCGAGGCATTTTCACCGATTGCGACGATCACGATATTGGGGTGAAACTCCAGTTCCTTTCGCAATTGTTCCTCAATCTTGTAAGTCGCAAGTCCACGCTCAAATTCTGCGATATTGCGAACCATGATTTCCGGCGTTTCGCCCGCCGCTTCGGCGATCTTCGCGGTTAGCAAATGGACGTAATCACGGTCCTCACTGCTGGCCGCCATGCCCCAGTTTCCGGCCCATCCGATGTTGGGTGCAGGGCCATGCAGAGTGATGCTGTTGCCGAGGAACAGGATTCTGCCCACGGGCATCGTGCCCAGAGTGATGGTCCGTTTGTGTGTCGGCTCCTGGCCATGCACGGCACTTGCCGCAAGCAACATCAGAATTCCAAGAACAGTCCTCATCCTGTTTCCTTTTCGCACCGTACTCGATCCTCTGCAAAGGACGCAGTTTGGCTAGGTCCAGCCAGCTTGAGCGACGACCGAAAGAAAAAACCTCTCGGGCTCGATCTGAATGCTCATTGCAGGCTGATGGTGACCGTGCGATGAATGATGAGGAATGAACATGAGATTGCAATTTCAATCTCCATCTTCATTGGCCATTCTGCGAGTGTCGAGTTCGTGGGCAAGCCTTCAACCGACGGCAAGATCTCGCTTTACAGTGAGCGAATGACGCCGTCCCAGAGTTCAATACGCAGTTCCAGTGCTTTGCGAGCCGACTGAACTGCGGACCGGATCTCCGACTCTGTGCGACAAACGGTACGGACCATCTGACGAGTCAGCGGGCCGTGCTGATCACCGTCCAGTTCAATGTGCCGACGAATATAGAAGCTCAGCCGCGGAACCTGCATGCCCGAAGCTTCAAACGATTCCAGCAGCCGCTGGAACATGTCCGGAATCACGTCTTCTCGGCCAAAGCAAAAGACGCTCGCGACATCGCAGGCCGGGCTGGACATCGCCACCGAATGAGTAAACTGAACGAACCTTATTACATGCTCCGGCGCACCAGCGGTTTTTAGCGCTGCTGTCACACTTTGCCCACCACGGAGCGCTTCGGTGAAGCGGTCGATTCGCGTGGTCGGAACACCAATCTCAGCCATGGCGGAAAGGTACAGTTCGAAGTGGCTGCAGTATGCTCCCTGACCATCGGAATCTGTTTCTTCCCCCAGCACAATCTCATTGACAAATCGAGCAAGTCCGGGATCCGCAGGAGGGAGCCACGGCACGTTCTGGCAGCAGAATGATGTCTGCAGCCTCTTCAGCAGCCACATGAAATCCAGAACCGCAAACACATGGTCCTGCATGAAGACGCGCAGTGAATCAAGCTGGTTGATCCGTTGATAGACTTCATGCCCCAACAGCCTCGCGCGGAGGTCCGCGGTTTCCTGCAGAATGATCTCTGTGGGACATGTTGCAGTGGTGAGTACGGCCTGAGTCACTTTGAAGTACCCTGATGTCGATGAGCGTGAAAAAGGATAAGGCTGAACGGAATCCACCAGATGATGTCGTTCACAGGGAGAAGGATGAGTACTCGTCGAGAGACCTCACCTTCATGGACAGACATCGCCATTCCAATTGGTCCCAGGATCTTTGCGATGAAACCTGGAACAATGACGGACCAGTTTCCGATCGGGTCGATTGAAGCCAGAGTGTAACCGATGCCAAACAGAAAGATGATCAGCCCGGTCCCTTTCCACAGGAACAGGTCGGTTAACGGCTTTTCAAAACCGTAAAGCGTAGCCGCCTGAGTCGGGAAGCCCAGGATGAAAACTCCCCAGGCAAGACACTGAATCGCCGCGATTCGGAGAGCGATACGATGCCATCTCGGCGACGGGGAAGTTTCCTGCAGGCTCATCGAAGTTCCAGTTCAAGGCATTGTTTCAATTCAGGTGTTTCGAACTTGAACCCGGCCGACAGCAGTGCGGCAGGCTTGACTCGGATGCTGGCCAGCAGAAGTTCATCCGCCATTTCTCCCAGCACTAATCTGGCCGCAAACGCTGGCAACGGAAAGATCGTCGGTCGATGCAGCACGCTCCCCAGCGCTTTCGTAAACTGGTAATTCGTGCTGGCTTCAGGGCTCACGGCATTCACCGGACCTCGCACGGTTGGAGTTTCCGCACAGAACTGAAGAATTCGAACGAGGTCCGTCAGGCCAATCCAGCTCCAGTACTGACGACCGTTGCCGACGATACCACCGGCTCCCAGTTTAAATGGAAGCAGCATCTTTGCCAGAGCTCCGCCCTTACGGCTCAGAACGACGCCAATCCTGACGCAGACCACTCGAATTCCCAGCTCCTCAGCCTTCATCGCTTCGGCTTCCCACTCGCGGCAGACATCAGCGAGGAACCCTTGCCCGGCCGCGGAAGATTCCGTCAGAACCTCGTCGCCTCGATGCCCATAAAAACCGACCGCCGAAGCACACACCAAAGTGGCAGGGCGATGAGCCGAATTGCGCAGAGAATTGACGATGCTGCGTGTTCCCTGAACGCGGCTGTTGCGAATCTTCTCTTTGATGGCCGCAGTCCAGCGACCGGAGGCAATGTTCTCACCGGCCAGGTGAATCATCGTGTCGATTCCCTGGAGCCGATCAGGATTCACGATGCCTCGCTGCAGGTCCCACAGAATCTGACTTTCGGCTCCAGCGGATGTCCGAACCATGGGCACCACTTTGTGACCGGCCTTTTGGAGGACGGTCGTCAGCACGTCACCCACCAGACCCCTGGAACCTGAAACTGCAATATTCTGAACCATTTTTGAATCCTGTCATGAACGAACGACTTTGCGTGTTCACTGAAAATGAACTCCGCAGGAACGTTTTAGGCTTAACCGCCGGTTTTGCCAGTTGGATCCCCGTGACACCTGTTTGGGCTCGATCGCACCGATTCAGCCACACCGCCGAACAGTTCATAATGCTGGCTTTTTGAGGAAACAGGTGTTCCTGCCGGAGGGAAACGTCAATCAGGACTGTCGAGACACTGCTCCGATTGGTGTTTTCGCGCGGAACCTCGTTTCCCCGGCACGAACCGTTTCACTGCCATTGCTGAGGCAGTACCATCCAGACCCTACCCCTTTCCCACCATTCGTCTTCTCGGACCCTGACAATGAAACGAAGACGCTGCTCGCTCATTATTCTCTGCCTGTTTGTTTGGCTCGCTCCTTTCGTGACAGGCGACGAGCTGAATTTCAATCGTGATATCCGCCCGATACTTTCGGAGAACTGCTTTTACTGTCATGGTCAGGATGGGAACAAAAGGCAGGGGGAGCTGCGGCTCGATGATCGGGAAGCCGCGTTTTCCAGGGGAGCTTTTGTTCCGGATGATCCGGAGAGCAGCAGCGTCCTGAAGAGAATCCTCTCCGATGACCCGGATCTCCAGATGCCGCCTCCGGGTTCGAACCGAGTTCTCTCACCTGAGCAGAAGTCGATTTTGCAGAAATGGATTGCTTCCGGTGCGAAGTACGAGGCTCACTGGGCGTTTGTCCCGCCGGTTCGTGCATCATTGCCGGAAGTCACTGATGAGCCCGGACTGGCAAACCCGATCGACCGTTTTGTCAGGGCGAAGCTTCGGCAGAAGGGACTGAGCGCGTCTCCGGAAGCTGATCGAGTCACGCTGATTCGACGCCTCTCGATCGATCTGACTGGACTGCCGCCGACGCCTGAGGAAGTCGATGCCTTCATAGCCGATCAGGATCCTCAGGCTTACGAGAAGCTTGTCGATCGTCTGCTCGCAAGTCCTCATTACGGCGAACGCATGGCATTGCCATGGCTCGATGCGGCTCGCTATGCCGACAGCAATGGGTTTCAGCAGGATGGCGATACATGGCAGTGGATCTGGCGAGACTGGGTGGTCCGTGCTCTCAACCAGGATCTTCCCTTTGATCAGTTCACGATCTGGCAGCTGGCCGGTGATCTCCTTCCAGAGGCGACCGAAGATCAGAAAATTGCCAGTGGCTTCAATCGCAATCACCTTCTGAATGGCGAAGGGGGGGCGATCGCGGAAGAACAGCGATGGGTGATACTGTTTGATCGTATGGAGACCACATCCACAACGTGGCTCGGCCTGACGATGAATTGTTCTCAGTGCCATGACCATAAGTATGATCCGATCACAATGAAGGACTACTACAGCCTGCTGGATGGATTCAATCGAGTTCCTGAGTCCGGTACGCCACAGTATTTTTCGTCGCGCATTCGAGTCGCGTCGCCGTTCCTGGAGCTGCCTTCCGAAGAAAACAAGAAGCGATTTCAGGAGTTTGATGAGCAGATTCAGAAGGCGGAGGCGGAAGTCAAAAAGGTCGCTGATGCGGCGTTCGAGGGCTGGCGGTCTGGTGTACTGGCCGATGGAATTCCAAATGAGGTGGGGGAACTTTCTGCCGTCGCAACGATGCTGCTTCAGAAGCCGGACGGTGAACGGTCGGATGACGAACGAAAAGTGCTCGCTGCGGAGCTTCGTAAGTTCTTCGATGAGAAAATCCTGCCGACTCTGAAGGACAAATTTCCTGCCATCGGCGACCGCGATCGGCTCAGACAACAACTCGCAGATTACCGCGCAGACCAAATGCCGCGAGTCATGATCATGAGCGATGCTCAGCCGCGCGAGACAAAGATTCTTTCACGAGGAGACTATCTGACGCCGACGGAGAAAGTCATCTTCAGTACTCCGGCTTTCCTGCCGCCGTTGCCGGAGTCTGCTCCCCGTAATAGGCTGGGGTTTGCTCAGTGGCTGATGTCACCAGAACACCCGCTGACCGCGCGAGTTCAGGTGAACCGAATGTGGCAGTACTTCTTTGGAACCGGGTTCGTTCGCACGGCTGAAGATCTCGGCGTGCAGAGCGAGTTTCCAGTTCACCAGGATCTGCTCGACTGGCTTGCCGTGGAATTTCGTGAATCCGGTTGGAGTATGAAGCATATGCACCGCCTGATCGTGACCAGCGCGACCTATCGCCAGACAAGTCATGTTTCGCCGGAACTGCTGGCCAGGGATCCGGAGAATCGGCTGTTCGCTCGAGCCAGCCGTTTTCGAATGCCGTCCATGATTCTTCGTGACTGGGCGCTCGCATCCAGCGGACTGTTGAATTCGTCGATCGGCGGAAAACCGGTGTATCCTTACCAGCCTGATGGGATCTGGGAATCGCTCGCGATTACGAAGGAGAGGGACTTCACTTACCCGGCGTCAATCGGTCAGGATCTCTATCGTCGAAGCCTGTACACGTTTTGGCGAAGAACTGTCGGGCCGGCCAATATGTTTGATGCCTCCAATCGACAGGCGTGTCGAGTTCGCGTGCAGCCAACAAGTACTCCGCTGCATGCCCTGACTATGCTCAATGATCCCACATGGATCGAGGCTTCACGTGTTCTTGCGGAGACATGTCTGACTCAGGCTTCCGATCTTGATTCACAACTGACGGCAGCGTTTCGAAGGGTCGTTTGTCGTGCTCCAGAATCGGGGGAGCTTGAACTGCTGCGGAGGATGTATCAAAAGCAGCAGGCGATTTATGAGGCGGATTCCGAAGCCGCAATGCAGCTTTTGTCTGTTGGTGCATCGACTCGAAATGACAGTCTGCCAACAGCACATCATGCAGCCATGGCGTCGGTATGTCTTGGAATTTTGAACCTTGATGAGGCACTGACTCGGGAATAAAGCCCGCTTGGGCGTCTGTCGTTATGCCTCGGTGTTCTTTGGTCGTGCCTGATCATTTTGGATGAGGAGTCTCTGTGGCCAGCCTATCTTCCTGCAGTCCCTGTCCCTGCTTTGATGTTGTTTTCAGTAACACAATCTTGGCCACCTCGCTGGTGATGAGTGCAGTCGTGTTTGCTCCGCCGACACTGGCTCATTCGATGGTCGTTCAGGAGTCGCAGGCTGATCAGGCAGGTTCCGTGGAACGCGACGCGGTACTAAGGAAAGAAGCGACCGATTTGCTGGCGCAGAATGATCCAGCTCAGCAGATTCGACTGATTATGATCGACCTTGAATTGTCGACAGACACAACTCCGGACAGTCAGAAGGTCTGCCGAGAAATCCTGAAGGCCCTTGCATTGTCGGGCAGTGAGACGGCGATGGCGCATGTCCGTTCCGTTTTTGAAAATGATCCGGAGCGACGGGCAATGGCTGCATGGGCACTCAGCCAGTCCACGGCGGTGCATCCGTCAGATCTGCGGGACTGGCAGTTTATGGTTCGCTCACTGGATGTTGTTGCGGGTGAGGATGCTGTGTCTGTCATGAAGTCGCTGCAGCGTTTTCGCCCACGAGCCAACAAGGCGCATTGGGTCCGAAGAGCCATTCTGATCGGCAGCAGGCTTCCCGAGAATGACCAGGTTCACGCGACATCTCTTCTGAAACACTGGACTGGTTTGCCTCGCGGAAAGGCAAACTGGACTTTGGCACAGTATCAGGAATGGTTCAGGAAGGAGTATGCAGACCAGCCTGATCCCACCTGGCCTGTCGATCCTGCCGGAGCTGTCTGGACTTACGATAAACTCGCCGCCGTTGTGCATCCCTTTCATCAAAACGCCGAACTTGCAAACGCAGGAGCAGCGGTGTTCGAAAAGGCGGGCTGCATCAAATGCCACAAGCGAGGCTCCCTCGGTTCACCAGCCGGCCCGGATCTGACGACACTCGGCTGGCGCAAGCAGCGAGAAGAAGTGTTAATGGATCTGTTGTACCCCTCGCATGATCTTCACGAGGAGTATCCGACAGTGTCAGTCGCGCTGAAAGACGGTCGAGTCATCGCCGGACTGCTTCAGCCCGGCACTGATGGTTCCCTTGCCATTGTGAATGCGAAAGCTGAGCGAACCGAGTTCCCGAAATCCGACGTCGAATCCATGACTCCTCAGCGAATATCCAACATGCCGGTTGGGACGCTCGATTCCCTCACTGCTGGTGAAATCCAGCAACTCTTTGGCTTCCTTACATCCGTCGACGGCATCCCTAAACCCCATGCCGAACCCACGGGCGATACCGAGGAATAGCCTTGGGACCTCCCGCCACGGCCTCACCAAGTCTAATTTCTATTCAAAGGTGCCAGCCACCTGTGTTGACTTCATCAATGAAAACACTGCATTTCTTCATCATGTTTGCGCCGCCCTAACCGCGCTGATTGGCCACCCGGCAGGACCGTCGCAGGGAGCTGACACCCGCCAGCACCTCCGGCTTGCCGGCTTCTGTGCGGAACATCTTGCGGAAGCTGCGGACCATCTCGACCCAGGTATCGACTGAGCACTCCAGACGCGACAGGATCTCGGGCAGGCCTTTGGAGATCGCTCCGGGCTTGTCCTTCTTGAGTTGCCGGCCGGTCCAGTCCACCAATTGCAGGTAACGATCCAGAGTCATCTCCAGACAGCCCTTGTGGCTGGCTCGTCGTTTGGGTGGCTTGTCAGTATCAGACTTGCTCT
>CAZIGZ010000040.1:0-43213 GCA_964538835.1 uncultured Chitinophaga sp. | reverse complement strand
CCCTTCGAAAGGCCATCCCATGCATGCTCGCATCGCGCTGAGTTCCGTGCTGTTGTGGATCATTGCTGGCACGACTCTCAGTGCCCTCAGTGAATCCCGTCCGCTGAATGCGCAGGAGCCCGTTGTCCTTTCCGGGCACAACGGAGCCGTGATGATGGCGGAGTTTGTTCAGGGAACCGGTCGAGTTGTCACGGCGTCGGCCGATCAGACAGCAGGACTGTGGGACGTTGCGACGGGAAAGCGAATCCAGACGTATGCTCAGCACACAGGTCCTCTGTATTCACTGGCGGTCAGCAAGGATGGTCGAACGCTGGTCACAGGCGCCCAGGACAATACTCTTCGAGTCTGGGACTTACCGATGTCGCAGCCATTGGTTCGGCTTGCGGAGCTGAATATCGGACTCACGGACCTTTCGCTTGCCCCAGACGGACGAACTCTGGTTGTGACGACGGCGGATGGCCAGGCTCGAACGCTGGACCTCAGCACGAAGCCTGCAATTGCCGGCTCACGAGTTGGTCATAGTTCTGAAGCCACATGTGCCACATGGAGAAGTGATGGCTCGGTCTTCGCAACCGGTGATTCGTCCGGTCGGATCTTCCTCTGGAGCCCCGATCTGGAATCGCCGCTGTCCATCCTGAGTGCTCATCAGTCCCCGATCACATCGCTTCAATTCGTCAACGGAAATCAGCAACTGCTGTCACTTTCGGCTGACGGTTCGGCCCGATCCTGGCAGCTGATGACGCCCCCGGCTCGCACGCTGCACACAGCGGATTCGATGCTGGTGAACATGGTGGCGATTCCTGGCCAGAATCAGGTGCTTGTCGTCACGGACCGCGGTGCTCTGCGGATCCTGAATTCGCAGACAGGCGAAGTCGTCAGAGAACTTCCGGCCCTTGCGACGCCGGCGACAAGGATCGCTGTTTCTCCCAATGGAGCACTGATCTTCTGCGGGCATGCCGACGGCCGAATCTCAATCGTGTCGGCGGCGGATGGGGCCGTCACGGGACAACTGGCGGGGCATGACGGAGTGGTCACTGACATTGCTCCGCTCAGCGACAGCCAGTCGCTCTATTCGGCATCAGCAGACGGAACGACTCGTCGGTGGAAACTGCCACCTGCCGCCGGCGATGGTCAGACTGTCGCTCAGACGCAGATGTCACTTTGGGATTCCGGAACGCCCGGGCCGTCGTTTGTTTACCCATCGAATGATGGTCAGTCTGTGTGGGTGGCCGATGGCAGTGGGAAGGCCAATCTGCGAAGTGCGACCGACGGAAAGATCGCGAAGACCCTGGAAACGAATTCACCGGCGGTCGAATTCGCCGCGAGCTCTAACGGACAGATCCTTGCACTGGCCACGACGGATCGTCATGTGCGGACTTATCGCAATGACGGAACATTGCTGAAAGATCTGACAGTCCCATCCGATGTTCGCTGCCTGACTCTCAATGCAGACGGATCACGTCTTTTGGCAGGATTGGCGGACGGGAGTCTTCACGTCTTTGAGCCCACAACAGGGGATCTGCTGGAGACATTTCGAGAACACGCATCGATGACATCGGTTCGAAGTGTTCGCTTCACGTCTGACAATCTGACCGTGCTGTCATGTGGCGATGACCGCACGGTCCGGCTTCAGAAGTGTTCGAGCTTCAAGGTCACGAGAGCTGGCTCCGGTCAGCGTGAAGCCACCTTGATCCCGGCCAGCGGTACGCAGTCATTGCACGTGACGACAGAGGGGAAAGTCGTTCTGATGAATCTGCAGAACGGCAATGTGGATCGGGAGTTCAAGCTGCCTGCACCGATGAATGTGACAGCATTGGCGATTCGGCCGGATGGTCAGCGAGTCGCTGTCGGGACATCGACTGGCGAAATCGTCGTCTGGAACCTGAACAATGGCGACTTGGTTTTGCAGACCGTCAAGACAACTCAGCCCGTGTCGTCATTGTTCTGGAGCAGCGATAGCCGACGCCTGACTGCGGTGGGATCTGAGATGATGGAATTGTTCGGCCCTTCTTTGCCCAATGTTCAGCCTGCGACCGAGCTTGTTCCGTACCAGCAGAATACCTGCAGCCACAGGATTCGGCGGGCCATGTTCTCCGGTGATGGCCGCACGATGTTTGTCGGCCTCGAAAATGGCACCGTTGAAGAATGGGCCTGCGCGGCTCCGGAACAGCGTCGTCAGTTCAACCATGGCGGTCCGGTTTATGGTGTTGCCATCAGCACCGACGGAAACACGGTTGTTTCCTGCAGCACCGATCAGACAGTGCGAGTCTGGGACGTGTTAGCGGGGCAGCAGAAGTTTCAGCTCAACGGTCACCAGGGGCCTGTGCATTCTGTGGCCATGAGTCCCGATGAGAGCCTTGCGGTCTCTTCTGGCTCCGACGGCACTCTGCGTCTTTGGGATATTGTTGGAGGTCGTCAGCTGAAGCAGTTGACAACCTTTGATGCGACGATGTACTCCGTGACCATTCATCCTGCGGGGCAGATCATTGCTGCCGCTGGCGCGGATCGAAAGGTTCATCTTGTCGACCTGACTACAGGCGCGGAAATTCGAACGATGACGGGTCACACAGACTTTGTTCATTCCGTAGCCTTTTCTTCTGACGGTTCGCAACTGATGTCGTATGGCTATGCCGGACAGCTGAAAATCTGGAATACAGCCGATGGAACCTTAGCCAGAGAAACTCGGCGCGGGCGAGTCGGCAACAGTGCTCGCTATTCTCAGGATGGCCAGAAGATCGTCATTGGGAACGGCGACGGCACGGCATCGGTTTTTGGGGCAGGTCTGTAGCGAGTATTTTCCGGCTCGATCGTTTTCGCCTCGTCAGCGAACGGCCTCCATCCAGCTCGCCAGACGAACCTTGCTCGTCGCACGACAAATCCACTCTGAATGCAGTGCACCAGACAGTTCGTAATTGTGCGCATCCTGTGAGTCTAAAGCATGACTCGATTCCGGGCCGCGCGAGTCCTTCGGTTTCTGCAGCGCGGCGCACCAGCTTACAAACACAGGCTTCATCAACGGAAGGCAGACGCAATCACTTCGGATGCCGTGCTACCTGAGGATGAATCTCGCACGACGCTCAGTTCACGCTGGTTCCATCGACAGTGCAACAGGGGAATCTGCGGTATCCATGCCATGAGCTGCGAGGCATTGCGAGGTAATGACGGATCGATCTGCTCATGTTCCGGTGGAGCGATTTCATTCAACACGATTGCGACAATATTCAGACCATGCTGAAGAGCGACCTGGACGGTCAGGCGAGTATGGCTGATGACACCGAGCCGATTGCCGGCCACAATGATGATCGGTGTCTGCAGTCGAACGGCAAGGTCCAGTACGGTGCTCTGGTCAGACAGCGGGCAATACAATCCTCCCGCTCCTTCAATCACCAGATGGCTGGCGTGACCCTGCCAGCGGTCGACGGCCCCGGACAAAAGAGCATCATCGACCGTGCGACCTTCTTCCCTGGCGGCGACATTCGGAGCGAGCGGGGCGAGGAATCGCTGAGGACAAATGAGTTCGCCAGCGACCTGCAATCGACAATGCCTGGCCAGGACATCCACGTCCGGCCAGGACAGTCTTCCGCCGGCATCTCGTTCTGCACCACTGCAAACCGGCTTGAGAACTCCAGCGTTGATTCCCGCGGAAGCCAGCACTTCCAGAACGGTCGTGGTGATCCAGGTTTTTCCGACACCAGTATCCGTTCCGGTGATGAGCAGTGTTTTGAGAGAACTCATTGAAGCACAGAACTTTGCAGCACAGAATCAGGAGTGAAAACCAGCTGACCTGACGAACGACTTTCAACGCTCGTACTTGGGAATATTGGGTTCCGGCACTTCCGCGATCAGCTTTCGAATGATGTCATCCGGATCCAATCCTTCTGCCTGCGCCTGGAAGTTCGTGGAGATTCGATGACGCAGCACGGGAATGGCCACGTTGCGAATATCAGCGATGCTGACGTTCGGGCGGCCGGCCATGGCAGCCATCGCTTTGGCTCCTGCGATGAGATACTGTCCCGCACGAGGACCAGCGCCCCAGTCAATGAGTCGTCGAACGATTTCAGGTGACGCACCGTCTTTTGGGCGAGTGGCTCGCACAAGCCGCGTTACATAACTGATGATCAACGGGCTGGCGACGATCTGACTGATCTGTTTCTGAAGATACAGGATCGACTTGGCAGACAGGACCTTTCGTACCTCCGCACGTTCGCCGGATGTCGTGGCTTCCAGGATCTTTTCTTCTTCTTCCAGCGTTGGATAGTCCACCTTCACGTTAAACATGAAGCGGTCCAGCTGAGCTTCCGGAAGCGGGTACGTTCCTTCCTGCTCAATGGGGTTCTGCGTGGCAATCACGAAGAACGGCTCAGGAAGCTTGTACGTTGTCTGGCCGACAGTGACTTCTCGTTCCTGCATCGCCTGAAGCAGTGCCGACTGAGTCTTTGGCGGAGTTCGGTTGATTTCGTCCGCGAGCAGAATGTTGGTGAAGACCGGACCTTCGACGAACCGGAATTCCCGCCGGCCGTTTTCGTTTTCTTCCAGTACGTTGGTACCGGTAATGTCAGATGGCATCAGGTCCGGCGTGAACTGGATTCGACGGAACTGCACATCCAGCAGCTTCGCTATCGTGCTGACGACCAGAGTTTTTGCAAGCCCCGGGACGCCGACCAGCAGACAGTGTCCACCCGTAAAGATCGCCGCCAGAATCTGATCGATCACTGCGTCCTGGCCAATGATCACTTTGTGAAGTTCGTCGACCATCACTTCATGATGACGATGGAACTTCTCCAGGAACTCATCAAAGTCACGTTTGTCAGCCAAAGCAGGAATCCTTGGTGTTGGCAGGGCACGTTGACGACGTTGCGTTCAACCGGTCAAACGTTCGCCCGGCAGGGAATGCAACTCGGTCAGAAGAATAGAAGATCCTCGACGTGAAATAAATCGTGTCTCGATTCTGCAGCCCGCAGTCTCCCGCCTCTAGCTTTTTGTCTGAAGCCTCTATTTCGACAGTTCGCGACAGGCGTTCAGGAGCAGCCGCCGAAATGCCGGCTGTTCGAAATCGCCGACATGGCCGAACGACGTGTAGAATGTTGTGCCCCCGTCAGATCGCTTGAAAGTCCACGCAACAGGTTCCGCAGCCTTGTCCGGAATCTCGCCTGTCAGGATCGGCAAAGCCCCGTCCCTGAGCGGGCTCACCTGGTAAAGCGATCCTTTGCCAATGAGCATCGAAACGTCCACGCCGTTCAGGAACGGGGACGCCTCCTGACCGCTGACAACTGCGACTTTGGTTTCCGGCCCTGCTCCGTAGTGATTCGAGTAGTTGCCGCCGATGACCTCCGCGTCAAACGCTGGCCATGCAGTCCGACCTTCCGGAGGCTCCTGGTTGCGCAGATGAAATGGATGACTTGCCGTTCGGATGCCAACAACCGGCTTGCCAGACTTGATGAACTCGGAGATAACGGCCAGCTGTTCCGGCAGCAGCGTTCGTCGTCGAGTACTCAGCAGAAGCAGATCAGCCTCGCGAACAGCCTCTATTCCCGGCAGGACGCTGCCATCCTTTGCCTCCCCGTAAATCAAGGAGACCCTGAATTCCTTTCCGAGTTCCGTGCGAGCAAACTCAGTCAGCGAAACTTCCGTCTTGTACTCAGGCTCGGATGTCACAATCGCGATGTGCCGACGACCATCATCGCAAAATCGGAACGCCGGCTGGCCTGTCAGATCAGTGCTCAGGATCGTCGGGCACCAGTACTGTTCAATGTGTTCAGCGACCAGATCGTTCCCCGTGAAATGAGAAACGTACGGCGATTGCTTCGGGTTGTACATGGTGTCCGTCATGTCTCGCATGAGCACCACGTTTTGCCCCTGAAGCACCATCTGGCGAATGGAAAACGGGCGACCAAGAACACACATATTCGTGTGGACGCCCATCACAATCACATTGCGAATGCCCTTTTGCTTCATCAGATAGAACGCTTCAGGGCTGTCCGTGATGGCATCGTTCGGAAAGATCTCAATCGCCGGATGCTGTCGGCTCCACGCTCGATAGTTCTTCGGCTGAGGATCGCAGTCGCAACCGCCGTCACTGTCGTCAATTGGCAGCTTGCCACCTTCACGATCCGGAATCAGACGAATCCATCGTTCCAGCGGCGGCGTTGTCTCGACAACCGGGGTCGCCTGAGCGAGTTTCCGTTGCGGCGTGTCTTTATAGAAATCCATTGTGTCGCTTGGGCAGTGAATAATCAGCATGCCTCGATCACGAGCGGCCTTGATCACGTCGTTCATCCGCGGTGCCATTTCGGCGACCCGCGCTGCAGACGGCTTGCACCAGTGATCATCCCACATGTCACAGACGACGACGGCCGTTTCGCTCGGCTTCCATTCGATCGGCGAGGTGACGGAATGCCAGCGGGCGGCATTCTCTTCGACCCGAATCCGTTTGCGGGCCTTCAGCACGATTGAGTCGTCTGCTGTTGCTGCTCCGGCGAAAACCACGAACGCAAGCAGTGCCAGCATTGATCCGTATCGTGTCCGTGTCTGCATCATGATTGTGCTCCTGCCTGCAACTTTGGAATGGTGAACAGTCGTCATCGCTCCGAAGATCGCATGTTATCGGACTCATGATGAAGAGTCCTGCGAGGCCGCGAGACAACATGACTCGGGGGAGATTTTGGCCAAATTCCACAGTCTGATGTTAACGAAATCGTGGCCCCCCGCGACAATGCCTCAGCCTGTTCGTGCTCTTTTGGATCGTGTTCTGGAAAGTCCAATGTCTTCATCTACGCCCGCGACTGGTTCATCAAACCCTTTTGAATCCACACAAACCCAACCAATCTCCGCGACTCTCGTTCGCAAAAGAGTCCCTCTCGCTGTTCTGATCGCATTGTGGGGACTCCCTGCGGTGCTCTCACGGATCGCGCCGGATTCGATTGCGCAGTTCATGTTCAGTGGCCTGCTGCTGCCGGCTTTGTGCGGGCTTGCCCTGTTGGCCTGGTGGAGTTTCCGGCCAGCGGTGCCTCGAAGTCATCGCATCATCACAGCCATTGCAGCGCTGGCCGCCCTGGGGCTTCCCTTCCTTGTGAGTCACAAGTCTGTCAACTTCATGGTTGTTCTGATGTATGGCGTTCCGTATGGAGTCACAGCGGCCTGTCTCTGGCTGCTGCTTACGGGAAACAAGGCACAGCGAATTCGATTTGTGGGACTTGTCACGATCGCTGCCATGACGGTGATCGCCACCAGCATGATTCGGGTGCATGGCGTAACGGGTGCGTTTCAGTCCGAGTTTGACTGGCGCTGGAATCCAAGTCCCGAGGAACGACTGCTGGCTCGGTCGACATCCGGCGCTGGCGATTCCGCATCTTCGGAACCGGCAGAATCTGCCACGCTCACCTTGCGTGCCGGAGACTGGGCTGAGTTTCGAGGGGCCTCGCGAGACGGTGCGGTACAGATTGCGGATTTCCAGCCGGATTGGAAAACCTCGCCCCCGAAGGAACTCTGGAGACAACCCGTTGGTCCGGGTTGGTCTTCGTTCTGTGTCGTTGATGGTCGCGTGATGACTCAGGAACAACTTGGTGATCAGGAGCTGGTGATTTGTCGCGAAGCTTCCACTGGCAAGGTCCTGTGGAAGCACTCGTCCACAAGTCGTTTTGAAGAACCAGTGGCTGGAGCTGGTCCTCGAGCAACACCAACGTTTGCCGACGGAAAGCTCTACATTCAGGGTGCACGAGGCACGATCGCATGCCTTGATGCCGGCAACGGGACGGTGCTTTGGGAGCGCGATATCGTGAAGGAAACCGGAGCCTCAATTCCGGAATGGGGCTTCTCGGCATCCCCTCTGGTTTATCAGGGGCGAGTCACCACGTTTGCTGGCGCCGAGAACAAGGCTCTCATCACGTTCGATGCATTGACGGGAGACGTCATCTGGACGGCAGGGATCGGAAAAGTGTCTTACTGCTCCCCGCAGATCAGTTCGGTATGCAACCAGGATCAGATGCTCTTCTGTGCGGACACTGGCGTGATCGCGTTCGAACCGGCAACGGGAAAGATTCTCTGGAAGCATGACTGGCCAACCGAAGGGATTGCTCGCATCACACAGCCAGCCGTTCTTTCGAACCCGGACGGTACCAGCGATATCGTGATTGGAACCGGACTTGGCGTAGGACTGAGGCGAATCCATGTCGCGAAAGAAGGCGACACGTGGAACGTGACCGAGAAATGGACGACAACTCGCTGCAAGCCCTACTTCAATGACTTTGTCATCCACCAGGAGCATCTGTATGGGTTCGATGGCACCATCTTTATGTGCGTCCAGTTATCCGACGGAGAGGTGAAGTGGCGGGCTCGAGGATATGGAAGCGGGCAGGTGGTGCTCGTCGAGCCCTCCGGACACCTGATCATTCTTTCCGAAACCGGTGACCTGGCCGTCGTGACAGCAGACCCAAACAAGCATCAGGAAGTTTCCAGGCTGCATGCGATCGATGGAAAAACTTGGAACCATCCGGTGGTGTCCGACGGAAAACTGTTCGCTCGAAACGGCGTTGAAGCCGTCTGTTACGAGCTGGCACCGGGAACTCCGATCCCAAACACGGACAGCAAGGCTGCCAATGAAGAGCCGGCAAAGGAATGAATGGCAATGAGCAAGCTCGAGCCATGAGTGCGTCACGTCACTCTTTGCCTCATTTGCCAGCCCGGAGTGACTGACAAAGTCGAACTGCCCTCAGGGCATGAAATCACTGACACAGACAGATTTCCACCAGCCAGGCGCAATACTGTGGATACATGACGATGCTCGCGCGAATCGTGGGGCCACACGATTCGGCGAAGGAGTCCATCTTCTGCGGTGTTCGTGCAACCTGTCTGTTCCTGGAAATTTCTGCATCAGGGTGTCAGCAATGGGATTGATCAAGGAGTTCAAGGACTTCGCGCTCAAGGGCAACGTGGTTGACCTTGCCGTCGGCATCATTATCGGGGGCGCTTTTGGAAAGATCGTGTCATCACTGGTGGGCGACATCATGATGCCGATCATTGGCTATTTCCAAAAGGGTGCCAGCATTGGTGCTCAGTTCCTCTGGCTTGGCGAAGGCGAAAAGCCAGCCTCGCTGGACGCTGCTGTGAAAAGCGGTCAGCCTTACATTGCCTGGGGCCCCTTTCTGCAAGCGACGATCGACTTCATCATCGTGGCCTTCGCTCTGTTCATGATCATCAAAGTCATCAATACTGCGAAGAAGAGGCTGGAGAAGCCTGCAGCTCCAGCTCCGACTGGGCCCTCGGAAGATATCCTCCTGCTCCGCGAGATTCGCGATTCGCTTGCGAAGAACGCCGCGAGGTAGGCACAGACCAGGTGGGCTGATCAAAAAAAGAAGAGCCGCATCGAAATTTCGATGCGGCTCTTTTGTTTTCCGCCTGCGATTGATGGGGTTCAATCGAGATGACAACTACTTCACTTTGCGAAACCGCATTCCGGTGTCGGCGGAATCACCGCTCAACATCTTGAACTGCATTTCGTCCGTCCCAAACATAGTGATATCTGCGAGCATGGCGCCACCAGCATCTGGCTCCAGAGCGAGCTGGTTCTGATCGACGGCGAAGACTCCTCGAACAGACTGTCGATGGTCATCCCGCTCAAACAGCCACACAAACGTACCGTCTTCCTTGATCGTCAGATCAAAGGTGGCATTCTGCTGCGTGGCCTTCCAATGCCCGTAGAGCACCTCTTTTGGAACGGCCTTCTTTCCGGGAGTTGCGTCAGCTGCCGTGTCACCTGGCGGTGTTGTGGCAGGAGCGTCTGGTGTCGTCGGGGTGGAAACGGCAGCGTCGGTGTTGGCAGGCTTTGGCGGAGTCGTCATCATCACGAGTTGCTTGAGCAGCCGGTCGTCCGGATTGGATTTCTGAGCCAGCTGAAACTCATTCCTGGCCGCGTCAGTATGGCCGGCAACCAGGTAGTGATAGCCAAGCAGGAAATGAGCATCCGCGGAGTCTGCATTGGTCTTTGAGTACTGCTCCAGTCCTCGCAATTGTCCATTGTAGACTTCAGTGGACGAATACAGAGTGCTCATGGTCGTCCAGTCCCAGCCAGGTCCGGCCGAAAGCACACCATAAACCGCTGCTGCTGATTCGGCGTAGCGTCGCAGAGCAAACAGTACCAGTCCCCGAAACTCATGCACTGCCGCATCATGTTCAGAATGACGAACCGCGCGGTCAGCACTCTTCAGCGCTTCCTCGAAGTTGTTCTTGTAGAATTCATCACGTGCATTTGCGAGTTCGCGTTCGGCAATCTTCTGATCCGATGACGGAACTGCAGGTTCACCTGGAGCACCACTCGCTGCAGGCTCACCCGAAGACTGGTAGATGACAATCGGCTGCGAATAATTGTAGGTCGCCGAGGGAGTGTAGTACGGATTCGAGTAGCCCCAGTAGCCCCAGGAATAGCCGATGCGGTTCACGCCCCACGCAGTGACGCCGAAGGCGGCAGCCGCGGGATAGTTGTCCCACATGTAGTTCCAGCCGGAGCCGGGGTACCAGTTGTCATGCCAGCAGTCATGATACCAGTCGCCGTGGTTGGCAATCGTGTTGTCGGCCCAGCTCTGCCAGTCTTCACGGTTGTCGCCTCGCCAGTCCTGGCGATTGCCCTGCATGTCCTGTCGATGAGACTGCCAGTCCTCACGCCCCGTGGAGAGACGCTGACTCAGGTCGGTTTGTCGCTGCTGAAGCGTCTGAGCGCGGGTGCCTGCGGCTTCGCCACCAAGACCGAAAGCTGAATCAAGCCCGGGCAATCGGCCGGAAGCTTCCAGCGTCGATGCGCGGAGAGCATTGAAGTCTCGATTACCCACGCCGGCATTCAGTCCTGCACCATTCGCTCCGAGTCCACGATTGCCATCAAGTCCCGTCGCTCTGTCCGACAGTCCTGGGCGATCCTGCAGGCCAGGCCGTCCATTCTGAAGCGGCGACCGGCCTTCCGGCAGACGATTCAACCCCTGCCCCGCTCCATTCGCTCCAAGCCCAGCGCCGCCCAAACCCTGGCCGCCAACTCCGTTCCGCTGACCGCCAAGCCCCTGGCCTCCCAGACCTTGAGCTCCACCTAATCCCTGACCACCGCCGAGGTTGCGATTCGCACCGAGATTGTTCTGCGGGATCTGGGGACGATTGAAGGAAGGACTGCTGCCAACGCCGCCGCCGAGATTTCTGGGCGCTGCTCCGCCACCACCGAAACCGCCTCCGCCACCAGCTCGGCCAGCCATGGCACCGCCGCCGCCTCCAATGCCGCCACCACGGCCACCACGACCAAAGCCAAACGTTGTGGTGGATGCGGCAAACAGACATGCCGCGGACAACAACAGAACACACCACGGTGATTTAGGCATTTTCAAGCCCTCTTCAAAAAAGAAAACACACTTGAATTCAGGAACAGAGGCAGTTCAAAACCAGCGACAGGACATTTGAACGATGTCGATCATGTCCCCGAATTGCCCGGTGCTGGAGGTCGTCGAACGATCCGTACAGCTGTTGAAGGATGCAGTTCATTTCCAACCACGATGTTGCTCGTTTCGAGCTGGAACGAATCCTGTGTGACTCGAGTCAGCTTTCGAGTCGCTGTTGCGCGTCGGCCATCAGCCGTGACACCTTCGACCTGAATCATCCAGCTGGCCTGCGTTTCGGTCCACGCGCCTTCGGTGAACGCTCCGCTGTGATCGAAAGCCCAGGATCGAAACGACTTTCGCACAGGATCCCAACCGATACGCTGAGTGCCCTTCAAGGTAATCTCGTTTTTCGTTCGGATCACATATTCCTGCAGAAGGAAGTTTCCGTCCTCCGACCATTTGCAGGTCGTTTCGACTCGACCATCGGGACTTTCATCAACCCACTCACCGACAAGCCAACCGAGAGTCAGCAGTTGCTGATGAGCTGATCCAACGGATTCTTCTTCGAAGTCACGCAGGTTCGCAATCTGCCATTTGTCCCCCTTGCGAAGATACACGAGTGAGTATGCGGATCGCGTGGGCGGTTCGTTCGCCGTCAGAGTTGTAACGGTGACACCATCTTCCACCGCAACGTCAGGCGTCACCTGTCGCAGCGTCTGAACAGACACGGCGATCTTTGCCTCCGGGTAACTCTCAAACAACGCCTTAAATCGCGCTTCGATTTCAGCTCGTCCGTTGAGCGAGCCGCCGTCATTGTCCGTCACCTGTGCATCTTCGCTGAACTGCGCAACGACTTCCGGAACCGCATGCCTGTTGAATGCCTCAACAAACTCCGTCGTCAGCTTCTCCAGTGAAGGGTCAACCGGGCTGGTGGCGGCCGGCTCCTGAGCCACTGCGGAACACAATCCGCCGGCAGCAATAAGCAGAAAGGTGAAAATGCGAAAACGTCTCATGCGTCCGACTCCACGTCAAAGTCCAGTTACGTCCAGCTGCAGAGTCCACGTTGCGTGTTCTTCAAGATAGTACTGGCGAGGACCGTGAATTGCATTTCAGGTCGAGTGTTCCCTGCGATTTTGCTCTGATCGCATGGCCAAATCGCTTCTTCTTCGCTGGTCGCGGATCGACGCTAAACTTCCAGCAGCCAACCTTTACGTCGAAGTCGCGATTCAATCTGGCGGAGATCCGACAAGGCCGCGGCTCGGCTTTCGCAGATGACAAAGACGGTGGAGCCGCTTCCGGACATAAACACCGGACGCTTCAACAGACCCTGCATCGCCCCCATCAGATCCGTCATTTCGTCATTCAAGTTCTGCGCGGGAACGGTCAGTCGGTTGAACATGGCTGAGGCAAGTCTGCGTCCATCGCCTTCCGCGAGGCATGACACGGCTTCGGTCGAACGCCGACGTGGCGACGAAAACTCGACACCCCGAAACACGGCTCCTGTGCCGTTCCCTGCTGACGGTCGCACAGCCACAAAGAACAGTGTCCCTCGCAGAGGTACTGGTTTCACAATTTCTCCGCGTGAACTGCAGACCGCCGCGCGAGCACCGCTGAGAAGAAAATTAATGTCGCTTCCAAGGCCAGCAGCGATTTCGTGAAGCTCACTATCTGGAATCGAAAGGTTCCAAAGCTGCCTCAATGCCAGCAATGCCGTCGCCGCATTGCTCGACCCGCCACCCAAACCGGATTCAGGTGGAATCCGCTTGTGAAGAATGAAGTCGGCTCCCAACGTCACGCCAGCTCGCTTCCGAAGTGCATCGGCCGCGCGGAGGATCAGGTTGCGCTCGTCGAGTGGTACTCCATGTTGTAGGGACTCTGCGGTGGCATCGGAAAATCGAAGCTGAAGTGCTCCATCCGTGCGTTCCTGTGTGGTCAACGTGTCACAGAACTGGGTACGAAGCATGACCGTATCAAGTTCGTGATAACCATCGCTGCGTCGGCCAAGCACCTCCAGAAACACATTCAGCTTTGCCGGACAGGGCAATGTCACGGAGCGAACCGACGACAGACGCACTCCGCAGCAGACTCGACTCTGCCCGGAATCACTCGCTGAGCCCAAAGCGGCGGAGTCACCAGGAATCGGGCTTCCATTTGTCATCAGGTTTGCACCTTGCCAACTGAGACAGCAAATTGCATCACACGACAGATGCCCTGTGGCTGTAGATCTAGTAGACCTCTGGCCTTGAGGGATTCTTCCAGTGGCCTGATGGATCAGAGCCTCGCACCACGACTCCCTTCTCGTTCCAGTTCATCCCCGCTTTGACGCTGGCGGCCGCATATCGAAGAGTCAACCCACAACGGCGGCGAGTTGACATATTGGGCTCAGAGCCATGCAACAGCAGATCATTGTGAATCGAGGCTTCACCGGCCTTCAGGTCGTCGATCACGATAGGACCAAATGACTCTGCGTTCTCAACCGTCTGATCCAGAACGTTATGCTCTTCAGGTGAGCTCTTGCGGTAGGTCAGATGTCCGGAATGGTGGGAGCCCGCAATGAACTTCATGCAACCGTTGTCCAGATCCGCATCATCAATCGCCAGCCAGACCGTCACAGCATGTGAAGGAGAAAGTGGCCAATAACTGGCGTCCTGATGCCACGCCACTGCGCGTCCATCACCCGGCATCTTGCAGAAAAAGTGAGATCCCCAGGCGACCACGTCTTCGCCCAGCAGATCAGCGACATGGTTGATAATCACCGGATTCGTCAGGATGTCATAGACGCCCGCGTACTTCATGTGGGCCGTGCTGATGGAATAGCTGTTCCCGCCAGAAGCCATGGTCTTCTCAAGCAGCCGGTCAAAGTATCCTCGAATCTGAACGGCCTGCTCAGGTTCGTAAACAGTAAACCGACGCACAAAGCCGTGTTTATTGTAGGCCTTTACCTGATCCGCACTCAGCGTCCTGGCCTTTGAAGGATCCGCGGGATGAAACGTCAGGTCTCGCTTGAGACGCTCGAGTTCGTTGTCATCGGGAATCACTCTGAAATCAGTCGATGTCATGGCCACGTTCCTGCAAACACCAGAAGAGGGAAGTCAGTCCCGGCATCATGGCGGAGCGGAGCGGATTCGTCAAAACGCAATCGCGTGTCCGAATCGGATTTCTAGTTGCCAGAAGGGCGGATGCGATACAACTCAAAGTTCTGAGTCGTCGCGTCTTCATGAAGCCTGAGCCAGCGGGTGGAAAACAGGTCCAGCATTGAGATTTCGCCCGGGCGATACGGAACGTCAACGATCCACTTGAGTTGTGTTTCCTGAGCCGACAACGCATCCCAGAAGCCGTTGTTGTGTTTCCCGTTCGGACCAAAAATCAAATAGGTCGGCGTACCTTCGTGTGCAGAGACCTGCAGATCAGCGACCGGACGCGCAAGGATCCCGGCCCGGTTCAGGTGAAACAGAAGTGCGGGTTCGGCATACACATAAACGACCGCCTTGACCTTTGATCGCTGCTCCGCACTCAAGGCCGGAAGTTCTGGAACACTGGCCGGTTTCACGTTTGCGGGAAAGATCGTCTCACCGCTCGCAACAGGAACCGGAGGCTCCCACGCCCCTTCCGCATTCGCGGCAACCAGATCCGCAATCGCGTTCGACGCAACAATGATTGATGTGCGAGGGCTGTAGAGGGATGAATGCAACAACTGCTGTGTACTGATGAACTCAATTTCGTCGTCCGCATTGACCTGCAGGAACGACGAAAAGACAGCCGCCGCCAACATCGCATTGACCAGGGTATTGGCCCATGATCGCTTCGGAAGGTCTGCAGGATCGCGACGAGCCACGCTCACGTTGGATTCCAGCCACCAGCCGATCCCCGCGGCCGCAGCCAGCCAGACGGCCGCAAGAAACGGAAAGAAAAGGCGTGAATACGGATGGTAAAGTGGCGTTGAGACCAGCATCCCACCAAACCAGCATGCGGTGATGCAGAAGCCAAGTGCCGGGTCGATTGCCGGGGCAACTTCCAGATCTTCCGGCGTCAACGGCAGAGCATCATCGGTGGTTGGGCTGATGTCTCTTGTCGACCGTCGATGCCAGGCCCGTTGCAATACGGGCCACAGGACAAGACCAGATCCGCCACCAGCGGCAAGACAGCACAGCATCAGTGGCGTCCAGATCCGAAGCGTCACCATCCAAAGTCCAGCGGCGGCCGCAACAAAACGAAGTATCAGGAAGACCAAAGCATTGTTGCGAGAGCTTCCCTCGGCGCCTGATTTGCCCATGTTCCACGTGGAACCCAAAGCGGCTCGCCAACGAACAAGGCCAGCCGCCAACAGTCCCAATCCAAGCGATGTCGCTCCAAAAAAGCCATCCAGCCAGAACTGACACGCAAACTGTTCGCCAAGGTTCCTGGACCATTGATCCCAACCCCCGACGAATCCCGCATGATGCCGTCCAATCGCCGAATATCCTCCAACGCTTTGAAGTTGCCACCACCACGGAGCAAACACGAGCAGTGACGTCGCCGTGACTATCGCCAGCGTTTTCAGCACATTGCCGATCGAGGCTGAACGTCGTCCGACCCAGATCCACCAAACGATGGATCCGGACCACAGAATTGCCAGCGGCAGCCAGCCTGTGTACTTGAACCACCACGCGATTCCACAGGCAATGCCGGAGAAAATGGCCAGCTTTATTGAGCGGGCCGAAACGGCCTCCACTCCAACGGCAACAGCGACAAGAATCCAGAACAAAGCCGGAACGTCCGTCATCGCCATTCGTGAATACAGAATGTGAAACTCTGACAGCCCGCAAATCGAAAGCGCAAAAAGCCCGGCGGGAATGCCAAACCAGCGTCGAGCCGCGAGCCAAAAAACAAGCGGAGTCAGAGAACCAAACACCAGTGCGGGCAACAGCGGTGCTCGTTCACCAACCCCCGGAATCCATGACGACAGCTCGATGCAAAACGGAAGACCGGGAGGAGCATAAAACTCCCTGGCAGGATACGACGTTCCGGTCTGACCTTCGTACCAAAGCACCGACGAATAGACGCCTTCGTCAAAGTGATCAACGGCCTCTCGGTCTAGATGCCACCAACGAAGGAAGCCTGACATGAAGAACAGAATCGCAACCAGGACCAGTTCCTGCCGGAGCACGAGTGATTTCATGATTCAGCTTTTTGAACCGCATCCAGAGACGAAAGGCTCCAGTTCCACGTGAAACCGGATAACGAGTTCCAGTTAGCACTCCTGAAAATGTGGCGCAAAAAAGACGTCCAGACGGTCGGGTTCGCGGTTGACCAGAAACACAGCCTCGTGCTTATACAGCCTAGTGCTTGTGTGGTGTTCCCTGGATCATGCGCGCTCGCGCCATTGCATCTTCTGCCTCAAAGATCTTACCACATCGCTGGTAGATGACGGACAGCTGAGTAAACGAAAAGGCATCTTCGGGAGCAAGTTCGGTGACCTTTTTCGCATGATGAATGGCGTCATCGAACCGCCCAAGCTTCTGCTGGTAAACGGCAAGTGCCATGTGGGTCTGGATATGCCCCGGATGCGGCTCAAGAATGGCCTTCAACGCCTCAACGCAGCCTTCCAGGTTTCCCGCAGACTTCAACTTCATGGCGGCGTCATACATCTTGTTGGGTTCAGTTTCACTCATGGTTTCGCTCTTGGGCGTTTGGCAGACCTTCGGGACGGGCAGGTTTCAGACAGATTTCAGACAGGTCAACCTGCTTTCAGACAGCCATGGTAGCAGTCTGCCATCTTTCGTCTACGAAGTGCATTCGTGGGCCAACCGAAGTTCCCGGCTTCCGCAAGGCACTCACGTCACAGAGGTCAAAATCTCCGTGATTCAGGCCGCACGCCTAGCCCGGATCCCCGTCGATCGCTCCCGATTCTGCCAGATGCATATGGCGGCGAAATCCAGCCACCAGGCACTGATCAACGCCCTTTTGGCGATCTCCCCGGTCGCATACAGCTCCTCGCACGGCAATGACGTCCGGCCGTATTCCAAGGATTTCCGGAAGATCCTGCCGGGACAAACTGCCGGCCAGAGCCAGCTTCATTCCAGCCTGATTCGCTGCCGAATCCAGTTCCCGAAGTTGCAAGGGACTAAGCCAGTGCAGCAGCCCGCGGCCGTCTTTCAGAAATGTGTCGATGAGCAACACGCGGCAACCCGCGACGCCGGCTTCATCAAGGACTTCAAGAGGCGATGGAGCACCGGAGCGATGAAAGTCCGCATAGGCCACAGCGACCCATTGTGCGGTTCCGAATGGCAGCGATCGAACAGTTCCCCAGGCGCTTCGCCAGTCATTTCGCCCCGTGAGACCGAGCTTCACAAAGTGCGGTTGCAAAAGGGCGATGTCAGCGGCTTTGCTTTCAGAAACGGCGCAAAGTTCGTTTCCCGTGAACCAGTCACTCAGTTCACCCAGAGCAACACTCAGTGGATTGGTGACCTGAAGCTGCCTGTAGCGATCATGAATGGATCTCAGCACATCGATTGAGGCCATTCCGAGCGAACCATGATCCGGTTCTTTCACATCAAGAATGTCCGCACCCCCGAAGTGAGCCGCTTCGAGTTCGTCCGCATTCCGAACGGAAACCAGCAGAGAGCAATGAACAGACATAGGGCGTGTTCAAAAAATGAGCCCCGTGCAGCATCGCCACACGGGGCTTCAACGGACCATTAATCGTCAGCAATCGCTTATGCCTCCGGAGCAGCCTCTTCGGCTTCTCCGCCTTCTTCCGCAGCTTCTTCACCTTCTTCGCCATCAATCTCCAGCTCAACATCGAGATCGATGTCGTCGCCTGGTTCGACTTCGGCGTCCAGCTTCACTTCCTCTTCCAGTTCCTCCTCCGGAGGCGGAGCGATGACCTGGACAATTGGAGTGCCATCCGGATTCAGCGCTTCCTTCATGGGCTGCATGAAGTATTTTCGCTTGCCCTTGGCCAGGAGGGCGGCGAGCAGTTCTTCGGCCTTGTCCTTTTCGTAGTAGAGGAATCGACCTTCTTCTCGCATTGTGCTGCTGTAGACAACCCACACGATGCGGCGGCGCTGCATCTGCTCTTTCGCACGCTTGGTGCGAGGCTTGGCAACTTTCTTCTTCTTGGCAGCTGCGTCCTTTTTGTCGCCCTTGGACGCCTTCTTTTTGCCGCCTTCGGTTTTCTCGTCACCGGAGGCTTTGCGGGACTTTTTCTTTACGCCATCCGCTTCCGCAGCTTCGGCTGCTTCCACTTCACGACGCATTGCAATTCGACTCTTGGCCATTGCTTGCTACCAGACTTTCAGAGACTCTTTCGCAGAAGGCGACCAACGCCTTCCTGCCGACTATCTTCACTGGGAGACAGATTCCCCCACAATTCAATCGATCGTACAACGTCCCAGGGACGCCAGTGCCTTCCGGACACACGATGACCGCGGTTCGAGAAGGCGAAGAAGAATAGCAGGGAATTGTGTGAGATTCCACCTCCAATCCCGCCCATTCCAAGTCGTTACGGGGGCAATTGGGAAAATCAGCCTGTCCGGAGGCCATCCGACAGACCGCGACGGAAAAACCGGGGTCATCGGCTGGCGGCCGAGCTCATTCCCGATTTCGAGGGACGCGAAAGCACTCGGTCCACAACCCGCTGAATGGCTTCCTTCATGCGAGTTCGGTCCACTTCATGCACGTCGAACGGCTTTCCAATCGCTGACAACATCGTCACCGTCAGCCGGCCCCCAAGGTGTTGCCGAAACTCCTCCAGGCCCAGAAACAACTCTTCCGTCTGCAAAAGCGTCGGATGGTTGATGAGCAGTCCAAGCCGTTCGAGGGCCAGGAGAACCCGGTCGGCGTCCTCTACCGGAAGTCCGTGAACCAGGCTGGAATAGACAGTATCGACCGCAACTCCAATCGCCACTGCTTCTCCGTGGCGAAGTTCAAACTGGCTCATCGCTTCCAGTTTATGAGCCGACCAATGCCCAAAGTCCAGCGGTCGAGCCTCCAGCATTTCGAACGGATCGCCGCCAGCCGTGATATGACGAAGATGCCACAGCGCTGAGTCTTCAATGACCTGCCAGCATTCCGGCCCCCGTGCGGCAATCCCTTCGGCGTCACGGAAGATCCGTTCAAAGAATGCAGGATCCTTCAACAGTGACACCTTCACCGCTTCCGAAAAGCCGCAGCGAAAGTCGCGATCGCTCAGTGTTTCCAGCAACCGTCGATCGTTAATGACGCCCCATGGCACGGCGAATGAACCAAGCCAGTTCTTCTTCTGAAAGAGGTTGACGCCGTTTTTCACCCCGACGCCGGAATCTGCCTGGGCCAGAGTTGTCGTCGGAATTCGAACCAGTCGCAGGCCTCTGTGAGCAATCGCAGTGGCAAATCCCACCGCATCCAGAACCGCCCCGCCGCCAATCACAACGACGTAACTTCGCCGATCCAGATCGGCTTCGTTCATGACCTTCAGCATCCGCTCCAGCAAATGAACGTCATTCTTGACGGCCTCGCCACCGGGGACAAACTGAGGATTTCCGATGACCTGAAACCGATGCTGATACCGCCGAGCAAACGCATGGAGCCGATGCCGCAAATCCGGGTTGGCTTCTGCAACGTATTCATCCACCCAGAACTGCACTCGAGGAATTCGGTCCTCGGAAGGTTCCAAAAGGTCCGCCAGAACGGCGGAGTCGGCAGTCAGCACGTCATTCGTGAAACGCAGCCGATGTCGGAACCGGACGTGAAAATCGACATCTGTCGTGGCGTTGGAATTCAGGTCAGACATTTCGGTGGGATGGATTCAGGAAGGTCAATGGTCCCCGGGCAGACATCCATTCCGCCGAATTTCGTCCGCCGGAACATGCCCCCGAAATCGGACGAGGTCAAGACTTTAGTGGCCAAATGGTCCTCCGGGCAAGCAACCTCACCAGCCCCCGGATTGAATGCGACTGAACGAATTGACCAGCGGCTTTTCGACACTCCCTGGAAAACAGGGCTCGCAGCTCTTGTCGTTGACGGCTTCTGGTGGCTCAAAGCTGCCGTTTGTCGACAAAATCGATACAGCCGTCACAGTCGCGCGCAGACCGGAGAGTAACCGGCAAACCCTGCGCTTTACCTCAGCCTCCCAGTCTCCGCAGTCCGAAAACATTAGCGGCGTTACCCAAGAGCGAATCAAAGACTCCCCAAGATTTCTGAATGCGGCGTGTGCATTCACGGTGAGTTCCCAGATTCACTCAGCAAGAACGATGTGTAGGAGAAACTGAGATGAAGGCAATGACACTGACAGCTGCTCTGGTGGTATTTTCTATCGCCAACAGCGCACAGGCCGGTCTGTTCGGTCTGTTCAAGCACAACAGCGGATGTGGTTGCAGCGTAGAACCAACCTGCTGTGCTCCTGTTGAAGCTTCCTGCTGTGCTCCAGCAGAAGCAACCTGCTGTGCTCCAGCTGCTTGTGCAGCTGCTGAACCAACCTGCTGTGCTCCAGTTGAAGCAACCTGCTGTGCTCCAGCTGCTTGTGGCACCGCTGTTGAACCAAGCTGCTGTGCTCCGGTTGAAGGCTGCAACACTTGTGGTGACAGCTGTGGCTGCCAGAAGAAGCACTGCTTCAAGCTGCCAAAGATCAAGCTGCCAAAGCTCCGCCTGCCAAAGTTCAAGCTGCCTAAGCTTGGCTGTGGTGGTGGCTGCAACAGCTGCGGCTCATCATGCTGCGAAGTTGAACCAACCTGCAGTGCTCCAGTCGAAGCAAGCTGCTGTGCACCAGCTGCTCCGACCTGTGCCGCTCCATGTGGCGGATGCAACTAAGGTCAGGTTGGCGTAAGGTGAGGTGATTAGCCAACGTGATCAGGGTCTGACGGACCGAGAGAGCGAACGTCGTGAGTCGCTCTCTCCCGTCCCTGAAAACGGTCAGTGCGGTTTGACAAGTTGAAAAGGACGCCGGCAGACGAATAGTCACGGTTAAAAGCCCAGCCTTCCGCCCCGCAATGCTGAGGATCGTGAGGAAACTCACTTGGGGAACACGCCAAACGGGAGTCATCCCGCCTCGCGGTTCCACCAGACGGATCAGCAAACAGGGTGGAACCGTTGGAGACAACAGAACGGCGATGATTCCCTCTTCCTGGCGAATCATCGCCGTTTCTGCGTTGATGCTTCTCGCTTCACTCCCACGACAGGTACGATTCATGCTTCTGTTCATTCCGTATGAATCCAATAGTTTTGGACCTGCCGGCGGTTTCAATTATGTTCGCTCCAGAGTCATGGGACATTGTCGTTGTTGGCAGCGGCCATAACGCTCTTGTCGCGGCCGCGTATCTCGCAAAAGCTGGCCAGCGAGTCCTGGTGCTGGAGAAACGGGCGGAATTCGGCGGAGCGACGACTTCACAGCGAGTCTTCCCCGATTATGACGCGTGGCTTTCTCGCTACGCCTACCTCGTTTCGCTCTTTCCAGACCAGATCATCCGCGATCTCAATCTGACCCTGGAATGTCGCCGGCGAACCATCGCTTCGTTTACTCCCTGGACCGATTCCAGCGGACAACCTCGAGGGCTCGTGCTTTCCAATGCCAGCCCGGAACGATCACGCGATTCCATGAGAGCACTCACCGGCTCAGATGTGCAGTGGACGCGATACCAGGCTTTTTGTCAGCTTCAGCTTGAGATGGCCCGTCTGGTTTGGCCGTCGCTCCTGACACCTCTGAAGCCACGAACCTGGTTTGAAAACAATCTGCCCACACAGTCTGCCCGAGAGGCGTGGAACGCATTTGTGGAACGCCCGGTTGGTGAAGTCATCGAACAGTATTTTGACCACGATGCTCTCCGTGGCCTGGTTTTGACCGATGGCTTGATCGGAGTCAACTCGTGGGCTCATGATCGCAGCCTGCTGCAGAATCGCTGCTTCCTGTATCACATCATTGGAAACGAGACGGGCGAGTGGAAAGTGCCAGCCGGAGGGATGAGGTCGCTGGTAAATTCACTCCGAGAACAATGCGTAAAGGCCGGTGTCACTTTGCAGGCCGGCGCGGAAGTCAGCCACATCGAAACAGGTCGCTCCTGTCAAACTTTGACAGTCCTGATGGACGGTGTCGAACGAACAGTGTTGGCGCGAAGAGTCCTTGTGAATGCCAGCCCGCGTGTCCTGGCGGGGCTTGTGAAGTGCCCATGGATTCCGTCGTCCGGTGACGAAGGCACGGCCGTCAAAATCAACATGCTGCTGAAGCGACTGCCTCGAGTGAAAGCGAAGGGCGTCAGTTCTGAAGAAGCCTTTGGCGGAACGTTTCACATCGATGAAGGCTATTCGCAACTGAAAAATGCGTGGGAACAGTCGAGTGCCGGGCAAGTTCCTCAGCCCCCTCCCGGCGAGATCTATTGTCACACTCTGACCGACTCGTCGATTCTTTCTGACGACCTCCAGGCCCGGGGATTCCACACGCTGACACTGTTCGGTCTCCATATGCGATACGACCTGTTTCGCAACAACAACCCCCAACTGAGATCCGAACTCCAGCGTCGATACTTCGAAGGCCTGAACCGACTCTGCGCCGAACCGTTTGAAGACTGCCTTGCCCGCGATCGAGATGGCAAGCTATGCGTTGAAGTGAAGACCCCCGTTGACCTGGAAAACGACATCGACCTGGACCAAGGCAACATCTTCCACAATGAGCTTTCCTGGTTCTTCCAATCCTCCAACGACCACCGTCGCTGGGGAGTCGAAACGGAATTCCCAGGCATCTATCTCGCCGGCTCCTCCGCCCTGCGAGGCGGCGCCGTCAGCGGCATCCCCGGCCACAACGCCGCCATGTGCATCCTCGAAGAACTCCGCTTGAGGTCATTCGCCTCCTGACACCCCCCCTGTGACGCGGTGCGCAAGCCAAATCAAAAATGCAGTCTTTTCATTGACAAAACCAGTTCAGGTGCCTGGCACCTTGATTGGGGATTCAACAGAAAAAGGGCCCTGCATTGCAGGGCCCTGAAGTGTCTACTCGGCGTCCGGGCGGCGGGGCCGTTCGGGTTCGCCGCCTTGATTGCCGCGGTTGCCATTTCGCCCACCCTGTCCTCGAGGTCCCTGTTCGCCGGGAGGTCCCTGCGGACCAAATCCAGGCCCGCTGGGGCCGCCACCTGGTGGGCCAAAGCCCGGTCCGCCGGCACCTGGGCCGCCAAAGTTGCCCTGGTTCTGGCCTCGGCCACGTCCCATCCCGCCCTGCATCTGACGGTTGGTGAATTCGGTGGCGAATTTCACAAGCTCTTCGCGGCTCAGTTTGCCGTCACCGTCCGCATCAAACTGCATGGCATGGTCGACCAATCGCTCGGGGTTTGGACCTTCGGCTCCGGGCCGCCCCATTTCCCGCTGCCCTTGCGGGCCACCTTGTGGTCCTCCAAATCCTCGACCATTCTGACCATTCTGCCCCGGCCCGTCGGGAGGACCAAACTCACCTGGCGGGCCTTGCGGTGGGCCAAAGCCTTCGCCACCCTGTCCAGGCGGCGGTCCAAAACCCTCATCGCCGGGAGGAGGTCCGAATTCGCCAGGTCCACCAGGTGGTCCGAAGCCTTCCGGTCCTCCGGGAGGTCCAAACTGACCTGGTTCCCCGGGACCTTGCGGTCCATTTCCCGGCCCCCCCGGTGGTCGCAACTCATCCTGTGTCAGTTTCCCATCGCTGTTCTTATCAAGAGTCAACAAGCCAGCGGCCGCGGCCTGAATCTCTTCTGCCGACAGTTCTCCATTCTTGTCTTTGTCGATCGCAGCAACAATCGGATTTCCCATCGGACGACCATTCTGCCCTCGCCCGCGTTCACCACCGCGCGGGCCCCCAGGTTCGCCTGGCCGCTGACCTTCCTGAGGACGCCGGCCATCTGGTGGAGGACCTTCGTCGCCTTGCGGAGGCTGTGCAGCAACCGTAACGCCAATTCCAAGTGCAACAACCCCGGACAGGGGCAACCAGAACTTTCTCATGCTTATCCCCTCAGAAAGAAACGTGACTACCAGTTTCCAAACACAACCCATCCATCAATACGCTCAGCATCCTTGTGGACTACGGATCCGTCTCCACAGTGACTCGAAAGATCTCATTCGCTTTGAAGACCATGCGCCGACCGCTATTCGCGAATTCCACATGACAATCCATCAATACACCGGCCGCTACATCCGCCGGTATAGCAACATCACACGTGATTCGATCGCCTTCACGCTGAATGTTTGTCGCTTCAAAGGGTCCGATCTGAACCCAATCAGGCTGCTCGTCGGGGACCGGCCGACGAGTCGCACGCGACGGATCAAACTGGATCACAATCTGGTGCGTTTTCCCGCCAACCGCACTGCCCGGCGTCACAGCAGCAATCACCTGAGGCAGCTGACTTTCGCCGGAACTGTTGTCCTCGATCGCTCCGTATCCCAGTCTTTGCGGACCTCGAAAATTGGAGCGCTCAATCTCCCCGTGATAACCGCCAATCACATATGGAAATCTTCCTGGCGTGACATGGTAGTGGTAACCGCGTTCGGCATCTGAATGCCCGTTACAGACATCCAGTGCATGTTCGCCGGAAACATCACGCGCAACGGTCCCATCCGATTCGTAGGGGCCGTAGACAGGAAAACCATCGAAGGCCAGTCCGATCACGGGAGAATGCTGCTTCCCGTCATCCCGAAACGGCGATTTCACGCAGACCGGATATTTGTGATAGTGATACACGCCGTGCTGCTGAGGATGTCCGCAGCAGGAGTCCAGCCAGACTTCCGAATATCCCTCGACGGCATTCATGCCCCCCGCTTCAAACGGATTAAAGAATACGACTCCGTTCAGCGCCATGCCAATCGGTCCCATCGGCAATCGCGTAATGCGGTCATTCAACTTCGGTTCCAGCGGAAAACGAAACTGGAACTTCTGGACCAGAATCTGGTTGGGATTGCCGGAGTTCGGAAAGATCGCAGTGGGATGGTTGGGGTACCCCTGGCTGTCAACTATCAGATGTGTTTCATCATGACGAATGACGACGTTGCTGATTCCATCCTTGTTGGAGTCTTTTGCATGGTACGAAAACAGATCGAGGTACCTTGTGCCATCCTTGTAGTAGTAAACGGCGGGCTCCGTTGACGAAACAAACCAGTGGCCGCCAATGGCCTTCAGTGTCGCTGGGTCGACGTCATCGGCCATGACCGCCGCCTGCAGGACAATCACCAAAAAGACGAACAGCCTGCAGAACGCAACTCCGAAAACTCGCTTCAGGCGTTTCACGTGATCCTCCTGTCGGCAGACAGCAGCTGTTGATGAACCAGGGGCAGCTTCACAATGAACTTTGAACCGGCACCAGGACTGGATTCACAGCTGATGATTCCCTCATGAGCATCCACGAGACTCCGGCAGATCGCGAGGCCAAGTCCGGTTCCTCCATCTCGCCGCGTGCGAGCCGTGTCGACTCGGAAAAATCGGTCGAACAACATGGGAATATGGTCTGCGGCAATACCGCACCCTGTGTCTGTCACGCTAAGGATAGCGTCCTTTCCATTCGTGGTCACCTGCACCGTCACGGTGCCCTTTGCCGGAGTATTCTGCAGGGCATTCTGGATCAGGTTCGCGGGAACCTGTCCCAGAAAAATCGGATCGGCCGAAATCAGGACTTCCTGTTCCGGAGTGATACAGTCGAGTTCAATCTCCAGTGACGCCGCTTTCTCCTGAAACTGTGCGACGGCATCTTCCGCGATCAGCCGCAGATCTGTCGGAGAAAGTCTCAGGTTCAGCCGTTCTGAATCACTGCGAGCCAGTAAGAGCAACCCGTCAACAAGCGTTCTCATTCGTTCCGCAGACCGCTGACATGTCTCCAGAGTCTGCTGGTACGATTCGGCAGTACGAGGCTGAGACAAAGCGAGTTCCACCTGTGACTGGATCACAGCGAGAGGTGTCCGCAATTCATGTGATGCATCGGCGGTGAATTGATTGAGCCGCTGAAAGGAATGCTCAAGTCGCTGAAATGTCTCATTCAGGACCCGTGCGAGTGGCACCAGTTCCGAATCAAGACTCGCCAGCTCAATGCGCTGATCGAGATGTGTGACGGTGACCTGAGAAGCGGTCTGAGAAATCTGCTGAATGGGACGCACCATCTGACCGGACATCCAGCGCCCCCCGACGATACCAAGAACAACCGTTCCCGCAGCGATCGCCCCGATCTGCATTCCAAAATGATGCAGACTGGCCATGTCATGATCCATCTGACGCCGAACAACAATCATGTTGCCGAACGGCCCTGCCTTCACGACCTGGATGCCAAATCGCCCTCGAGACACAATCGGCGCCATGTCCATCGGCCTCGCTGGCAGGTCCTTCAAGAGATCGCTTTCCGAATCGTAAACGTACTGATCTGCAATCGTTCGATCAGGACGCCAGATCACATACTCAAGCCGATCAACCGGCGGACGTTCGAAGGAATTTCCTCCGCCCCCGCCACCAGACATAGTTCGCTGATTCAGCAACTCAGGAGGCACGCGAGGAACCAACCCGCCATTCTCGCGGGGCCCAGGCCGATCCGTGGATGCCTCTGCACTTTCCAGATCCTCCGGCGGTCGACGTTTGCCTTGCGGACCTGACGGCTCACCTCGCAGACCACGTTCGCCTGGCCACTGATCGACCATTGGGCCGCCGGTACGAGGGTCCTGGCCCTGATTTAACCCGCCAAACGCGCCGGGGCCCTGCCCTTCACCAGGTCGCTGACCCTCGCCTCGTGCTCGAAATGGCCCCAATTGCGGGCCGCCAAACGGAGGCATTCCTGGCATCCATCCCGGTGGTCCAAATCCGCCTGGTCCGGGCCCCGACCGTAACCCAAAATCCAGAAACTGCGCCGTTGCGACCGCCTGCAATGTCGCGCGCTCATGAACATCTCGGTCCGCACGCCAGTAAACAAGACATCCAAACACGCTGATCGACAAGACGTAAAGCGTCGAGTACCACCACTGCAGCCGGCTTCGAATGGACCTAATCATGGAGGATGTACCCCTGACCGCGCCGAGTGGTGATGAAGTCTCGGCCCAGCTTGCGGCGCAGGTTCGAGACATGCACATCGACAAGGTTTGAGAGACTGTCCTCATTCTCATCAAACAGGTGATCGTAGATCTGCGTTCGACTGACAACCTTGCCTCGATGCATGGCCATCAGTTCCAGCAGCGAGTACTCCCGAGGAGTCAGCGGAATCAGCGCACCATTGCGTGTGACGGTCTTTGTTCTCGTGTCCACCAGCAGTTCACCGATGCTGATTTCCGATGACGACTGTCCCACAGACCGGCGGATCAGGGCACGCAGTCTTGCCTTTAGCTCTGACAGATGAAACGGCTTGGTGAGGTAATCATCCGCGCCAATGTCGAGTCCGCGAACTCGATCACCAATCCCGTCTCGCGCGGTCAGGACCAAAACGGGCGTTGACTTCTGTTCTCGAAGCTTCTGAAGCACATCCCAGCCCGACAGGCCCGGCATCAGCAGGTCAAGCACGATCGCGTCGTAATCCCAGTTGCTCGCTTTGAAGAGCCCATCAATACCGTCAGAAGATTCATCCACGGCATACCCGTCTTCACGCAATGCCTGTGCAACAGTGCGAAGCAGGTCAGGTTCATCTTCTACTACAAGCAGTCGCATGATTCATCGCCCGAAGAGTCAGGCTGTCCGTGTGAACGTCCTTCGGAAAGAAAACGTGTTCGACGGCATCATAACCCGCGCACCTTAAGCCAGCGTGAAGGCCGGAAGATTTTCTGGCGGGCTCATTCGGCGGCCTCAAACCTGCCGCGTCGACAGGAAAACCCTGTCAAAAATGATGTTTTTTGCCCATCGAAGCAGACCAGCCGCCAACAGCCGCGAAAGCAACCCTGATGCCCGTAGGGCAAAATCCTGACAGCGTACTTCGCCCAGGGCACCATCATCCAGCCGTCAAAGACCTGCGGCTTTCATCAGTGAGCGAGTCGCATCGTGAGCTTCCCGGACCCATGATTCAATCTGCGATGGTTCCGGTGAATACTCCAGCTCGATCGACATCGTGCCTCGATAATTCATGTCACGAATCGCAGTCAAGTACGGGCCGAAGTCCACAACGCCTCGCCCTGGAGGAAGGTCGCCGTGCTTCTTTCCATCACAGTCCGAAATGTGAATATGGATCGCGTGATCTCGCAGCGCCGCAACTTCGCTGGCCGGCACGTGAGCCAGATGGAGATGGGAAATGTCCAGGTTAGCACACAGTGAGGGATGACGGGCGTCTTCCAGAAACCTGACCATGTTGGTGACATTGTTCACAAGCGACAGCGCGAAGGGTTCCAGTTCCAGAGCGATCTTCAGGCCGAGCCGTTCTGCGTAGTCTGCCAGACGGCGACAGTTTTCGAGACCTGTCTTCCATTGTTCCTGCGGAGGAATCACTTCCTGGTTCCAGATGTACTCCCCAAGCACGAGCAGCAGATTCTCCGCTTCCAGTTCGTAGCAAAGATCCAGAAAACTCCGGCAGCGTTCCAGGTGAAATCGCTGCACGGATGGATTGAAGTCAATCAACCCGGTCGCAACGCAGCAGACAGACACAATCGGCAGCTCGGCTTTCCGGCACTCGCGACGGATCAGCTGCCGTTCCCGAATATCAATGTCCAGCGGATCGGTGAAGATATCAATGCAGTCAAAGCCAAGCTCACGAGTCTTCTGAATGCCCCATGCGGTATCTTTGCCAGCCTGAGCCCACGCGCTGTTGATCAGTCCCAAACGCATACACACTGTCCTTGATGATGAGAGACACAGCCTTCGTGACGTTCACACCGAGCTGGAAGTGGCGAGGCACAGGGCTAGTCGAGAATTCGAATGCAGGACGGCGACGTGACTTTGACTGGCTCCCCGGCTGATTTCAACCGCCCGTCGTTTTCGATCTGAAAGACGGCAACGCTGTTACCTGGCATGTTGGCACACAGCAGAGTTTTGCCGTCGGCTGTGATGGCAAGATTCTGGGGACCTTTGCCGAGACTTGGTTCGATCCCCAGCAAAGTTAATCGCCCGTCATCACCTATGGAGTACATCGCAAGGCTGTCATGGCCTCGGTTCGTGCCATAGAGGTATTTGCCATCCGGAGTGATTTTCAGGTCCGCACAATACGATTCGCCTTTGAAGTCCGGCGGCAGAGTTGCAATGGTCTGCTTCTCGATCAGGAAACCATACTCCGGCAGATACTCAAAGTACGTAACAGAATTCAGCAGCTCGTTGATCACGTAGAACTTCGTGCCATCCGGATGGAAGATGGCATGTCGCGGGCCTGCACCCGGCATCGTCCGAACAAAGGGCTGACGGCCCCTCTTCAGTTGTGCGGTCTTCGCATCGAGTGAATACGCGACGACCTGATCGAGGCCCAGATCGGCAGCAAATGCAAAGCGACCATCAGGACTGATCACGAAGCAATGAGCATGCGGCTCCTTCTGGCGAGCTGTATTGACGCTGCTGCCTTCATGCTGAACGAAGGTGACCGGCTCCGACAATCCTCCGTCCTGCTGGATGGCGTACGAGATCACGCTGCCCGACGAGTAATTTGCGACCAGCACGGACTTGCCAGTGCGATCCACTTCCACGAAACAGGATGCCGTCCCCCTGGTTGTGCGACGGTTCACTTCGTTCAATTTCCCATCAGCCGCATTCAGCGAGTACGCAGCGATCTGCTCAGTCATTTCCCCGCCAAAGGTCTCGGCGTAAATCACGTACAGGTGTTTCCTGTCAGGCGACACATCGAAGAAAAACGGATTGGGAATACCGGTGGTCTTGTGAATGCTGCGAAGCGTTCTTCCCGCCCCCAGATGAAACGCTGTGATTCCGCCCTCATCGCCTCCCGCAAACGAAGAGACAAGAACCACCGGGTCACCAGCCTGCGATATCGACGACAACGTAAGTATCAGGAAACTCCAAACGAGTCTTACAACGGCCTGTACTCCGATTCGGGTTGTCCGCTGATCCGGCACGATCATCTGCCCCTTCATGATTGGCTCCCATTGAAAAGCGATGTCCGATAATCCTCACTTCGCCATCGTAGCCAGTGTCGTCTCAATCAGCCAGGTATCCGACATTCGCAGGCCGGCCTCCGCCCCGATCAGGCTTCATCGTTGTCGCAGGATGATGTTCGCATCCCAAGCTGCTTCATCTTCTGCTGCAGGTTCTGTCGGTGGATTCCGAGCCTTCTTGCGGCAGCGCTGACATTGCCTGATTCCGCTTCGAGTGCACTGGAGATCGCGAACCGCTCAAAATCCTCGACCAGCCGGTTACGACCTTCGGTCAATGGCAAAGATGCGTACGCTGAAAAACCGGGGCTGGAGTTCTCATCCGCCTCAGTCGTTCGCAGCCTCAGGTCGGTCGCCGAGATACGCTGATTGTCGCTCAGCACGGCAGCTGCAGAAACGACCTGCTGAAGTTCGCGCACATTGCCCGGCCACAGGTGAGCCATCATGGCTTGAATCGCGTCATCTCGCAGTGATCGATCCGCTGGCAAAAATGACTGAGCCAGCAGGACAATGTCTTCACGACGGTCACGAAGCGGGGATACAGACAGTTCGATCCCGCGAAGTCGAAAGTACAGGTCCTGCCGAAATGTTTTCTGCGTCATTGCGGTCTCAAGGTCCTGATGAGTCGCGCTCACAATTCTGACGTCGACGCGAACTTCATCCTCCGAGCCCACCGGCTGCACAATCCCTTCCTGCAGGACTCGAAGCAGTCGAGTCTGAACACTGGCGGGCATGTCGCCGATTTCATCCAGGAACAGTGTACCGCCGTCGGCTTTGCGAAAGACACCTTCTCGTGCTCGATCGGCTCCGGTGAACGCCCCTTTGATATGACCGAACAGCTCGCTTTCGATCAGCGACGAGGAAATTGCGGCTGTGTTGACAGCGACAAACGGGCCAGCCGACCGGCGACTTCGCTGATGAAGTTCACGAGCAATCAGTTCTTTGCCGGTTCCGCTTTCCCCGCGAATCAACACAGGCAGATCAGAACCTGCAGCTCTCTGAATCTGCCCGAATAGTTTTCTCATCGGAGGACTTACGCCCAGGAGCGAGCCGAAGCGAACAGAGCTCTCTGCCAGTTCTTCGCGGAGATCCCGCAGCTGGTTCTGCAGCCGAACTCTCTCCTCCGTGCGCCGGGTGATCGATCGAAGGTGATCGATGTCATAGGGCTTCGTCAGAAAATCCGCAGCGCCAGCTCGAATGCACTCCACGGCAAGCGGAACGGAATCATTGGCCGTCACCACGATGATCTCAGGCAGCGGTTTCACCCCGGCTTCCTGCAAACGCTTCAGAACCCGCAGCCCGCCCAGGACCGGCATGTTGAGATCCAGCAACACAAGATCCGGAGGATCCGTCACGATGGAGTCAAACGCCTGTTGACCGTTCTCCGCCTCCAGGATGGTACGACCTTCTGCTCGAAGCGCTCGGGACATTCCGAAGCGGGCTGGCTGTTCATCATCGGCGATCAGGATCTTCATACCGCCTCAGTGAATCTATTTGCCAGGCTGGCTGTCAGGTGTCGCAACAGGTACCGACGGTCCCTTTTGAAAAATGATCACGTGCTGTCGGGGCAGCAGGTGGACGGTCTCCGCCCAGTGCAGATCAAACTCTGGCTGTTCAATTTCCCGTCGAACCTGAGCCTGAGTCATCTTGTGAACTTCCTTGATCGGAACCAGCGGATCTTCTTTGCGATACTCCACAAACACGAGCCGACCGCCCGGTTTCAGAGACTTCGAAATGTCCACCATCATTTCGTAGGGAAATTCAAACTCGTGATACACGTCGACCATAATGGCCAGGTCGATCGAGTTGGCTTCGAGCCCGGTGGAGGTTTGAGTTCCCTTCACGGGAGTCACGTTGGTAACTCCCAGCGACTTGCTGAACTCACGAAGCCGCTCCAGCATCTCTTCCTGTACATCCACCGCCATAACCTTGCCGTCAGGAAGAACCAGTTCAGCCATCTGAAAGGAAATCACGCCGCTGCCGGCACCGATGTCCGCCACAACCTGGCCCGGCTTCAGGTTCAGCGAACGAATCAGAAGCGTGATGCGTTCTTCCTCTTCGCGATTGGAACGTTCAAGCCACGAGGCACCAGCGAAGCCCATCACATGAGCGATTTCGCGGCCCATGTAGAACTTACCAATGCCGTTAGGGTCATGATCCTCACGAATCTCATACCGACTGTTTGTTGCCGGCGTCTTTTCATCGGCGAGCCCCGAGCCACAAAGGCAAGTCGTGCATCCAACGATTAACGCAGGGATAAAACAATTTCGCATGCGACGTGACCCTTTTGGCTCAGACCCACGATGAATGACACAATGCAAAGCTGCAGAACGATCCTTCGAGAAGTCCTGCAGCCTTTCGCATCGTCTCGCTACTTCTTCTCTTCTGTTTCCGTCTTTGGAGCTTCCTCGGTGACGATCGTGGCCTTCTTGATGTAATCGAGCTTTGGAAACTTTGCATTCAGGTATGCGTTGCCCTTTGCTTCGATGCTGGGCTGCTGAGGATTCTCACCGTACTGTGAGTTGATTTTGTCGACAACTTCCATGCCTTCAACTACTTCAGCAAACGGGGCGAAGCCGAGTCCGTCGAGCCGAGAGTTGTCCTTGAAGTTAATGAAGAGCTGTGTCGTTCGAGTGTCCGGGCCGCGTGACGCAAATGACATCATCCCCCGAGTATTGCTCTTCTTCACTGCATCGTCAGCAAACTCCTTGTCCTTCCATTTTGCATACACGGAAGGATCACCATTCATGCCCCATTGAACCATAAAGCCAGGAACAACACGGAAGAATCGGCACTCGTCATAGAAGCCAGCCGTTACGAGTTCATGGAACCGATCAGCCCCCTTCGGCGCCCACTCACGATGAACTTCCACAACGAAGTCACCGCAGGACGTTTCAAACTTCACTTTGTACTGATCAGGCACTTTCTTCTCTGTTGCTTCCTGCGCCACCAGAACACCTGTCAGCAGCAGAAACGATACTGCACTCGCCAGAAACCTCATGTCCAACTCCCTGTCATTGACATTGAAAACTCACCGGACGGAATGATACGACCTTTTTGTTCAGCGTCCATTTCACCCGGTACCAACGAAAAACGCGAAGCTGGAATTCTGTTGTTTCCCGGCTTCGCGTCAGTTTATTCCCACCGCAAATTACGGCCGCTATTCCACAATGATGTCACGCACAGTCTTGCCGCTTGGGATCATAGGCAGCACGTGCTCCTGATATGGACAGATGACGTCAAGCAGGTAGGGACCGTCGTAGGACAGCATCTCGGCCAATGCCTTTGGGTATTCCGCCTTGCTTCGGACCTGTCGGGCCTTGATGCCATAACCTTCGGCAATCTGAACGAAGTTCGGGAACGTTTGCTCGGGCATCGTTCCGTCACCTTCACCCAGAGCTTCCGGATGATCGACCGGCCCAAGGTACGTGTGGGCACGTCGGCCGGACATGAACCGGTCTTCCCACTGAACGACCATGCCGAGGTGCTGGTTGTTCAGAAGCAGAATCTTCACCGGCAGCTTCTCGCAATACAGAGTTGCCAGTTCCTGAATGTTCATCTGGAAGGAGCCGTCACCATCGATGTCGACGACCAGCGACTTCGGATGAGCTGTCTGAACGCCCATGGCACACGGCAATCCGAAGCCCATCGTTCCCAGCCCGGAGCTGCTCATCCAGCGGCGAGGCTTGTCGAACTTGTAAAACTGAGCCGCCCACATCTGGTGCTGACCGACACCCACAGCGACGTAAGTGTCCATCTTCTGAGACTGCCGCCACAGTTCTTCGATCGCATATTGCTGCTGAATTGCATCACCTGCGTCGCCATAGCTGAGAGGGAACTTGGCCTTCCAGCCGGCAATCTGATGATGCCATTCGGTGAGATCCGGGACATCCTCATCCGTCATCGCAGCATTCAGAGCAACGAGTGCCTGCTTGATGTCCCCGTGAACCGGGATGTGAGCTTCTTTGTTCTTGTGAATCTCGGAAGGATCGATATCAATGTGCACGATCTTTCCATGCTTCGCAAATTCTTCCAGCTTCCCGGTGACTCGGTCGTCGAACCGCACGCCGAACGCAAGCAACAGGTCAGACTGCTCCACCGCATAGTTGCTGTAAACCGTTCCGTGCATCCCCAGCATGTGCAGCGAATTCGGATGCGTGCCCGGGAACACGCCCAGTCCCATCACAGTCATCGCGACGGGAATGCCGGTTCGAAGCGCGAACTTCGTCAGTTCTTCGGAAGCTTCTGCATGGATACATCCGCCACCCACATACAACACCGGACGCTTGGAACGACGAACAGCCGCCAGAATCTGGCGAACCTGCTCAGGAGCAATCGGACGAACCTGAGGACGGTAACCCGGCAGATTCATCGGAGGATCGAAGTCGACTTCGCTGAGCGGCATGACTTCCAGCTGCACGTCCTTTGGAACGTCCACCAGAACCGGGCCTGGACGCCCGGTCGAAGCGATGTAATATGCTTCCTTCATGATTCGCGCCACATCGCGAACGCTGGTGATCATGTAGTGATGCTTGGTGATGGCGCGACATACTTCCACCATCGGCGTTTCCTGGAATGCATCGCTGCCAATCACGGCCTGAGGCACCTGGCCCGTGATCGCGATCATCGGAACGCTGTCCAGTTTGGCATCCGCAATGCCAGTCACCAGGTTCGTCGCTCCTGGGCCGCTTGTTCCCATCACGACACCGACCTTGCCGGTTGAGCGTGCGATGCCCTGAGCCGCGAAGCACCCACCCTGCTCATGACGAGGCAGGATCGTGCGAATGCGATCTCGCTGTTCACGAAGAGCCTGATGCAAAGGCATGCTGGCTCCGCCCGGATAGGCATAGATGGCTTCTGTTCCGTGGCGAACAAGCATCTCCACAAGAATCTGAGCGCCATTGATGGTTTGAGTTGCTTTGTCGACGGTGGTCAACGTCGTTACCCTTGTTCAAAACTTCCTGAAACACTTGAATGAACCGTTGGTCCCCTGAGGCAATGCCGTCAGTCAGGTTCGACAGCTGATGGTCGCAAGGGAGGTTCCTGCTTACATTCCGCACACAATCTGCGCGCTAAGGCTCGCTAAAGGTCGGAACGCGATCGGAGGCTTGTTGAGCTTCATCAAACTCCCGATGAGACTCTGTAGTGTAAGAGCCAGCAATTGCTTGTTCGATCCCGTTTTCCGGCAGATTTTGCCGAAACCCTGAAACTTGCCGAATTCGAAATTTCCGGAGTCTGCGGTCTGCAACTCGACGGCCCAAAACCACGCCCTGAACTGTGACAGGCTGAGCACTTCGACACCATCGATGAGCAAAAGGTCACTGGTTTTCCCAGAATGATCGGCATCCGCCAAAAAATCCGCACCTTCGGACTAACCCGTCTCATCCTGCCGTCCGTCACAGGTCGATAATTCCGACTAACTGGAATCATCGTTCCACCCGGAACCTGTCTGCTCTGGCGAGAGCAGCACCCACAATGGCGATTGGAACCCTTGTGAAGTGCAGGATCGACGGGCTGGAAACTGATGACGACCGATGGGGGCTCCTTAAAAGCCTGCACTTTTTAAGGATTACGGCGGTGAAACGTCCGGGATTAATCGCAGCTGGTCTGCTCGGTTCAGCAACGTCTTTGTGCCTTTTCCTTGGCCGATCAATCGACCTTGGGGCGGCAGAAGATGGTGAACGCTCGTTCCGACAGGCACTTAAAGGTGCACCTCAGGGTGAGCTCGTCGAACAGGAGGATGGTGTCCGCCTGAACTATTTCGATGCGGCCTGGGATCGAGTCCTGAAAAATCTGGCGGAGAGCCATGGCCTGACGCTGGTCATGGAGAAAACACCTCCAGGCCGATTCGCTCGTCGTGACCGTACCAAATACGACCTCGATTCCGCACTGCGAATTCTCAACAGCGAACTGGAACCTCAGGGCTATCGCCTGATCCATCAGAACCAGTTTCTGATCGTTCTGAATCTTGATGCGGCCCGAACGGAATACTCCCGCCCCCGCGTTGAATCTCACTCCAGCGAACAGTCTGCGGCAAAGACTCTTGTTCGCAACGCTGCGACGACGCGAGTCGTCAGCGGCTCTGATGAAGATGAGCCTGCGATGCCACTGGTCGGGGGCTCCAGTCTTGTCAAAGGCGAGCAGGATCAGCAGTGGAAGCCAGCGAGTCGGAGTACGCCTTCCGGTAAGACATCACCGATTCGACAGGCGTCAAACGGCCGTGTCACTCAGGATGAAGCGCCAAAGCCGGACGCCAGTCAGAAGATCGAAGTCGAAACCTATTCCCTGGAGAATGGCAAGGCTGTCGATATCGCTCGCACCATCTTCGTTGTGTACGAAAAGCGCGCGGAACTTCAGAGTGAAGGCCTGAACGGTCTCCCAGGCTTCGTCGTGTTTGATAATCCCGCCGAACTCGGCGCGGAAGAACAGCCCGGCAACCTGTTCCGCATCGGAATTGATCAGGATCAGAACGCAATCATCATCGAAGCTCCGGCCAATCGCCTTGCTTCCATCAAGCGTCTCATCACAGATCTTGACAAGCCTGCCAACCCCCTGGTGGAAGAATCCGTCAAGCTGGTTCCGAACAAAGGACTGCAGGCTGCAACTGCAAAGCAGCTGACGCAGCAGATTCATCAGCTGGTGTCCATGGCTGATGAGAAAGCCGCTCCGGGCACGGACGGAAAGAACTCTCAGCTGTCACAGGACGGTGGCGCCATCAATCTTCGAGGTGAGGTCAATGTTCAGGCGATGCAGGATCTTGGACTGCTGATCCTGAAAGGTAACGAAGCCGACGTCGCCAAGGTGGAACAGATCATTCAGCAGCTGGAAACTATGAGTGTCGGTTCTCTGCCAAGCATTCATGTGCGAACGCTTGAGAACGTGGACTCCGAAGCACTGTCAACTCTGCTGACGGATGTCTATACACAGCTGACGGAGCTGAAGCAGCGAACAGGCGGGGAAAATCGCAAGACAGCAGCGTTTCTGCCCGTCGTTCAGCCAAACGCCATCCTGATTATCTCTTCCGAAATCGAACGTGATACGGTGCTCAAGCTGGTCGAAGAACTGGATCAGCCCCTGGTTCCGGATCTCGAATTCGAAGTGTTCCCGCTGAAAAGCGCGATCGCTTCTCAGGTCGTGACGGCTTTGACAGAGTTCTATCAGGAACGTGAAGGCCTCGGCACAAACATCCGCGCGATTGCCGATGTGCGAACAAACTCGGTGATTGTTCAGGGGCGAGCCAGCGAACTTGCAGAAGTTCGCAAACTGATCGATGGCATCGACAAAGAAGAGCCTAATGCGAAATCACGCATGCAGGTGATCCGCCTGAAGAATGCCGTTGCTGAAGAACTGGCAACCACAATCAATACGGCCATCCAGTCAGTCATTAATCCGCCGCAGCAGACTCAGGGACAGGGTGGCTTCGGTGGTTTTGGAAACACCCAGGGTGCTCAGGAACTGCGTGACAGCAAGTCCATCGCTCTGGAATTCCTGGCATCGTCCGGCGGGGTGAAGGAACTGATCAAGTCCGGTATTCTGGCGGACGTTCGAGTCAGCTCGGATGTGCGATCGAACAGCCTGATTGTCAGTGCACCGGAAGTCAGCATGCCGCTGATGGAAGCACTGATCAACGAACTGGATCAGGCCCCTGGTGCGGTGTCAGAAATTAAGGTCTTCACGCTGAAGAACGCGGATGCCCAGCAGTCGGTCGATCTCCTGACAACGCTGTTCGAAAACACGAATCAGGAAGATCAGCTCGGCATTCAGCTCGCGGGCACGGAAGGCTCTTCCAGCAGCCTGATCCCGCTTCGATTCTCGGCCGACATTCGCACAAACACCGTTCTGGCGGTGGGCAGTGCGGAATCGCTGAGCGTTGTGGAAGCCGTTTTGCTGCGTCTGGATTCCGATGATACTCGCCAGCGAACGACATCCGTGATTCCTCTGCGAAACGCTCCTGCAGAACTCGTGTCGACAACGCTGCTTGATTACCTCGAACAGCAGCAGGCTCTTCAGGACAGCTCGGAAGACCTGATCAGCAACATCGAGCGTATCCGTCAGGAAGTTCTGGTGTCACCAGACGTCAACAGCAACTCCCTGATCGTGAGTGCTTCGCCACAGTACTATTCTCAGATTACTCAGATCATCGAGCAGCTGGATGCTCAGCCTCCCGAGGTTGTCATTCAAGCCCTGCTTGTCGAAGTGACACTCGACGCGACTGACGAGTTCGGAATCGAACTGGGCTTCCAGGACCCGCTCCTGATGACTCGAAGCCTGGCGGCAACGACCACTGGTGGTGTGACCACACTGGCATCCACCGGTACGCCTGGTCTGAACTTCAACAACACATCTGTTCCGCTGGGGAACAACATCGGGCCGGGGTCCAACCCTGGCAACGTGGCAACTCAGGGCCTGAGCAACTTCTCCCTCGGTCGAAACAATACAGACCTCGGGTTTGGTGGCTTTGTGTTCTCGGCACAGTCTGATGCGGTCAGCGTGCTGCTGCGAGCACTCGCGGCTCGCCGAACGGTGCATGTTCTGAGCCGTCCGCAGGTGCGAACGACTCATAACAACGAAGCCTACGTGACCGTCGGCCAGCAGGTGCCAGTCGTTAACGGTGTGACGACAAACAACTTTGGCACGGCAAACCCAGTCGTCGAGCCGCAGCAGGTGGGTATTACTCTGCGAGTGACTCCGCGAATCACTCCGGACGGCATCGTTGCAATGAGCGTCTTTGCGGATAAGAGCTCGCTCTCCGACCAGGGCGTTCCGATCTTCGTCCAGACGGACGGAGCAACCATCGAGTCGCCTATCATTAATCAGTCTCAGGCCGTGACAACCGTCAACGTGCCCAACGGTCAGACGATCGTGATCGGTGGTATGATCACCAAAAGCGATTCGACTCTGGAACGAAAGGTGCCCTGGCTGGGAGACCTGCCGATCGTGGGCAAGGCATTCCGCTATGACGGAACAAGAATTCAGCGAACCGAACTGCTGATCTTCCTGACGCCGCGCATCGTCATGAGCGATCTCGATTCTGAACTGCACAAGCAGGTCGAGAGCGAACGAATGCACTTCATCGAATCCGAAGCAGAAGAAGTTCACGGCCCACTCTTCAGCGTGCCTCAGCAGAATACGCTGTTCCCGGAACCTGAAGCAGGCTCAGTGCTGACTCCGGAGAGCCCGATTGAAGAACTTCTGCAGCCCGATCTCACAACCCCGGAAACAGAACAGCCTCAGAACTAGTCAGGCATTCTGTGCAGACAGCACCAGATGTGGCGCACCCGCAGGCCGCATCTGGTGCTTTTTCGATCGGACAGGGGCACCAGTCCCTGTTGCACTGCTCGAGTGCGTTTGAGCAGAAATCTAAGGAGACCCAGTGATGTCTTGGCGTCGTTTGCTCTGTCTGGGTATTGCCAGTCTCACCTTGACGGGATGTGCGTCCGGTCTCTCATACGCATGGAAGAATCCTTCCAGTGTGGTCAAGGATCCCGGTCGACTCGTCGGCAAGCCCAGGTACGAAAAAGAGATCGCTCGAATCGTCACGATTTGGGAACCGTCACACGGCAAAGGACTCGACGATCGGAATGCTCGAGGCTTTGCGGGACAGATTCTGTTCTTCGGTCCCGGCTGCGAAAGCGGTGGGCGAGTCCACGGCAAAGTTCTGATTCATCAGTACGATGAATACGACAAGGATTCCGACGACGAACCGAAACTGCTTCATACGTTCGCGTTCGAACCGGAAGCCTGGGAAGCTCATCGCACGGAAGGCACACTCGGTCATTCCTACAGCGTGTTCATTCCGTACATGAATCGCCACAAGGATCAGGTCAACTGTGCTCTCAAGGTCGAGCTGATTCCGGACAATGGACTGCCGGTGTCATCCCAGGAGACCGCCGTTTTGCTGCCCGGGCGAAACACCACCGAACTGGCGGCATCGCGAACCCGCGGCTTCGTTCGCGAAACGCGAATCGGTCCTGATCCGGATCTTCCACCACTTCGCGGTGGTGGGGTCACCCCGGAGACATCCAACGGGCTGGAATCGGTTTCCATACGACTCCCCAAACGATAACCCTCTGCAATCCGACCACAAGAACGTCGCTCGCAAAATGACGGTAATCGAATAGCGCAGTCCTTGATGACCTGACGGTGCTGCCTCTAGAAAACCGTCGCAGTGACTGCTCGCGATTGTGTGGCTCGGAATCCTCGGCTCTTTCGCTGAAGTTCTCGGCGCGCTCCTGAGTTGTCCGCAGCTGGAGACTTCGCATGTTGACAGGGATCAACGGTCGCGTCGGTGTTGTCGGTCTCGGACTGATGGGTACCGCCATCACCGAACGCCTGATCGAAGCTCACATTCGTCCCTTCGTCTGGAACCGATCCCGCGAAAAAGCCACAACACTCATCGCGGCAGGTGCCGTGTGGAGCGACTGCCCCCTGGCCGATTGCGACACAGTCATTATCAGCCTGTTTTCCAGCGATGTGGTCAGAGATGTGCTGACTCCCTGGCAACAGCATTTTCGCCGCGAACTGACGGTCATCGACACAACCACCGGTCGACCGGAAGACAGTGAGCATTTCGCTGCCTGGCTTGCCGAAAAAGGCGCAATCTACCTGGATGCCCCGATCTCAGGCTCCAGCGAACAGACTCGACGAGGCGAAGCGACCGTCATCATCAGCGGCAGCGAAAATAGCTTTAAGGCAATGACGCCGATCTGGCCCATTCTGGGACGCAACTTCTTCTACGCTGGCCGTGTCGGTAATGCGGCAAGAATGAAACTGGTGAGCAACCTGGTGCTGGGGCTGAATCGAGCTGCCCTGGCAGAAGGCCTGGCTCTGGCTCAGGGTATGGGCATCGCTCCCGTGGCAGCTCTGGAAATTCTTCGTGGCAGCCCCGCGTATTCGCGACAGATGGATACCAAGGGATCAAAGATGGTTCAGCGAGAATACTCCGTACAGGCAAAACTCTCGCAGCACCTGAAAGACGTCCGTCTCATGCTGGAAGCCGCGCAGCGATCAGGGATCAAACTACCGCTGACACAAACCCATCAGTCGCTGCTGGAATTGGCGGAAAGCCTCGGCTTCGGCGAACACGACAACAGCGCCGTGCAGGAAGCCTACAGAGCCCCGAAATAGCGGAACGACACAAGCCGTCCGGTGCCTCATAACTCGACATCCCATGAATTCACTGGAGTCGACGAAACACAGACCCTTGCCCAGTGCGATCACTTACTTTCGAATCTTGACCTGCGATCCAACACTCAACAGGCTGAAGACCTCTTCAATATCCGCGTCGCCCAGATGGATGCATCCTCGCGACGCCGCTTTGCCGATGGAATCCGGATCAATCGTGCCGTGAATTCCAATGTGGTCTCCCAGACCCAGCCAGTATTCCCCCAGAGGATTATCGGGATCGTCTGCATCGACGACGCCACCATCCGGGTCATACCACTCAGGATTTTCCAGCTTGTCTTTCACCGTAAAGACGCCAATCGGAGTCTTCCCGTCGCGACCAATCCCAATCTGATAATGGCGAACATACCAGCCGTGTGAGTGGATCGTCAGAGTATACGAGTTCAGATCTACGACGGCTCCAAACGGCCCTCGCACAACCTTCAGCTTCTGCCCGGCCTGCAGTTTCTCCGGCGTGACTCGATTGAGCAGTGCAAGGTACTGCCAGGGCACTTCGTATTGCTTGCCGATCGATTCGAGAGTCTCTCCATATTCCACAAAATGCGGCTCGCCAAAAAGCTGTTCCGGCGAAGTGAAGATCGTTGCCGCGGTTTGCTCAAGTGCAGGAAGAAGCTCCTGCCGCAATTCGGGGTACTTCCAATAAAGCTGCGACAGCATGGCATGAGCATCCAGCGTATTGGATTCTGCCAGAAGAGCCTCAGCGTCTCGCAACTGTTCCGCAAAGTCGGCAGGAAGAATGGGCTTTTCGTTTCCAGTCGCTGGCTTTCGTGGCCGAGCACTTCCCGGAACACTGGTCAGGTCGGCACGCTGAATCGAGCCGCCTGGCTCGCTGGTGCCGAACGCGTCGCCGTCCGAATCGTCAGTTTCATTTTCATAGGAAGCCTGTGCAATGCTCGAGTCAACAATGCGTCGACTTGAGCGATCTGCAGTTTCACGCTTCCTTGATCCGGACGGCTTCGACGCTGCCCGAGCTTCGCTGGTTGCCGGCTCGTTCAGTCCCAGCCATGCATGTTCGGGATCGGAAGCAGAAGATCGTTTGTCCGCCACGCCTTGTCGACCAGACTCCCCAGAGCCCGTATCGCTCACGTCGAAGCTCGCCAGGTCGTCTTCCAGAAGGTCGATCGAATCCTCAGCTTCCGGCCCCGCGACCTTGCCGGATTCCGGTGCTCCGAATCGAGGAACCAGGTCGAAGCACCAAAGGAAAAACGCGCCGGCCACTCCGGCAGTAATCCACCAGTGAAGCTGTAGCGGCGAATTGTCTTTCTGAGCAAACGGCTGCATCCTGCGCCCCTTTACCTGGACCGCTTCGCTTCCATGCAAACTCTGCTACGAACATTGGGAGCCGCTCGCGGTTACGGCAATTGTCGCAAACACCCGAAATTGCGGCTACACGAGTTTGGCGTCCTGGAACCTCCCAAGGTTCCAGCAATCTCCATGAACTCTGGATCGTGGCCGCGGCGCAAAAAAAAAGCCGAGGCGAAAACCTCGGCTATGCAACTGCTGTTTGACAGAAGTCGTTTAGTCCACCTGGACAGGAATCTCCTGGTCAGGCTTCGGCTGAGAACCAAAGTCACACAGCTCTTCACGAACAATGTTCATGGACTTCGGAGCTTCAATTCCGATTCGCACGGAGTTTGGACCAATACGAACAATCGTGATCGCGATGTCGTCGCCGATCAGGATTCGCTCACTCGTCTTTCGTGACAGCACCAGCATAACCGTCTCCCTGATTTTTCAAA
>CAZIGZ010000039.1:0-44646 GCA_964538835.1 uncultured Chitinophaga sp. | reverse complement strand
AAATTGGCCAAGGCGAATTATGGGGCTAATTCGCCACCTGAGAAATTCGTTATGTTGTCAAACTCGGGTTTCCGAGCCGCCTGACTCTTCAAGGTGTCGCCATCCTTAAACACGCCTCCGACTCCATATAGCCCGTCGCGCCCCGGTGAGATGATCTGGTATCCATTGTGGTTATGAGCTTGCGGTGGTGTTGCTGTTTTCAGGTACACAGAACGCAAATCATTAGGGTTGGCGTTCGCGTTGGGCGGCCCAAGTACATCGAAATCATCCTGTTCTTCGAGGCTCGAACCAGCTGCATTAGTTCGGTTATAGTTTCGCCCTTGACTTGAAAGATATAGATATGGAGTTGTCTGTGCGGGCAATGGATCCAGATACTCCAACAACCCATCGCCATCTTTATCTGAGAATCGGGCATTGGCAAACTCGAAGAACGGACCTTCGCGATTGGTGCCGGCCGGATTCCAAGGCGTTCTCGGATCCTTAGAGAAGCCAATCACAACAGGCGGATCGGATGCTGTATTTTCGAGCCCACCGAGAAAAAACACCAAACACACAGCGCCCCTCAAATGCACCTCATTGGTGTTACCGAGTCCACCATTCGAATCAAAGTTAAATTGTGGCCAAATGGCACGAACCTTGGATCGATCGGCTGCAGGCCATTGGGCGGCTGCACCGGCAGCTGGAATATAAAGACTGCTGGGAGGTTCGACGTTATAGACGGACTTGAACTTCGCGATGGCGTTGTCAAGTTGGGAGATTTCGGTCGCCACTTGAGCAACTTGCGCTCTTGCTCGCGCTCCAGCGATCGCCGGAAGGATCAGCGCCATCAGAATTCCAATGATCACAACTACCATCAGCAACTCAAGCAAGGTAAAGCCGGAGCGGCGATGAGGGGTGGAATTGAGGGTGATGCGTTTCATGGGGAAACCTGTTTTGGGTTTTCGGTGTTCGGTGTTCGGTTTTCAGATCTCTGATCGCAGATCTCAAATTCAAATTTCAGATCTCAGATGATGGTTGGCTGCCTGTTGAGGACTCGCTCCGGGGGGCGGAGCGAGTCTTCTTGATCCGTCTTTTCAGGACAGGTCGTTCAGCAGCTTAATCAGCGGAAGGAACAGAGCGATCACGATGAAGCCCACGATCAAACCGAGCACGACGACCATGATCGGTTCCAGAAGGCTCACGAGACTCTCAACGCGAACTTCCACTTCTTCGTCGTAAACATCCGCGACCTTGTACAACATGTTGTCCAGTGCACCCGTCTCTTCACCCACGTCCACCATGTTGACCACGAGGTCGTCCACAATGCGGCTTTCCTTCAGAGGAACCGCGATGGTTTCCCCTTCGCGAATCGCCGAGTAAATATTGTCAAAGGCTCGCACGAACACCGCGTTGCCCGCCGTGTCACGCGAAATCAAAAGGGCTTCCAGAATCGGTACACCAGACGCAATCAGCGTTCCCAGTGTTCGTGTCACGCGCGCAATGGTCCCGATGTGCAGAATCTTCCCAACCAGCGGTATGCGCAACGCCAGCCAGTCCATCACATACGCCCCCGTTTTGTTCTTCTTCACAATTTTGATGAAGAGCCACACTCCAATCGGCGTGATGAACATCATGTACCAGTACTTCATCATCCAGTCAGACATCTCGATCAGGAATACCGTCGGTCCTGGCAGCTCCACCCCGAAACCAATGAAGATTTCTTTGAACTTCGGAATGATGAAGATCATGATGAACGACACGATCGCCACAGCCACGGTAATGACCGCCGCCGGGTAAATCATCGCACCCACGATCTTTCGCTTCAGCGACTGAGCCTTCTCCTTGAAGTCGGCAAGTCGCTGAAGAATGACTTCCAGTGCACCGCCGGCCTCCCCGGCTTTCACCATGTTGACGTACAGGTTGTCAAAGGCCTTCGGCTGCTTGGCCATGGCTTCTGACAGCGTGTTACCGCCTTCAATGTCTTCAATGACGTCCATCAGAGCATTCTTCAATGCCCCTGGCTTGCTCTGTCCTTCCAGAATACGAAGACTTCGAAGTACCGGAAGTCCGGCATCCTGAAGCGTCGAAAGCTGGCGAGTAAACGTGCAGAGAATCTTGGGCTTTACACCACCGATCGTGAAGACCTTGCCGGGCTTCTTGCCCTTAGGACCCTTCTTCGCATCCTTCTTCGTATCCTTCTTCTTCCGATCCTTCTCCCGAATCTTCGTGACGTAAAAGCCCTTCTCACGAATCATCGTCTGGGCTTCGGCTTCTGACGGTGCTTCGATGGTGTCTTTCACCTCAAGCCCCGAGCTGTCCATTGCTTCATATGCAAAGACTGGCATGCCGTCTTCTCCAGCAGGTTCCGTGTGGTACTGAATCACACGTTTCAGAATGTTTACCCAGCGGCGACCTGTCTGATGCCGTAAGGACCGGAGATCCTTCGTTATCAAACCAGACTTGCAAGGCAAAGCGTGTGCCGTTATCGGTCCCCAACAGTTGAGGACTCACCAAAATCTGTGTCAGATCTCTCCCGAAATCGCTCGAAATCCCCAAAAAACGGGAATCCCGGTGCTTCCAGGCCGACGTTAATCCACCGCCAGCCGGGAGTCCTCCGTTTGAATGACCCACTTGGTCAGTTTATAACTTTTTTTCCGTTCGTCACGGCCAGAAGGCCGCTTCACTGTGTCGTTTTGCTGCAGCAAAATCGAACAATTCAAACCTTCACGTGTATTTCACACCCGCTTCACGAGAAGCTTTGAACTAGTCCACATCTTCCACAACGGTTTCGCGGACAACTTCATCGATGGTCGTCAGACCGTCAAAGATCAGCTTCAGCCCGGATTCTCGCAGAGTCGTCATCCCCTGCTGGCGAGCAATGTTGCGGATGTCATCGCCCGAAGCCTCAGCAGCGATCGCATCGCGGATTTCATCTGTCATCATCAACAGTTCATAAATCCCGATTCGACCTTTGTAGCCGGAGTTGTTGCAGCGAGCACACCCTTTGCCGTAGTAGAACTTGTACTTTCGAGCCGTGTTGAGCGGCAGCTGAAGCTCCATGAGCAGCTCGTCCGACGGCGCAAATTGCGTTCGACATTCGGAACAGATTCGACGCACCAGTCGCTGAGCCAGAATCCCTTCGACCGTCGCAGTAATCAGGAACGCCGGAACCCCCATGTCTCGAAGTCGAGTGACTGCCGATGGCGCGTCATTCGTGTGGAGCGTGCTGAATACCAGGTGCCCTGTCAGAGAACTCTGAACGGCGATTTCCGCAGTCTCGTAGTCTCGAATCTCTCCGACCAGAATCTTGTCCGGGTCATGTCGCAGAATCGCTCGAAGTACGTTCGCGAAGGTCACGCCCACATCCGGATTCACAGGAACCTGAACGATGCCCTCAATATCGTATTCGATCGGGTCTTCGCTGGTAATGATCTTTGTTTCCGTATCGTTCAGCTCGTTCAGAGCCGAATACAGCGTGGTGGTCTTGCCGGAACCCGTTGGCCCGGTCACCAGAATAATTCCGTTCGGTCGACGCAGCAGTCCTCGGAACTTATTCAGAATCGACGCATCCATGCCAATCTTGTTCAGGTCGAGTGCCACGACGGTTCGGTCGAGGACTCGCATAACGACCGCTTCGCCGAACAGCGTGGGCAACACGCTGACTCGAAGGTCCACGTTGTTGCCACCGACGTTCAGTTCAATACGACCGTCCTGCGGCAGTCGGCGTTCGGCAATATCCAGGTTGGACATGACCTTGATACGGCTGACGATCGCGTTCGCGAGGTGTCGCGGCGGAGGAACCATTTCATAGAGAACACCGTCCGCCTTCACGCGAATCTTGAACTCATCTTCGAACGGCTCAAAGTGAATGTCGCTCGCCTGGTCACGAATGGCCAGCAGCATCACCATGTTCAGCAGCTTCTTGATTGGCTGCGAGTCTGACATTTCCTCTTCAGACGCCAGGTCATAGCCGCGAATCTTCTTCTCGGAGTCTTCGTCTTCCGAGAGCTGTTCGATCACATCTTCGATACTCTCTTCACGGTCGGCGTAGTATCGCGCAATCGCGGCTTCCACATCGGGACCGGACGAAACAGCGCCACGGATTTCATGGCCCATCAGATTGCGAAGGTCGTCCAGAATGCCGATGTTCTGAGGATCCGCCATGGCAACCGTCAGAACATTGTTCTTCATCGACACCGGCATGATGCGATACATCTCTGCCATCGTCTGAGGAACAATCTCCAGCACGGCTGGCTGGATATTGGTTTCCTCGAGGTTGATGATCGGCATGCCCCATTGTTCAGCAAGGGCTTCCGTCACCTGCGCCTGTGTGACCAGGCCCATGCGGACAGCAACCTGACCGATGACTGTCCCGGGATTCTGCTTCTGCTCTTCAAGAATGTCCCAGAGCTGGTCATCGTTGATGTAACCGAGATCAACCAGGATCTGCCCAAGTTTACGCTGAGCCATACGAGACCCACAAAGTGAGAGTTAGAGTCTGATCTTGTTTCGGGTGCTCACGATGCGAACCTGTTTGAGGCAAGCGAACAGCGTAAGCGAATACTTGCAATGAGCCGGCTGGCTCCTTTGGGTCAAAGGCTTTTCAGCCCTTGCTGAATGCTCTGTCCCGGAGACTCGTCATGAGCAACCGGCCAGGAGAGATCTGCTCCTGATCAGTTCACGCGTCAGAATCATTCGCTTCCGCTTTGCGATGGATTCCGGCAGCGCGGCTTATTCGTCGTCGTCGTCATCCTTCTCTTCATCGAACACACCGCGTTTCGCACGCTCGATTCGAGCACGGAGTTCGCCGGGATTGTTCGACTTGTAGATCACGTCCTTTTCTTCGCAGAGCCCGTTCTTCCAGAGGTTGAAGAGCGAGTCATCCAGCAGAATCATCCCGAACTTGCGACCAGTCTGAATCGCACTGTTGATTCGGAATGTTTTGCCTTCACGAATCAGGTTCGCAATGGCCGGCGTCACCACCAGCTGTTCATAGGCCGCGACCAGTCCCTTCGGCTTTCGCGGCAGAAGGGCCTGGCTGAGAATTCCGATGATCGCGTTCGCCAGCTGAGTACGAATCTGTTCCTGCTGGTTCGTCGGGAACACGTCGATGATTCGGTCGACCGTACCCTGAGCACCGGTGGTGTGCAGAGTACCGAAAACCACGTGGCCCGTTTCGGCCGCCGTGATCGCCGCCGAGATCGTTTCCAGGTCTCGCATTTCCCCGACGAGGATCGCGTCAGGGTCCATTCGCAGAGCACGTCTCAGAGCTTCCGGAAATGATGGAACGTCGACCCCGATTTCTCGCTGGTTGATCGTCGAATGATGATGCTCATGATAGTACTCAATCGGGTCTTCCAGCGTGATGATGTGATGATCCATGTTGTGGTTCATCCAGTTGATCATCGACGCAAGACTGGTCGTCTTGCCGGAACCTGTTGGCCCCGTGACCAGAAACAGACCTCGAGGACGCTGAATCAGATCCCGCACCACCGGAGGCAGACCCAGCTGTTCAAACGTCAGGAACTCATTCGGAATTCGACGCAAAACCATTCCGATCATGCCGCGCTGTTTGAACACCGCGACTCGGAATCGAGCCTTGTCACCGAAAGCAAAACCAAAGTCCGTACCGCCTCGCTCCTGCAGCTCCTGCTGATTGCGTTCCGGCGTGATACTCTTCATCAGATTGGTCGTGTCATCCGCCGTCAGCGTTCGAGTTTCCAGGCGAACCATTCGACCGCCCGCTCGAATCACCGGAGGCTGGCCGACCGTAATGTGAAGGTCGCTCACGCGTTCTTTCACAACGGTCTCCAGCAGCTTGTCGATCTGAAAACTACGACCGCCTGTTGACATGGATTCGATTCCTTTGTTGACGCTTCGTCAGTACTCGTTCGTCAGAACCATCTGTTTCACTCGGCCTCGGACTGCATCAGCTGCAGAACGAGCCTGACACCATCAATGCCCGCCCTTGGAGAGCTTGTAAACTTCCGCAAGCGTTGTCATTCCGGCAAACGCTTTGTCTTTCGCATCTTCCACCAGAGTCTTCATGCCCAGCAGTCGAGCCTGACGTCGGATGTTCTGAGCGGGTTCGCTGTTGAACGCCATCTCACGCAGAGTACTGTTCATGGTCATCAGTTCGAACACCGCGCGGCGGCCCTTGTACCCGGTGTGCTTGCAGTTGTTGCAGCCCTTGCCGCGAACCCACTGGCCTTCCGACAGCTCTTCCGGAGTGATATTGAAGACTTCCACTTCTTCCGGTGTCGGCTGATAAGGCTCTTTGCACTTCGGACAGACAACTCGTACAAGTCGCTGAGCCATCACGGCCATCAGGGAGCAGGCTACGAGGAACGGCTGAACGCCCATGTCGATCAAGCGAGTAATCGCACCCGGCGCGTCGTTCGTGTGAAGTGTGCTGAAGACCAGGTGTCCCGTGAGTGACGCCTGAATCGCCATTTCGCCGGTTTCCGTATCGCGGATTTCTCCCACCAGAATCGCGTTCGGTGCCTGTCGCAGCATGGCCTTAATGATCTTTGCGAAGTCCAGTCCGATGCTGTGCTTCACTTCCACCTGATTGATCCCCGGCAGGTAATACTCCACCGGGTCTTCCGCCGTAATGATCTTTCGGTCCGGCCGATTCAGCTCGCCCAGCGCCGAATAGAGCGTCGTGGTCTTTCCGGAACCCGTCGGCCCCGTCACCAGAAAGATCCCGTTCGGCCGACGAATGATGTTCTGGAACGTTCGATAGTTTTCGTCGCTGAACCCAAGATTACGAATACCGATCTTGATGTTGTCGCGGTCCAGAATACGCATGACCACCGCCTGACCGTGATTGGTCGGCAGAATCGACACTCGAAGGTCGAACTCCTTCTGGCCGGCACGCGTCTTGATTCGACCGTCCTGAGGGCGACGTTTTTCCGAGATGTCCATCTTGGCCATAATCTTGAAACGTGACAGCAGCGCCCCCAGAAGTCGCTTGGGCGGACTGTCACGCTCCAGAAGGACACCGTCGATTCGATAACGGATGCGAACACGGTCCTCAAAGGGCTCAACGTGAATGTCGCTCGCACGTTCGCGAACCGCTTCTGAAATAATCAGGTTCGCCAGTCGAATGATCGGAGCGCTGTCGTCTTCTTCACCCTTCATCGCAGCCGCAGCTTCGACATCGGTGAAGTCGATCTGAGTTTCCGTGAACTCGGAAATCATCGAGTCCACAGATTCGGTTTCCGACTGACCATAATGACGGTTGATGGCCGCCTGTATGGATTCCAGAGGGGCCATCACCGGCCGGATATCGCGGTTCAGAACAAATCGCAGCTTGTCCAGCACTTCGATGTTGTTCGGATTGTTCATCGCGATCACAACGGACTCGCCGTCGGATTCAATCGGGATGACAACGTTCTCTCGCGCCATCGATTCCGTCACCAGCTCAATCACGCTGTTCGGGATCTGGCGACCTTCAAGCTCAATGTAATCGTATCCAAATTCTTCCGCCTGAGCCCGGCCAAGATCGCTGCCGTTGATATAACCAAGCCGAACGAGGGCATCTTCCGGAGTAATCCCGAGATTCGCAGCCATACTGCGCGCCTCTTCCAGCTGAGATTCCCCGATAGTGCCGTCGTCGACGAAACGCTCCAGCCAGTCACGCATTCCAGAACTCCGAAACTGCGTTAATTTGCAGCCTAATTGCAGCGAAAATCAGTAAAACAGAATCCCTTCCTAACCCTCCGGAAACTCCCCGAACCCCAATGTTGTTCAGGCGACTGGTTTCTCGGTGAGAACTCAGGGAAACGCAAGGGGCCAACTCGACATTTTTCCGCGAAAAGACAGAGAAAGACCGAGTAAAATTGTTGGTTTCAGGGCACATCAAGACAGGAAAACGGAAAGGCACAATGACAGGAATTTTCAGGTTCAGCGGCCAGCCGTCTCAGCACCTGAGTCCTTACGGAATCAGGTCGTCCCTGACTATGATCGGCCCTCCACCTGCATCCTGTATCGGCAGCGTTTGCTGAAGATCGGTGGAAAACCCGCTGATCATTTCGACAGCTCACGGAAGTCTTCCTCCCGAATCCCTATTCGTCATTGCCTGAACAATGCGACCGGATGGAAGCACTTGCCAAACCGCTAAAGTCATTCTGCCCGTCCGCTTACGCCAACTCAAGACCCCAGGTTGTTTGCGGTCTCAGAATTTGGAACTCCTGCCCCTCCGCAACGCCGCGCTCGAACCAGATCGGGATCATCCCTGGATGTCGACGCACCGGCCCTGACCGAACACAGAAAACTCAACCCATTCCATTTCTTGCGCCACCGGTTCAGCAAAAAATGCCGATCCCTGACAGGAGCAGGGCAGGAAGGCGCTCACACTGGTCGACAACCGTGTTGGCACTTTCGTCCTCCGAGCCGCCTTCTGGAAATTGCCCATGATCATGCAGCGACTGCCATCCGACAACTCCGAAGAGACGTCTTCTCTCGACCCGGCTGGCGAAACGCAGATCGGCTGGATGTATCGTGGCGTTCCACAGAATCGCCTGGATATCATGTCTCGAATCAATCGGCTGGATGATGGGCATTCGACCCCAAATCAAGCACAGCCTCCGGTGGCCGGACCCGTCTGGCTCTCACTTCGACGCATCGTTCGGCAGAGCGAGTTTAGCCAACTCTACTTTGGCTGACGTCGCAACTGATCATGCGAACACATTCTCAAGCCAGACTCTCCATGCCGTGACGTTAACTGCGGGCCGAATCCTTGTTTGACCTTTCCAGGTCTACGATTCTCGCATCAAAGCGGTGTTCTGATGTTGAACGTTGATTTTCGCATCGGTATCCTCCCGCGTTTCTGAAAAACCGGCCATGAGAGCCGGTTGACGACGAGATTTGCTTCCGACCATGACCTGTGACGTGAAATTGTCTCAGGGGAAAGACCCGGCAGCCGGATTTTGGCTGGTGCGTCAGTAAATTGTCGGTCGAAATTGAGGCATCGAAATTCAAAGTGTTTTCGCGCGGCGGCAGAAATTGCCGAAGTTGATGAGCGACAACAGTTTGCGGTGTATTGGTAGTCCAGATTTTGGGGTTGTTCCAGATGTCGGAAGATCTGCGTGTAAAGGTAGAGCGACGAACTGTGCCTGGCTCCACTGGGGCTCGGAAGCTTCGCGCTGAAGGTCGTGTTCCTGGAAATATCTACGGGCTCGGCAAGGCCGGCGAATCGGTTTCTATCTGTGGCGAGCTTATTGAGAAGCTTGTTGCGACCCGATCTTCCGTCGTGGATGTCGAACTGGACGGAACAGTGGACAAGGCTGTCGTTCAGGAACTGCAGTGGGACGTATTCAGCACTCATGTGCTGCATATTGACCTGCGACGCGTTGACCCGAACGGCCGGGCAACGGTCGACGTTCCGCTGGAACTTCGTGGTGAGCCTGTTGGGCTGAAGGACGGCGGCGCTCTTCGTCAGAATGCGAAGAAAGTGCGAGTCAACTGCCCGGACTACCGTATTCCAAAGTCGATTGCGGTTCGTATTGGTGCCTTGAAGATTGGTGATGTCATCAAGGCATCCGATCTTCAGTTGCCGGAATATGTGTCGCTTGAAACACCTGCTGACAGCGTGCTCGTGGAACTGTACGACCCACGAAAGAGCTAGTGGAATCAATTGAATGAAAGTTGTGGTTGGGCTCGGGAATCCCGGCAGTCAGTATTCCGGAACTCGCCACAACGTTGGATTTGATGTGATCGACGAATTATCTCGTCGATGGCAACTCGCAAAGCCTCAGCTGAAATTTCAGGCTGAGCTGCGAGATGGAAACATTGGAGGTCACAAGGTTCTCCTTGTGAGTCCTCAGACGTTCATGAACCGAAGTGGCGAATCTGTTCAGCAGATTGTCCGCTTCTACCAGATCGCTCCGGAATCACTTTCGGAAAGTCTGGTGGTGATTTGTGATGATATGAATTTGTCGCTGGGCAGGCTTCGATGGCGTGCCAGCGGTTCTTCCGGTGGTCAAAAGGGTCTGGCAGATATCCTGCTGAGACTTGGAACCGAACAGGTTCCCCGACTTCGTTTAGGAGTCGGCCGGCCGCCTGGCCAGATGGATCCGGCCAAGTGGGTTCTGGCAAAGTTTCGTTCGGAAGAACAAACGGAGTCAGATCTGATGTCGAAACTGGCGGCGGATTCCGTCGAAATGTGGGTCAGGGAAGGGATCGTCAGTACGATGAATCGGTACAACCGATCGTCCGAAGACTAGACCTTCATTGAAAACTGGTTGTGTTCTGATGAAGGGCTGACAGCCTTCGTTCTTCAGGGAGCAAAAGTTCCGTGTCTGTTGCAGCTGAAAAAGTCGTGAAGCCTCATTATTACGAAGGTATGTTCCTGGTCGACAGCGGCAAGTTCGCAACGGATCCGGACGGCGTCACCAACGAAATCCTTGGTGTTCTGAAGAAGGCCGGTGCCACCGTGGTCGCTCACCGACCATGGCAGGATGGCAAGCTGGCATACGAAATTGAAGGCATGAAGAAGGGCCTTCACTACATCGTGTGCTTTACAATGCCAGGAACCGGCATGAAGACTCTGGTGCGTCAGTGCCAGCTGAGCGAGACCATTGTTCGCCACATGACCATCAAGCATCCTCAGAGCATCTTTGATGCGACGGTGGCAGCGATTTCCGGGACCGCGCCGGCACCAGTCGAAGCTGCACCAGCTCCGGAAGGTGACGAAGAATAACTCGTTGTTCGACACCATGAGTTCGCAGCGGGAGTGGACTTTGCGAGTCCGGTACCTCCCTCAGGTCAGGAGCATCTTTTCCCGTTTGATGCAGATCGGAGCAGGTGATGGCCTCGTTCAACAAAGTCATTCTCGTCGGTAACCTGACCAGAGATCCGGAAGTGCGATACACACCAAGCGGAACGGCGGTGTGTGATATCAGCCTTGCGGTCAATTCGACCTGGACGGACAGGAAGACCAACGAGCGTAAGGAAGAGGTCACTTTCATCGACGTGACTCTCTGGGGACGAACAGCCGAGATCGCGGGTGAGTACCTGACAAAGGGTCGCCCGGTTCTGATCGAAGGTCGTCTCCAGCAGGATCGCTGGGATGACAAGGAAACGGGCCAAAAGCGTTCAAAGCTCAAGGTGGTTGCTGACGAAATGCGGCTCCTTGGCGGTCGAACTGAAGGTGGCGGCGGCGGTGGCGGAGGAGCGCCTCAGGGTTCTTCCGGTCGGCCGCAGGGTTCACGCCCTGCAGCTCCTGCCCGAGACAGCTACGCGGACGCTGATTCCGGACGAACACCGGATCAGGCGTTTTATGATGACATGCCTTCGGGCGGTGACGACGTTCCATTCTAGTAGATTGATTCATTGAATTGTCCGAGTGACGGCTCATCAGAGCCTGCTCGGAGACAGCTGACAATAAGGATCTGGTTTCCATGACTGGTACAACCCCTATTAGCTCTCGCAACGTCGAAGTGCTGCTCGTTCATGATGTTGAAAACCTCGGCCACCGCGGTGAGATCGTTCGCGTAAAGCCCGGATATGCTCGCAACTATCTTCTGCCACAGGGCAAGGCGACCATCGCAACTGAGCACAACAAGCGAATGGTTGAAAAGCACAAGGAAAAGCTGGCTGCGATCGAAGCAGGCCGCGTGAAGCAGTACCAGAGAATCGCCGATGCTGTCAGCAAGTACAGCGCCACCATCGAAGCACACGCCACGGCCGACAACCACCTGTATGGTTCTGTTGTTGCTCGTGATATCAGCGAAGCACTCAAGGTCGCTGGACACCCTGTCGAAGCGGAACACGTCCGTCTCGAAGGCCCGATCAAAGAGCTGGGCATGTACACCGTAAAGCTGAAGTTCCACGAGAAGGTCCAGACCGAAGTCAAGGTTTGGGTCGTGCCTTCCGCCACTTCAGGCTGATCCGGTTCAGACGGCTGTTTGCTGGCAAGCCTGAGCTACCCGCTTTCTCCGTCCCAATGAATCTCTGAGGCAGATGCCTCGACTGGTCAATGACCTCCCCGAATCCTCAGGTACTTTTGTACCTGAGGATTTTTTCGCGAATGCCCGACTGTCACTTCACCGTGAATCCAGCGGGACACTGCACAGTTCTCTGATCCGCCCGAGATGTTCCATGGCCGACGACAAGCTGAGATTGCCCCCCCAGAATCTCGATGCCGAACGCGGTGTTCTCGGCAGTATTCTGCTGATGAATGAGGCTATCGACGAAGTCGGTGAGTCACTGAAGTCGGAACACTTTTACAGCGACGCCCACCAGAAGATCTACGCAGCGATCCACAAGCTGTACGAATCCGGCGTGCGAGGGATTGACGCGATCACACTGGCAGAAGAACTGATTCGCCGAGGCGAACTGGACGCCATCGGAGGCCCGGCCTATCTGGCGGAGATCCTTGAGTCCGTCCCGCATGCGGCCCACGTCAGGTACTACGCCACGATTGTGCGCGAAAAGTGGATGCAGCGAAGCCTGATCTACGCGTGTACCGAGATTCTGGGAGAATGTTACACGGCCGCCGATGACGTGGAGTCACTCCTGCAATCAGCCGAACGACGGATTTTCAGCATCGTCGAAGAGCAGGGCGGCAACGCCAGTATTGCCATCAGCGACATTCTGATGGATGCGTTTAACCGCATCGACGAACGTCTCCAAAAGACCGGCGATGTCACCGGCATCACCTCGGGTTTTGCAGACCTCGACCATCAGACCACCGGATTCCAGCCTACTGAACTCATCATTCTGGCGGCTCGCCCGAGTATGGGCAAAACCGCATTGGTGTGTAACGTGGCAGAAGCGGTCGCCAGAAAGAGCGGCAAAGGCGTGTTGCTGTTCAGTCTGGAACAGTCGAATCTGGAACTGGCCGAACGATTCCTTGCCATCACCGCTCGAATCAACGGACATGACCTGCGAGCAGGCAACCTCAGCGAAGAACAACACGATCAGCTTGTTCGAGCCTCCGATGACCTGGCTCGGCTTCCGCTGTTCATTGACGACAAGCCCGGCCGCACAATGACTCAGGTGGCAGCACTGGCGCGACGGCTCCATCGCCGATCGCCGCTGGGAGTCATCATCATTGACTACCTTCAGCTGATTGAACCGGAAGATAAAGCAGCGCCTCGTGAACAGCAGATTGCCGGGATCTCACGTCGACTCAAGTTCCTTGCCAAGGAACTGCGAGTCCCGGTCATCGCGCTGGCACAGCTGAACCGCGGCGTGGAACTTCGCGAAGACAAACGGCCTCGACTGGCCGACCTGCGAGAAAGCGGTGCCATCGAACAGGACGCGGACATGGTCATGTTCCTGCACCGCCCGGACGCCTATGACCCCGAAGACCGTCCTGGCGAAGCCGAGATCATTGTGGCCAAACACCGAAGCGGTCCAACCGGCATCGTGCGCCTGACGTGGCGCAAGGAGTTCATGCGGTTCGAAAACTACAGCCCGATGGCGGACTCCGATTTCAATCTGTAATCGGTTTGCTGGTTCAGCAATGCCAGAGTTGTGGCTGGTTTCACGGAACCAGCACTGTTTTGCGTTCCGTCGCGTGGCAACGGTCCGCCAACGACGACCATCGGTTCGGCGACAGAACGAGCAACTGTGGGCAGTCGCTTTACTCCGGCCTTGGAGCTCGCGTGGTCCAGCGAAGCAGCAATGGGAGAAGGACAAGGTCGCTGATCAGGCCACCAACCATCGACAGGCTCAGGATCGCACCAAAGTACACCAGAGGAATGAACTCCGAAACGGTCAGCACCATGAAGCCAGCCACCAGAGCAATGTGTGCCAGAACAACAGCCTTGCCGACTCCAGACTGAGCCGCCTGCAGTGCGCCAGTAACGCCCAGCGTCGGCAGCGTTCGCTGAAACACCTCGAAGTAGTGCACCGAGCATGTGAAGCCCATGCTGACACTGGCAATCATTGCTGTCCCGATATTGACCGGGATCTGAAGAAGCCCCATTGAACCGGTGACGAGAGCAATTGGAAAGACGTTGGGAACCAGCGAGATAATTCCGATGCGAAGACTGCGAAAGGCAATTGCCATGCAGATCACTGTCCCGATGGACGCACCGATGAAACTCTTCATTTGGTCTGCCAGCAGGCTGTCAATAATGCGAGCCATCAGCACAAACAGTCCGGACGCCGTGGGGGCTCCAGCAGAAATGGTTGTGTTTCTATCGCCGCCTTCGCCCGCAGCGGGAGCCTTTCCATCTGCGATCTCCTGGAAATGCGACGCCACCACTTCACGGACTCGCGCGATCTGAGCGAGTTTCTTCTCTGTCGTCTGCTGTTCGGGCGACCGCAACACGATTCGCATCCGATGTCGTTCGTCATTGTAGAAGCTGTCGACCAGATCCTTCTGACGTCTGCGAACCTGATCCAGGCGTTTGGTCGCTGCCCCCAGCCTTGGCGGGACATCGATGGCATCAGTCAGAGAAAGCACGTCCAGAGGCACACCTTCTTCGCGGAGTGCTTTCAGCTTGTCGGTCAGCTGCTTTGTCTGTTCAAGGAATTCATTGGTGAGCGATTCCGGAACATCAAAGGAGACGTCCCAGGTGCCCGCCGGACCGAGGTGAGATTCCACGAATTTCAGCGACTGAAGAATCGGAGACGACTCGCGAAAGTTCCGACTGAAGTCCGTTTCCACCTGCATGACAAACAGTCCAGGAGCCGTCGCGAGGGTCAGCACCAGACAGACAATCGTCGTGGCGACCGGATGTCGGTCGATATAGTGTGCCATGCGATCGAGCAGAAAATCCAGTCGACCTTCCAGCCGAACACGCCCAGGAATCGGCACCATGGATCCGGACGCGAAAGCTGCTGGCATCACCAGAAGAATCAGCAGCAGCACCATGAGTGTTCCGACGGTCATCATGATCGCAAAACTGCGCACCGGGATGATGTCTGAAACAAGCAGCGCGGCGAAACCGACGGCGATCGTAACGACCGTCCAGAAAACAGGGTGCCACAATTCGCGAAACGTCTGCTTCATCGCGGCCGTCGCATCCAGCTGATTGTGAATTCGAAGCTCGCGATAATGCACAATGATGTGAGTCGTTGTGCTGATCGCAATAATTGTCACGAGCGAATTCAGCATCGAACTGACCATGCTCAGCTGCGATCCGAAAACCACCAGTGCCGCGCGAGTACACGTGACGGAACCAATGACGATTCCAATCGAAGCAAGAACCCACCGAACGTGACGAAAAATCACAAGCAGCATCAGGGACAGAACTCCAAGTGACGCGAGGTACAGCACATTGCCATCGCGTTCAACCAGATCAAACATCTCCTGAATCTGCACGGGTTCACCGGCAATTGCGGCATCAGGCTGAAGTCGAGCTGCCGTGGCATGAATGCTGCGAATCATCTCATTGCGACTGACCGACGACTGGTCAACCGGTTTCAGCTGAAGCACAATCGCCGTCGTTGACTGATCGGGACTGATAAGGACTCCTTCGAACAGCTTCAACATGGCCCTCCGCGTATTGCGATTGCGGGGCGACTTCTGAAGCAGACTGGCCAGGTCACGGGTTCGCTGAGCATCAATCCCTTCGAGTTTTGCGAATTCATCAACCAGTGAGCGGATCTTTCCCGCAGCCTCGTCACTGAGCTCCGCAAAGTCACCATCCGGGTTGATCTGAATCAGATTGCCCTGTGGCCATGCGACGATGACAAATTCATCGCCACCAAAATCCTGACGCGTCTGCCGCAGGATCTGAATGTCGGCATTGTCCGGAGGAAAGAACGATTCTATGGTCTGATCAAACGACAGGCGCGATGCGATTGGTATGGAAACCAGCATCAGCAGCGCCGCTGATGCCAGCAGCCAGTTTTTGAATTGCGCCAGTCGGTCGATGAACATCGTGATTGTTTTCCAGAACTCACCCGTTGTCTGGTGCGACAGCGTGCAAGTCGTATCGCAGATCATCGAGAAGAAGGCCGAATGGTAGCGTAATACCGAGCACACTGCATGCCGCCAGGACAGCGGATCGCGGTATCCTCGTCAGTTCTCAGCAACGCCGGAGTGCAAAATGCTCAGGATTCGTCTACGTTCTTCGAAAGAACGCGTCCAGAACTTCGCGAGCCTTGCGAACGAGCGTCAATGGCGTGAAGGGTTTCTGAAGGAACGCGGTTCGAACACCATCCTGAGCAATCGCATCTTCCGTGTAACCGCTGATGTACAGCACTGGCAGTTCAGGTCGCATGGTGTGGATGGTGTCGGCCAGTTCTCTTCCGCCCATCCTTGGCATGACGACATCAGTGATGAGCAGGTCGATCTGTGAGATCTGCGGTCTTGCCAGCGTGATCGCGTTCACAGCAGACTCCGCGGCCAGAACCCGGAATCCGGCATTCTCCAGGGCGATCACGGTAATGGTTCGAACGGCATCGTCGTCTTCCACAAGCAGCACGGTTTCCCGAACATGGCCCGGGACAATCGCGGTGGGTGTTTCCGCCGAATCTTCGGAGCTGGCAGCAGCGGCAGGGAAGTAGATGGAAATCGTCGTGCCGCATCCCTGTTCACTGTCGACAAAGATCGTGCCGCCGAACTGACTGACGATTCCGTGAACCACGGAGAGTCCAAGTCCGGTTCCTTTGCCGATTTCCTTCGTGGTAAAGAACGGCTCAAAGATGCGGGCTCGCACTTCGTCCGACATTCCTTCTCCGGTATCAATGACCTTCAGACAGACATATTCGCCTGGCGTCATGGCCGGTTCGTCTGGATGTTGAAAATCGGGAACGGCAACTCGATGAGTTTCCACGGACAGACGACCGCCTTTGGGCATCGCATCCCGGGAATTGACCGCAAGGTTCATCAGAACCTGCTCGAGACGTCCCTGATCGCCCACGATCCCCGGGAGTTCCCAATCCAGTTCAATCGTCAGCTGAATGTCTTCTCCGATCAGACGCTTCAGCATCTTCCCCGTCGATTCCACAATGACGTTCAGGTTCAGAATTCGGGGAGCGATGAGTGAACGTCGGCTGAAGGCCAGAAGCTGCGATGTCAGCTCCGCAGCGCGTTCACCGGATCGTTTGATTTCCGCAACAGGTTCGCGATACGGCTCACCGACGACAAAGTCCGTCAGGAGCATCTCGGCGTAGCCGTTGATGACCGTCAAAAGGTTGTTGAAGTCATGAGCCACACCGCCGGCCAGCCGCCCGATCGCTTCCATCTTCTGTGACTGCTGAAACTGCTCAGCAAGGTGCCGGGCTTCAGTCACGTCGCGGCCAAACGCATAAAACACCTCTTCATTCAGAACCGGAATAATGTTCCACGAAATCCAGTGCCATTCACCTTTCGAGTTGCGCAATCTGTGAGTCAGGTCGGTAACTGCGTCACCTCGAACAACAGACTGCAGACTGCGCTGCGTCTGTTCACAATCGTCCATGTGAACATACTGCAGCCACGATTGCTGTTTCAGATCATCTTCTTTCCAGTTCAGCAAATGTTCCCACGCCGGATTCGCCTGACGAATGACACCATGAAGATCACAGATACACATCAGGTCCGGTGACTGATTCCAGAGCCGATCGCGCTGAGCTTCTGTCTTGCGGCGGAGCGTGATGTCACGCATGACCGCGCAGTTGTATTCACGTCCTTCGTACTGAAGATAATTGACGGTGACTTCTGTCTGAATGACGCGGCCATCTTTTCTGGCGTGATCTGATTCGAATGTGAAAGACCCTCGGCTTTTCACTTCTTCCCAGTGTGCTTGCCACTGATCTGCCGGGAAGTTCGGATCAATGTCAGACACTGTCTTCCCGACAAGCTCTGATCTCTCGAATCCCAGCGTTTTGCAGGCGGCTTCGTTGACGTACAGAATCTCTCCATCCGGATTCACCCAGAACACACTGTCCACCGCTCGGTCAACGGTAAACTGAGTCAGCTGGAGAGAGCGTTCTGCGGTGCGTCGGGCGCTGACATCCCGAAAACTCCAGACGCGACCGACCGGCACACCATCAATTCGCTGTGGCTGTGAGTATCGCTCGACGACCCTTCCATCCAGAAATTCGAGGACATCAAACGTGGCGACGTCCGGTGTCTGGTAGATCTCGGAGATCCGACGAACGAACCCTTCCGGATCCTTCAGCTGGGCAAGCACATGCTGCATCCCCGAGATTTGATTAAACGCGCTGATCAGATCTTCGCGACGGACCTCTTTAATGAGGTCAGCAGACATTCCCCATGTTCTCAGGAACTGTCGATTGAAGTCCTGAACGCGTCCTTCAAGGTCAACGACCAGAATGCCGTCTGCGGTGGATTCGAGCGTGGCCAGCATCCTCGAAACAGTTTCCCGCATCGCCAGTTCAGAATTCTTTCGCTCCGTTGTGTCCCATGCGGTCCCGATCAGCTGGATCACCTTGCCGCTGGGATCGCGTTCCAGCACGGTGTCGCGACTGATGATCCATCGCCATTGCCCGCGAGCATCCAGGACTTGATACTCTGTTTCAAGGATCAGACCGTCCTCTGCCGTATCCCATCGTTTCAGCAGTTCCGGGAATCGAGCGAGGTCATCGGGATGGATCAGCCGCGTCATCTCGTTGAGTGTCCGCAGCTTCATCTCATCCGTTGAATACCCCAGGTCCCAAACGAGCTGAAAGTTGGAATAGAGGATCCTCTGCTCAGTCAGATCGAAAACATAGATCATGAGCGGTGATGCCTGAGCCATCGCGGCGACAAGCTTCTGGCTGGACTCGAGTTCAGCAGCGGCCTGCTTCTGTTCCGTCACATCCTGACAGGCTCCGATGATTCGAATCGGCAGTCCCTGTTCGTCAGTGATCACTTTACCGATGCTTGTCAGAATTCGCTCTTCGCCGCTGGACCGTATGATCCGCTCTTCTGTTCTGAACCCGGACGCGTCAGAGCAGGCCGCCTGGATCGCACCTTCCACTTTCCGTCGGTCTTCCGGATGCAGGTGCGAGACGAACCGTTCCAGTGTGATTTCCGTTTCACCAGGTTCAAGCCCATAGATGCGATACAGTTCGCTGGACCAGGTGAGTCTGTTCGTGCGGATATCCCATTCAAACGACCCAAGGTGCGAAAGCGCCTGACTTTCTTCCAGCAGCATCTGTTGCTGACGAAGTCGTTCTTCAGCCTGCATGCGTTCCGTGATGTTGCGAACCGAGGCCACGGAATATCGAGCTCCATCCTGCATGAACGGACTCAGTCGAATTTCCACCGGGAACTCGGTACCGTCTTTTCGACGATGCCGGCTTTCAAAGGTAATTCGTTCTCCGGTATCAAGACGCTGAGTCAGATTCAGTACCTTCTGCTTCTGATATCCGACATCAATAAAGTCGACCGTTTTCCCCATCAGCTCTTCCCGGCTGAATCCCAGCTGGTGGCAGGCTTCGTCATTCACATCCACAATGTGTCCGCCGCGCTTCAGCAGATAAAAGGCATCTCCGCTGTTCTGCAGGATCGTTCGGAATCGAGCCTCACTGTCCAGTAGTTTCTGGCGATCCTGAGCCTGCTCGATGGCGATACGTGCCAGATTTTCAATGCGTTCAATCGCTGTATCCAGACGACTGTTCAGTACCCCGGGAACTCGGGAATAAAGCGCGAAAGTTCCCAGAATCTGCTGCTCCTTCTCCTTCGACGTCAGGATTGGAAAAGACCAGCAGGCAAGAAGATCAAATCGCTCCGCGACATGACGAAAGTCCTTCCACAACGGATCCGACGGGATGTCGTCAACTCGCACTGGCTGCTTGCACCAGACTGCTGTTCCACATGAACCGGCGTTAGGTCCGATCTGAATACCGTCGATGATCGAATGATACTCTTTTGGCAAACTGCTCCCGGCAGCAGACCGCAGTGTCCTGCCGTCAGATTCAAGAAGCAGGAATGAGCCAAGCACGCCTGGACATTCAGCCTCAATGATCTCCACAAGATCATTCAGGACTTCGTGCAGTGCCGCGCCCTTTGCAATTCGCTCAAGAATCTGATTTTGTTTTTGCAGTGCCAACTCGAAAAGATGCCGTTCGGTAACATCTCTTGCGATTCCAACAACACCACAGATTTTTCCAGACGGATCGCGGTGCGGTATCTTGCGAACTTCAAAGTGACGCAGGCTGCTGCCTGATTGAAGGACTCGTTCGATGGAGAGAGACTCACCGGTACGAATGATGTGAACATCTTCGGCTCGATTAGCGGCTGCCTCATGCGGGAGAAACAAATCATCATCAGTCAGGCCGGGAAAACTGCTGGCGCAGTGGCCCGTCATGTTTGCCGCCACTTCATTCGCGTAAACGTAACACCCCTGAGAGTCCTTCACAAACAATGCGTCTGCCGAATGGTCCGCGATGGCCTGCAGCACTGAGCTAATATAAGCCAGATCCAGGACTGGCTGCTTAATACTGGACTGTTCCGAGAGCATGACAGATCCCTGTGATGACAACAGGCAGTTCTCCGGGATCGTCAAATATCAATCCCGGAACACTTGATCCGGCAAATCAGGTAGTTACTCTTGGGTGGGTGTACGCCGGCCTTACACAGGTATCGTAGCAGTATGCCATCCACAACAAAGCCGTTTGAATACACTCGGACGGCACCTGTTCGCCATTTTTCAGAAGTAATCCGGATTCGTGTCGCCGGCCGTCAGAACTGTGCAGGCAAAGTGCAGGCCGGTCGTGCAACCCCATCACTCAAACTTCAGGATTGTTTCTCGCAGAACTGTAAGCTGACGCACAAGCTTTTCCAGTTCATCCAGAACGATCATGTTCGGCCCGTCGCTCTTCGCGCTGTCGGGCGTCGGATGAGTTTCCATGAAGACGGCATCGCATCCTGCAGCCACGGCGGCTCGAGCCAGTGTCGGAACCATATGTCGCTGACCTCCGGTCGTGGCTCCGCCCGGGAGCTGCACGCTATGTGTCGCATCGTAAACAACCGGCACGCCGAAGGACTGCATGATGGGCACACAGCGGAAGTCATTGACCAGCCGACCGTAGCCAAACGTCGATCCGCGTTCAGATAACATCACGCTGTGCAATCCTCGCGCGTTGCACTTCTTCACGGCATGCAGAGTATCCTCCGGGGCGACGAACTGAGGCTTCTTGACGTTGACGCAGATTCCTCTGGCAACCGCCGCATCGGCTGCTGCCACAATCAAATCGGTCTGCCGCGCCAGAAAGGCCGGGATCTGCAGAATGGAACAGACTTCCGCACACGGCGCGGCCTGGCCGGATTCATGAATGTCGGTGGTCGTCGGAAGACCCGTCTTCTTCCGAACCAACTCCAGCATCCGAAGGCCATCGTCAAGTCCCGGACCGCGATAGCTGTCAACACTCGTCCGATTCGCTTTGTCGAAGCTGGACTTGAAGACGATCTGCAGTTTGAGTCGATCACGCATTTCCGCGAGGCGATCAGCAATGGAAAGAACCAGCGATTCTGATTCCATCACGCATGGACCAAGAATGAACAGCAGAGGCTGTCCGGTCCCGACTTTGTAGTTGTCAATCGTTACCAGATTCTTCGCCACAGCAAGCCTCCGTTCATTCGCTCGATCAGGAACTTTGTTCATTCATGCCACAGGGTTCAATGCTGCAGTCAGCGTCAGGCTGACTGCAGCATTCCTGATGCCCACTTCATCAAAGTTCGCCATCCACCGCCATCTGATGGAAGCAGTGAGTCACCTTGTCCTGATTTTCCAGCAGCCAGTCGATCGATGGCTCATTGCTCATCGCTTTGGCAATTGCTTTCGTCGTTGCAGCGCGATGAGTCCTGAACAGGATCTCAAAGTCGACATCGTCGGCCTTGAGGATCGATGGATCGAGCCAGATCGAAATGATGATGCCCAGGTCGTTTGCCTTTTCCTTCGGGATGTGTCCGGCTCGCACAGCATCCAGTACTCCATTCGCCACAGCAGCCTGGACGGTGCCCATCAGAATGTTCGTGTACTTCTCCTTGTTGACGGTCACCTTGCTGACCATCACCGTCACCGGCCGCACCTGAACATCACAGTTCAGAAGCGCGAAGACCTTGGAGTGTCCTTTGGACTGATCACCCATCAGATTGGCAATGGCGGTTCCAACAGGGCCGTCCAGTTCACCGATGACAACTTCCGGCTCAGCCGCTGACCATGCTGGTTCGTCTTCAACCAGCGCCTCTCCTGTTCGCATCACAATACGCTGAGTCATTGTCTTCTCACTATTTGTTGAGCTGAAATTTGAAATCTGAAATTTGAGGTCTGCCGGGAAGGCCGAATCATAACGGCTGGCATTTTCTGCACCATGAAGACATGCAAAGACTGATCGCGTGATCGCAGAAACGGTAATCACGCCCACACGCATTCAGGATGGACGCCCTCGTGCGCCCTTGTCAGGCGAAGGCACGGCCTTCACGGAGTTCGGGAGCGGGCCATGCGTGGGTAGCGCCGTGGTTCATGGCTTCTGTGATGGTTGTCATCAGGCGGCGGCCGTCGATCTCATCCGGGATCTGAGTCAGGATCTCGCGACAGTGCGAATCTGATCGAGCAGGAATACAGATGCCAGGCCCCCAGGATGACTGAGCGGCCCCGATGGTGCCGCACTGGTGAAGCTGGTCCACAAGTTTTCGCATGGCCGGGTCGGAAAAAATGTCTCCCTGTTCGTGAGCATAAAAGCGGCCGGCCAGATCACCGTAACGCTCCAGCAGGGCTGCAAACCGATCGAAATCCCTGTTCAGAATGGCCGAGTCGATTTGTCCGGAAAGAATGCTGACCAGTTCCGACACAAGGTCTGCAGGCATGAAGTTCTGTTTGCCAAAGTAGGCCTGTTCGGCTGGCCCGGAAATCCCTTTGCCAGCTTCCGGCCGCACCAAAATGAATCTCCACTCCTGAGGCACCATCACTCGGGAAACTCGATCGGCCGATTCCCCCGCACCGCGATCAATCAGGAACCCGCCCAGTTCAAAACCGCCTGTGCCGATAGCCGATCGTTCCGCGCGGCCTGCCAGACGAGACAAGTCAAAGCTGCTGGAAGCCAGCGGAATCTGAAACAGTGTTCGGACTCCGGATGCCACCGCCAGTGCCAGTTGAGTCCCGCTGCCAAGACCCGTATGAAAGGGCACTTCGGTGCGAATGTGAATGTGGACGCCAGGGATGTCCGTAATCTCGCGAAGTCGCTTCAGTACCACTTCCGATCGGCTGACCGCTTCCGGCGAACCGGAAATAACATCTCCCGACGAAGGCTCGCGTCGGAGGTCTACTGTCCATCCGGGTCGTCGCACCATCAATCCCGCGCCGCCAAAATGCCAGCAGGATTTGTCGGCCGAAAGAATCAGCCCAAAGTGCAGCCTGGAGCCTGTCTTAACCGTCAGCTGATTCATCACTGAAGGCTCCCGGATCGAGCCATGTAGTCCTTCAGCATCTGGAAGCTCTGCTTTTCCTGAGCATCGCCCGTCTTCTGAACTGCAGGTTCCAGAAATCCAACGGCCGACTGAATTTCGTGGGCGGGAATCAGATGCAGTCGAGTCGCCAGGATCGCGGCTTCGAGGACCGCATGTCGTGCGCGGTTGAATCCGACAAACGGTCGACGTTCACCGCGATGCACGATCGTTGACGGCATGACGCTGCGAGCCTCCGCTGCATCTACCGAGTCTACTGTGAACTCAAACCACCGACAGCAGTTCTTCAGCACAACACCGCGAACTGTGCTGGCGGGTTCCATCTCCGGAAGTTCGGTCAGCATTCCGATGGCAGCTTTGGCAATGACGTCCACGTGATCGACCACGTGAAAAACACCGGATCGCACCGTAGAGAGATTATTGAACGTCGTAGAAGGCTGAAACGGCCTCAGCACCAGCGATTCAAAATCTCCGCGCACGATCGGCCCCATCGGCGCGAGATTGACTCGGCCTTCCTGGTCCACACTGGTTACCAAACCTTCAATGATCATGAGCCGCAGAATTCACAACAAGTCATCGTTAGAGAACTGCATTAGAGTGAATTTCCGGCTGGCATCCAACTGTGACAGGGTGCGCGCAATGTGGGTGGGAGTGATGGGAAGCAGAGGAGCCATGAGAATTATGCCGGGGGCTTTGACAACTGGCCGGCTTTCACGAGTCCTCCCTGGAGGACAGCGATGAAGCGACTGCGGTCTTCCAGAATGCGAATATCGGCAATCGGATCACCATCGACAATCAGAAGATCGGCCAGCTTCCCGGCCTCGACCGTTCCCAGCTCATTCAGGCGACCAAGAATTTTCGCGCCGTTCTTTGTCGCGCAGGTCAACACTTCCAGAGGACTGAAGCCGACGTAGTTGACGAAGAACGACAGTTCGCGAGCATAATCGCCGTGCGGATTCCATGCGAAGCCATAGTCACCGCCCATGCCAAGGCAACCTCCGGCCTTCAGAATCCTCCGAGCACTCTCGGCACCGCCGTCGAGGGTTTCCTGGTGTCCGTCGATGACCGCCTGAGACATACCAAACTCCGGGCCTCGCTGGATGCTGGCGTATTCAAAGTACAGGGCCGGCACGCAGGGAACGTCACGAGCCAGCATCAGATCCAGCGCTTCGTCGTTCATGAACGTACCATGCTCAATCGCATCATAGCCTGCCTTCAGCGCGTTGATGATGCCCTCGGTAGCTCGACAATGTCCCGTGACCTTCAGTCCGTGATTGTGTGCCGTGCCGACAACGGCATGCATTTCTTCAAACGTCATACAAAGCGTGTGATGATCGTTCGTGTCGGGCGCCGCAGCGTCACCAGTTGGGTATGTCTTGACCCACTCAATGCCGTCCTTCACTAGTTTGCGAACAGCTGAGCGAGCTTCCACAGGTCCATTGATCAGCAGTACCAGTCCTTCCATGCCGATCTTGCGGAAGTCCGGATTCCAGTCCATCAGACCTCCAACTCCGCAGATCTCCCGCCCGCTGCTGGCCAGACGCGGGCCCGGTGCTATGTCGGCCTCGATGGCTTTCTTCAGCCACACATCAATGTTGAACAGACTGCCACCGCTGCGAGCTGCCGTGTAGCCACATTCCAGAGCGAGTTTCGCATTCGCCGCTGCCAGCAGCGTGACGTATTCGACAGGATACTTGATGTCCAGATCTTCCAGCGCCGCGACGTTGAAGTAGGTCGGATGAAAATGAGCTTCGACCAGCCCCGGAAGAATGGTGCCTCCTTTTGCGTCGATCGTCCGTGCAATCGGATCCTGCGGAGGAGCCTGTGATGCGGGTCCTGCGAAAACAATCTTTCCGTCGCGAGCCACAACCGTCGCATTGGGGATTGGCGGTCCCCCATTGCCATCAATGAGTTGGCCGTTGGAAATCACAAGCGTGCCGGCATGCAGCTTCATCGGTCGAACTTTCAGCAGGTGGGAAATCGGGGCAGGTCAGGAATGGTCGACAGCGTATCGATTTTCACCCGAGTTTGTTAGTTCGCAGAGAACACTCAGTGTAGAGCGATTGTCCTCAATCGCTTTCTGTTTTGCTGCAAAGAAACTGAACACAGTCGTTCTATACAGGCTCGATCAGCGATTGATCTGGTCCTGAGCCATGGCGGCGCGGTAGTCGGCCTGCGACTCAAAATAGAGCTTCAGTGCATCGACATGTTTCTCTGCGGATTCGGCGGCGTACTGTTCGCGAAGAGCGACCTTCAGCAGGTCGGAGGTTCCCGCTTCCTGGTTCTTGCGTTCTCGTGCGGCCAGCTCTTCTGCTTTATCAAGTGCATCCTGAGTCTCAGAGACCTGTTCCCATGCCGAGATCAACGCCGCATAGGCCATTTGAACGTCGACCGAGATCTTGTCCTCCGTCAGGCGCCGCTTGGCGGACAGCTGAGCAATCTTGGCCTGAGTCTCCGTCATCTTGCCTTTCGCCTTGCGTCGCTGAATGGGCACGTCCAGGAAAACAGAGGCTTCTGTTTCGAACGGCGACTTATCTCGCTTCTTACTGGTCGGTTCGCCCATGTCCTGTGAACCCCAGACCACGGCGTTCAATTCCGGCTGAAGGTAGTTTGCGGCATTGGAGTAGTCGATCTGAACCTGCTTGCGCATCACATCCAGCATGCGAATTTCCGGCCTCTGTGTCAGCGCCAACTGAATGTCGGTGGGCATTTTGGATTCGTCGACCGGGGATGGTGTCGGAAAACCTGGCAGCTGATTCTCCGTCGGCACGATCGGTTCGCCGCGTTCATCGCGAAGGAAGATTGAGAGCTTCGATGCCGTCTGCTGCAGCTTGCGACGAGTATCCGCGAGCTTCGCCTGGCGGATGGAAACCAGTCGAAGGTTGTCCGTCAGTTCAGGAGGATCTACGAACCCGGCCTTGACCTGTGATTCAATGCGTGAGGTTCGATCTTCCGCCAGGAAAAGAATGCGCTGGGCAATTCGATGATACTCTCCGGCTGCAACCCAATCCCAGTACGCGTACGAGCTCTGCTGAACATAGTCAATCAGCTGAGCCTGGATGTCAGGCTCGGCCAGTTGTCGGTTCAAGCCGGCTTTCCACAGTTCGGCACGACGATCATCGATGTCTCGATTACGCGAGAGCGGAACTTCGACCCCTGCTTTAAACTCCCCGCCTTCGTTCGTCTGTCGTTCCAGATACCATGGCTGAAAATCGCCATTTCCAACTCGGTACCCCGCAAACACTTCACCGCCCCAGTAAGTTGGCTGCACGATTCCCAGCGCCTGGCGATAGTTTTCGTAGAACCCCATCACGCCATTTTCACTGGCACCTTTGACCTTCGTATCGAAAGCACCCGAGGCACCAAGAGTCTGGCCAAACGCTACATTGCGAGTCAGAAGAGCTGACTGCAGAAGCGGATAGGAGCGATATACCGAGTCCACAACTGAGTCGAATGAAATGGGAGCGTCCGGAGCATCGTTGCTGGCCTGAACCGCCGAGTCAGGTGCTGGCTCCGTTTTCGATTGAACAGCAGCTTCCGTTGCGGTCTGAGTTTCACTGGAAGCGTTGTTCTGAGCTTCCGTGGATTCCTGAAACGAAACCGTCTGAACCTGAGTCTCTGACTGGGACGCTTCTTCCTGCGCGCTGATTTGTGCGACTGCTTTTGGATCCGCAGGAGCCTGTGAAGTCGACTCAGGCTCTGGAGTCACAGCGGAGTACGAAGCGTCCGCCGTGATCCGGCTGTGAACGTCAGGATGATCCTTCTGAACGAACGGGTTCGCGCGTCCGCACCCGAAGGTTGCGGTCAGCGACAGGATCAGCAATAGATTACACCGGCAAAATGTGCGCATGGAGCAGGCCATCCGTGGCAGACACCAATATTGTCCTGCCATTGGCTTCGGCGCAGATGACAACATGCCGTGACTTCGGGAAAACTCAGAACGTCCGATTTGACGGGACCATCACCTGTGATCCGGAACGATGGTACAACCGTCAGGGTTTCAACTGAACGCGCGTCAGTGGATAGAAAAAATCGTCCGTTGTTACGACGGTCGTAGTCTTACGATATCTGTCGTCGCTCATCTCGCTGACTGACTGGCTGGCCTTTCAGACAGCATCGGAGCGGAAGCGATAAAGCCCGATGACGAAGAAGACCGCAGCGAACCCGAGCAGGGCGATGCAGGACTGCCCAATCACAGAAAGAGCCGGGACATCTTTTGTCAGCAATTCACTGTAAGCATCCAGAGCCCATGCGTGTGGCGTCATCAGACTGATCTTCTGACTCAGCGGCGGCATCCATGCACGTGGCACAAGACAGCCACTGATCCCCGCGCTGGAGAGCAGGATCAGATTGCCAAAACTGCTGACCTGTGATTCCGTTTTGGCCAGCGTTGAAAACATCAGCCCCAGCGCTGTGGCGGCGGAGGAGGTGCACAACATGATGGGAATCAAAAGCCACGGCTGGGAGCCCCATGACATGCCAAACAGGATCTTCCCGGAAACCATCAGGATGATCGTCTGAATGAGTGACAGAATCAGGAACGGCAGCGTCTTGCCGATCAGGATTGCTGCAGGGCTGACCGGGGAAATTCGAAGCCGTCGCAGAGTTCCAGTGTCTCGTTCACTCAGGAACGATCGTCCCATGATGTTGACCAGGAAGAACACGAACAGCACCGTGTAGCTGGGAATGAAGAACTGATACACACGATTGCCGGCTTCCGCGGCTTTGGCTTCCGTGTCAGCAGATTTCTCCCACGCTTCAGGGATGACGGACTTTCTCGCGGCTCCTCGAAACGAAGGAACCTTCTCCGCCAGAATCGGAAGGATGGCATTTTGCAGAGACAGCTTCACCAGCAGCTTCGACAGTCCCTCCATCATCGGATCCGCTGCCGAATCGTTGAACAGGAGATTCATGTCGAGCGCTGACAGACCTTTGGCTCGCGTGGTTTCGTCCGGCGAGGTCAGTTCCGTCGGTGACTTCGAACGCAGGATCGATTCAAACTCCGGACCGATAATCAGTCGCGCGTCGGTTTCTCCCTGAGGGCGTTCACCTTCGAGACGTTCCTTTGTTGGGGCACCGGAAGATGTGGTGTCGACCGGACGAACGAGGACATTCTCGTAACTTGCGAGAAAACCGGCCAGACGCTTCGAAGTTTCGGTCTGAGAATAATCCGCGACCTCCATATGAAGGCCCTGACGATTCTGTTCCCGGTTCGCTCGAAGCCGGCCTGTGGACGATCCTACAATCGCGATGATGACCATGGGCATCGCGACAAGAATCACCAGCGCACGGCGATCACGCGACAGAAGTCGCAGGTCCTTCAGCGTGATCCTGAGAGCGTCCATGCTGTCCTTTCAACGGAATCAATCAGCGAAGTCAATCAACCGAGTCAACCAACGGAATCAGTCAGAGCGTAGTGTACGCTTCCGAAGACTCCGCGTGAGGGCTCGAAGGATAGGCGGTTCCGGGGCTTCAGTGAAATCCGATCCTTAAGGAAAAAGAAATCCTGGAAATGTTCCAGGAAAAACCGGACGACCGCCCGTCCAAGAAGCAGTCCTTTGGTGGTTCTGGCCAGAATCGTCGGGGCTGAAACATGCGAAATCACGCTTCGGAGAGTCTGGTCGTTGGCTATTCCGCTGGAACATTCTTCTGCAACTCTGTTCGACCTGATGTCGGACGAAGCCATGATGGCGATCGTCTGCGCGCGGTCGGATCAGGAGGTGTTCCATCAACTGGTCCTGCGCTGGCAGGTGCGGTTGACGGAAATGTGTCATCGGCTGACCGGCAATCTGCACGACGCGGAAGATGCGGTGCAGGAAGCCTTTTCCCGAGCCTTCACGGCGCGGGAGCAGTTTCGCGGCGGGTCAAAGTTCACAACATGGATGTGGCGAATCGCCGTGAATTCGGCTCATGATGTCCGTCGTCGGCAGGCCCGAGGCTACCAGGCGGATGCACTTCCCGGTGAGCTTGCGGATCATCGTGGATCACCGAATGGCATGGAAGGGGAGGAGGTTCGGGAGCACGTGAAACTGGCGCTGGCGGAACTTCCTGATGACCTGCGTGAGGTTTTGGTTTTGAGGCATTATCAGAACCTGAAGCTTCGTGAAATTTCTGACATCCTGAACCTGCCGCTGGGCACGGTTTACTCTCGCCTTGCGGAAGCACTCAGCCGGCTGGAGCGTCGTCTTAAGTCGCTGAATGGTTGATGACTCTGGATCAAGTACGGTGGCCTTATGAGTTCTGAACTGGACACAATGCAGCATCCTGATGACGGTGAGTGGATGCCGTTTCTTTACGGCGAATGCGATGATGTTCAGATGACCGCGCTACAACGTCATCTGGAATCGTGCTCACACTGTTCATCGAAGATTGCCGGCTGGAGAAACGTGCAGTCGACACTGGATACGTGGACTCTGGAATCACCACAAGGAACAGCGGTCGCTGCGGGAGTCAAAGTTCCGGCCGTGGCCGTGACGGGTTCTGTCCGTGTGTGTTCAAACCATGATGGCTCGCAGTTTGTCGAGCATCATCGTTCCTCCGGCAAGAGTCGTTCCTCATTGCTGACGGCATCGATGGTGCTCACGGCGCTGGCCGTTTCGTTTCTGACAGGCTGGCAGATTTCGAATGCTCAACGTCCGGACATTGCCGATCTGAAGCAGTCGTTATCAGCCGAAGTGCGAGCTTCCCTGGTCGCAGATGTTCGCAAGGAAATGCAGGCTCAGTTCCAGACTTTGACGACGGACAAAACCAAGCTGACACCGCTGATTGAATCCGAATCCGAACGCATCATCACGGCTCGGCTGGCCAATTTGCAGTCGTCTGCTGATCCGGAGGAGAAGCTCAAAGAGCGACAAATGATCTCAGACATTCTGGCGAACCAGATCACACTTCGGAATGATCTCGAAAAGCTGGCCGTCGAAGCAGAAGCTCAGATCATCCGAACACGGCGGGAGCTACTTCGTCTTGAAGCGGTGACTCGCCCGATGGCTTCCGATGGAGCAGTTCTAAAAGGAAATGCGCCTCAGTTTTGAGCATCAATTCACATCAACAATCAACGACACTCTTCGATTCAACTTTCATTAGGATACAGTCATGAACATCGGAAAATGGAAACTCAGTCTGCGAGTCGCAGTGCTGGGGGCCGCGGTCGGAATGAGTTCAACGGCGATCGGGCAGGTGGCGGATGTGGCAGAGACACTGCCTGCGGCTCCGCCAGATTCTATCGAGTCCCGAGCCCCGGTTGCTGCGTCGGCACCTTCCCCGGTGGAAGAACCAGCCCGAGTTGATGTGGTTTCACCAGCTGAGTTGCCGGCAGTCTCAACGACCATCGCACCAGTTCAGCCGGCCCGCGCGGCATTCCCGGCGTTGCCTCCTCTTGATGAATTCCCGGCGGCAAGAGCCACCGCGACTCAGCCGGTCCCGGCAACAGGCCAGCGGTACGTGCGCAGTCAGGACGTTCCTGCAAACCTGGCACTTCGAACCATGGGGGCTCAGCGAGCCGTGCCCCGAATTCTGCAGATCGGTGAGATTTCCGGCGACGAACGAAAGGCACTGCAGGAAGATCTGCAGGTTCTGGAAAGTCTGATCAACAAGGCGATCGTTGGAAAGAACCATTCACCAGATGTGAACATGGCTCTGGGAGTGACTCTGTATCGTTCCGAACAGGCTTCTTACCTCACATGGGTTCAGGACAGCGGGTTGTTGTATCAGCGGAACCTTTCAGGCGTCTCGCTTGCACCGCGGTCAGCAACCGGCAGCAAGAAAGACGGCGGCAAGACGGATGAACCCGAATCAGAATGGGATGCGGCTCGCCGGGAACTGGCTCAGTCTGAAGAGTCTCAATTGGATCTCTTTGGGCGAGGTATTGCCGGGAACCAGCGACTTCCTGTGTACGATGAAGAGACAGTCGAGTCGATGAAGAAGCGTGTCGCCGGGGCATTGAAGAATGTCGGGCGAGTACGATTTCCGCAGTCGTCTGCCGGAATTGCTCAGGTCTGCACGATCGCACTCACCTGCCCTGAAGATGGCTCAACGATCACGTTTCGAATTCGCGTGACACCGGGCGGAGTCGCTGCAGAAGTCGGAGAAGTTTCCAGCTGGCAGTACATCGATGAATCACAGGCCAGCAACGAACCGCTGGCCGTCTGGGGAAGTCGATTTGTGACTCCACCTGAACCACCTGCCGCGTCCTTGGAACCTGACGCGCCGAACTCCAGCCTACCTCGACAAACACGTCGTCCGGTCAATCGAGCAGATGCAATCGACCGAGTACTTCCCGCTGACGGTGTTGATGATCTGAATCCTCTGAATTTGTCGCCGGACAGTGCTTCTGGCCGAGCCCTGCCACCGGAACTTCGGGAAAACTAGACGAGGCGGAAGTCGACCGCTAACCTGACGACCTGACTTAACACATGCGTCAGACAGCCTGAGCTTCCAGCGGTCGAAAGAGTTTCCCATTAAGCCATTCACGAAACGATCATTGCGACGTTCGCCGACACCGGCGACAACAGCGATGATCGTTTTCGTCGTTTTTGCGTTCCTGCGGATGGCCGTGTTTCGTCCGGAGACACCAGGACCACAAGGTCATCGCGAAACGGTGACGGTAAAGCGAGTCCTGGATGGTGACACGTTTGATCTGACCGACGGGCGTCGCATTCGCATGCTCGGAATCGACGCTCCGGAGGTGTCTCATGAAGATCAGCCGGCTCAACCTTATTCCCGGGAGGCCACAGACTGGCTGCGATCACGCATTGAAGGCGCCAGTGTTTCGCTGCGGATCGATTCGGCAAAGAAGGATCGCTACGGTCGAACGCTTGCCTGGGTTTATGACGAACACGGCAAAATGCTGAATGAGGAACTGCTGGCGGAGGGACTCGTGCGGCTTCTGGCGGACTTCGGTCTTCCGGCCGACCTGGAGCCTCAGCTTCGTCAGGCGGAAAGTGAAGCGAGGATCCTCAAAAAGGGACTCTGGTCTGTAAAGGCCGGGAAGAAGAAGTCGGCTTTGCGTGGGGATGACGCGGTGTATGGAACCCGCGGCTAGCGCCTGCGGCTCATGGTCCGGGACTTCCCACGAATTTGGCGGGCGTGACAACTGGCTGTTGATGAATTTGTCGGGGATGGCCAAAATGAGTTTCCCCGGTTCTTCCCTCCTGACAGGTTCCCGCCATGCTGACGATCTACGGAAATCCTCGATCCGCGTGTGATGGTATTCCTCGTCGTCAGATCCTGAGCGCGGGAGGAGCGGGATTGCTGGGGCTGGGGCTGTCGTTGCCTCAGCTGCTTGCGGCTGAAGCTCGAGCCGCCGAATCGGGAAGTCAGCCTGCTGCCAAAGCCAAGTCTGTTATCTTTCTGTTTCTGTTCGGTGGTCCCAGTCAGCTGGAAACGTTTGACCTGAAGCCGCATGCTCCGGAACAGATTCGCGGGCCGTACAAACCTATCGCCAGTCGCACGCCGGGACTGCTGATCGGCGAACATCTGCCAATGATGGCAGAGATCTCCGATCGTTATCGCGTGATTCGAACGATGTCGCATTCGTTCAATGATCACAGTGGCGGCGGACATTATCTTCAGACCGGAAAGCGATGGCACGTTCCGATTGGAGGCGGCTTTTCTCCGACTCCCAAAGACTGGCCGTCAATGGGTTCCATCGTTGAATACGTCGACCAGCAAAGCGCGGGACTGAGCCGTGCGATGCCGTCGTACATGGTGCTCCCGAATTCGCTCGGCGCGCTGCAGGAAAAGGGCCAGTATCCTCGGCCTGGCGAACATGCCGGCTGGCTGGGGACTCGATATAACCCGCTGACGACCGGCATTCAGAAGAAATCTGTTGACGACAATCCGTACTGGCGAGTCTGTGCGGATGAAGAATTGTCGTTCCAGATTTCTGACCTGAAGACACCCGATGGCGTCTCAGACAGTCGACTCGCGCGGCGACGCAGTCTGCTGGAGCAGTTTGATGCGGAACGTCAGAGAATCGATCTGCTGGAACAGTCCACGGCTTCCGTTGGCTTCAACGCGTTTCGCGAGCGTGCATTTTCGCTGATGACTTCGGAACAGATTCGCAGCGCGCTGGATATTCGGAAGGAAGATGCGGCCGTGCGAGACCGCTATGGACGACACCTGTTCGGCCAGTCCACTCTGATGGCTCGACGTCTGGTCGAATCCGGCGTTCGCTACGTAACGGTGCATTATGACTGCGTCGATGGGTACAGCTGGGATTCGCATCGCAACAGTGACGATGTGCGAACGAAACTGCTGCCGACATTCGATCAGGCCTGTTCCGCGCTGCTGTTGGATCTTGAAGAGCGAGGTTTGTTGTCGGAAACACTGGTGATCGCAACCGGCGAGATGGGACGTACTCCGAAGGCCAACTCGAACTGGGGACGCGATCACTGGAGCACGCTGTTTTCGTCCGTGATTGCGGGGGCTGGGATTCCCGGCGGTACGCTCTACGGTTCTTCTGACAAAGATGCGGCGTATCCAAATGAAACGCCGGTCAGACCGGAAGATCTGGCGGCCACGGTTTATCATGCTCTTGGAATTGATCCCGACCTTCGCGTGCCGGATGCTCAGGGACGCCCAACTCCCATCGTGGACGACGGCTTCCCCGTCACAGAACTTTGGTCAAGGGGCTGAAGAGCCCCTTGACCCCGGTGAGCCTGCCGGCTCGTTGCCTGATCGTCGCTCACGTTGTTCGCTTGCCGCAAACGGGCACAACGCGTGTGATGAAGCGAAGTAGGGATTGAGGGCTGAAGAGCCCCTTGACCTCGGTGAGCCTACCAGCTCGTTGCCTGATCGTCGCTCACGTTGTTCGCTTGCCGCAAACGGGCACAACGCGTGTGATGAAGCGAAGTAACTCGGTGCGGTGAGGCACCGGAGGGCTCGCGCCCTTCCGCTATTTTTGTTGTGGATGATTGAGGATTTTGAAGAGGCAGCCATAGGTTTCAGTATGAGCAATTCGGTACCGGACGTGATCACACTGGCGATGATGAGAGAGGTTCTTTCCGTGCCTCTTCTGTGCGATGCACTGGATGCGGCCGGGTATCGCCGCCAGTCGCCTCGTCTGCCCATCGTTCCCGTGACCCTTCCAAACGTCACTTTGATCGGACGCTGCAAGACAACTCTATGGGCCGACATGGCCCACGTGGATCCTGTTCCCTATGAGCTGGAACTGAAGGCCGTGGATTCGTGCCGATCGGATGACGTTCTGATCTGCAGCGCGGGGGGATCGAACCGATCGGGAATCTGGGGCGAGCTTCTGACGACGGCATCCAGAAACACGGGCTGCATTGGTGTCATCGTCGACGGAGCCGTCCGAGATGTCGCGAAAATGCGAGCCATGAACTTCCCCGTGTTTGCTCGCGGCATGAATCCTTACGACAGTCGCGATCGCCAGCGAGTCATCGATGTGGACGTACCGGTGGAACTCGACGGAGTCACCTTCCATCCTGGCGACCTTGTCGCGGCCGATGAAGATGGCATCGTCGTGGTTCCACAGGAAGCGGAGCGAGAAGTCGTTCGTGCCGCCTGGCAGAAAGCTCACGCGGAGAACCAGGTGCGTGATGCAATCCGCCAGGGAATGTCGGCCACCAGGGCGTTTGAGACGTTTGGAGTCCTGTAGCCTGCCGTCTTTCCTGCAGGCTTACCTCGAACCGAAGTAGAACAGGAGCATCGCGAGAGCAATGCGGTCAATCTCCGGCGGGAGATTCGCGAGGTCCGGCATTAGCTCGGTCGCAGCCGCGATGGCGATTGCCAGAAGAACAACGATCGCTTTGAGGTCACCCCAGCGCGACGAAGGTCGTTTACCGGTCTTGCTCGCGAACCAGCTGCCAATACCACGCACGATCGAACCTAGCACGTACGCTGCAACGATCATCAGCAGCGTGAGTGCTCGCGGTTCCCAGAGACGACCCTGCTTATAGAGCCAGAACCCGAGTCCGCCAAACGCCGCAAGGATCAAGATGCGAATGCTGTGCTTTGGCAGATAAAGAGGATGGGCTTCCTGATCCAGGAGACCGTCATTTGTCAGACGCTTGACGACATCAGGTGGCAATGCCACGAAACGCCGTGCCGTGTAGTAATGGGCAAGGGCGATCAGCAGGGTTTCGGTCCACAATTCATCCAGTTTGGTTCCCCGAACCACCGAATTGACGACAACGCCAATCACAGCCATTGTCAACAACGCACGAACGCTGCCTGTGGGAAGCCCCAGTGGTGGCCAGCTCTTTGGAGAGCCGTCTGGTTCAAGCGACATAGAAACCCTTTCGAGTCAAAGCCTGTTCGAGTGTTTCTGTGGTCAGCCTGCAGAACGAACCGCTGGCTGTTCCGGATCACGAAATCTCCACGCCGCGTCGATGCAGTTTCTTGATGAGTTTTGCCACAAGGGCTGTCCACCCTGTCTGATGACTGGCCCCAAGGCCACGTCCGGTTTCTCCGTGAAAGTACTCGTGAAACAGCAGGAGCTCCTTCCACGCCGGATCATCACGGTAACGATTATCTTCCCCGTGACACGGACGATACCCGTTCTTGTCGGGAAGGAACAAACTGATCTGTCGTCGCATCAGCTCTTCGGCCACCTGCCCCAGAGTCATCATCACTCCGGAACCAGTGGGGCACTCGACCTTAAAGCCATCGCCATAAAATTCGTCGTATCGTTCCAGCGCTTCGATAAGAAGGTAGTTCATCGGGAACCAGACGGGCCCTCGCCAGTTACTGTTTCCGCCGAACATGGAGGAATCCGAGTCGCCCGGAACATAGCTGACTCGATGTTCCTGTCCGTTCACGTTCAGGACGAATGGCTGCTGATCATGAATGCGTGACAGTGAGCGAATGCCGTACGGAGACAGGAACTCATTCTCATCCAGCAGATACTTGAGCATCCGCTCCATGCGTTCGCGCGTTGGAATGGCAAGCAGTCGGAGTCCGCGAGCCGGGCGACTTTCGTCCGCTTCCTTCGACACCTGCATGAACGTGATATTCCGAATGCGGTCTGATCGATGCTCAATGAACCACTCCATTCGCCGCCGGAAGCCTGGCAGCTTCTGAAGCACAACGTCGCTCAGAATGGTCGCCGTGAACAGCGGAATGATACCGACCAGCGAACGAACTCGCAGCGGAATATGCTGCCCGTTGTTGTAGAGATGGTCGTAATAGAATCCATCCTGCTCATCCCAGAGTCCGACGTCACTGATGGAATTCATGGCGTCCGCGATCTCGATATAGTGCTCGAAGAACTTCGAGGCCATATCCGCGTACGCCGGGTTCTCGCTTGCCAGTTCCAGCGCCATCGTCAGCATTCGCGCGCAGTAGAAGCCCATCCATGCCGTGCCGTCGGCCTGATGCAGATGCCCGCCGGTTGGCAGCGGCTTGGAACGATCGAAGACCCCGATATTATCGAGACCCAGAAAGCCGCCGCTGAAAACGTGCTTGCCCAGCAGGTCTTTGCGGTTCACCCACCACGTGAAATTCACCAGAAGCTTCTGGAAAGTTCTGGCGAGGAACAGACGATCGCGTCGTCCCGGAGGACCTGTGTTCTTGTAGACTCGCCAGCACGCCCACGCATGAACCGGAGGATTCACGTCGCTGAAGTTCCATTCATACGCCGGAATCTGACCGTTCGGATGCATGTACCATTCGCGCAGGAACAGGATCAGCTGGTCGCGGGCGAATTTACTGTCCACATCGGCCATCGCCACCATGTGAAACGCCAGGTCCCAGGCCGCGTACCACGGATATTCCCATTTGTCCGGCATCGAGATGATGTCGCGATTGAACAGATGCGGCCAGTCGCTGTTTCGAATCTGCCGGCGCGAAGGAGAAACCGGCGGCATGTTCGGATCACCATTCAGCCACTCTTCGACAACGTATTGATAGAACTGCTTGGTCCACAGCAGTCCGCCGTAGGATTGCCTGAGAATTGGTTTCAGATGATCCGGCAGAGATTCCGGAATCTTGCCTTTGTAAAACGCATCCGCTTCCACCTTGCGCCGTTCGAAGCTCCGCTGAAATGTCTCACCGAAGATGTGTTCAGGACGCTGATGAAAACTGAACAGTCGAAGGTGCAGCGTTGCCGATTCCCCGGAACGCAGAGTGACTCGATAGTGAGCCCCCGCTTTTGTTCCGAAACCCGCCGGGTTAATCACTTCGGTGCGGCGCCCGATAATGTGCTCATGGAACGCATCCTTGTAGTAGCGACCGGCCAGTGAGGCATCCGGCAGATACTTCGGATTGGATTCATTCTCCGTGAACAGCCATGCGGGCGGCTTTCCATCGGTGCCAAGATCTGCCGCCAGCACGAACCTGCCCAGCGTTGAATGCTCGGCATGTATCAGGTTGTGTTCATCACGATACAGCCGAGGCTTGTAGCCGTTTCCTTCGTGTGTCTTGCCCCACGTCCATGTGTTGCGAAACCAAAGTGTTGGAATCACATGAATCGATGCGAGTGCCGGACCGCGATTAATGATCGTGATGCGGATCAGAACATCGTCAGGAGTTTCCTTGGCGTATTCGGTGAAGACGTCGAAGTAGCGATTGCGTTCAAAGACGCCGGTATCGACCAGTTCCAGTTCCGGGAGCAATCGACTGCGATGCTGGTTTTCTTCAACCAGTTTTGAGTACGGATATTCCATCTGAGGATACTTGTAGAGCATCTTCAGGTAAGAATGTGTTGGCGTGGAATCGAGGTAGTAATAGTCTTCCTTGACGTCTTCGCCGTGATTGCCTTCGTGTCCGTTGACGCCGAACAGACGTTCCTTCAGGATCGGGTCGCGACCATTCCACAGCGCCAGGGCAAAACACAGCCGGCATTGCCGATCGCAGATGCCCATCAGGCCATCTTCACCCCAGCGGTACGCACGACCGCGAGCATGATCGTGAGGAAAGGAGGACCAGGGCGTACCGTCGTGCGAATAGTCTTCGCGAACCGTTCCCCACTGACGTTCTGAAAGATATGGCCCCCATCGCTTCCAGTTAGCGCCGTCGGCCCGAGCTTCGTCCTGCTCCAGGCGAACGAGTTCAGCGGATTTTGTTTCCAGCTCATTCATGGAAAATTCAGCCAGTATGATTCATGCTTCTGACGTGCACAGGCCGTGTTGTATTCGGAACAGCACCCGGTCGCACGGCGCAGGATCGATTTTCTGATGGGACGAACATTTTGTCGGAGCGCTGAGCGTATTGCAGGACGTTTGTTCGCAGGCGTCCTTGTTTCCGACAAACTGCGGCGGTCCTCTGGTTCAAATCGTCATTGTGCGCTGTTTAGGAAATGACAGCCGCCCGCTCGTCGAGCAGAAACGCCCTGAATGTCAGCATTACCCGTCATTGAGTCGTGTGATCACTGCGCCGCATGTTGTCGACGAACACCGGTTCCGCCGTTTCAGCCCGGTGAAGAAGCCGAGCAAGATATTCCGGAAGAATGGCTGCAGCCGGTTCGAGATCGTATTGCGGCCGATCAGCATTTCGACCTGCTGCCGTGTGTCTGGCTGGATCCTGAGACGTTGCGATGCCAGCACTACGATCATCGCCCAAAGGCCTGTCGTGATTTTGAGATTGGATCGGATCTCTGTCGCCTCTCACGATGGGACGACGGGATCGACCAGCCAGGGTAATGTTCTCGGACCAAAACGCAGGCCGGGCTTTCGTTAAGAAGGACGTTTTGATGCGGTTAGCAGGCGGGAAACTGTTTGCGCCGGATTTCCGAGTCGCGGATTTTGGGTCCGCTGGTTGCGAAATGACCATCATGGGTTCCGTTGGCCAGGAACAGGTTCTGCGGGAAACAGCCGTGTTCCTGAGAGATTTTCTGGCGTTGCGAATTGTCGAATTGCCAGCGTTGCAATTGGTGCTATCACAAAAGTAAGTCTGTAGGATTCTCAACTGTGCCACAGGCTGAGTTCAGCGATCTCAGTGTTCAGGAAAGCCACGGAATGCCCGTCGACAAGACCGGTGCCCGGATTCGCCAGATGTTTGGTGAGATTGCCGGGCGCTACGATTTCATGAATCATTTTCTTTCTGCCGGGACCGATGTCTACTGGCGATGGAAGGCCGTGCGTCTTTCCGGGCCGTTCAATGATTCACCGATTCTGGATGTCTGCACGGGAACCGGCGACCTCGCTTTTGCGTATCGGAAGAAACTGAAGTCCGGAGTTCCCGTTTACGCCACCGACTTTACTCATGGCATGCTGAAGCTTGCGGAGAAGAAGCGAACGGGGCGAGACGTCGTGTTTCTGGAAGCCGACACGCTGGCACTTCCGTTCCCTGACAACCAGTTTCAGGTCGTGTCTGTTGCGTTTGGTTTGCGCAATGTTTCGAGCACGATTGGCGGACTGAAGGAGATGGCTCGCGTTTGTCAGCCAGGCGGCCGAGTCATGGTGCTGGAGTTTTCGCTGCCGGACAACAAGCTGCTGAGTCGCACGTATCAGTGGTATTTCCGCAATATCCTTCCAAAGCTCGGACAGCTTCTGGTGCGAAACCGTCAGGCTGCCTATGAGTACCTGCCCCAGTCCGTTTCAGAATTTCCATGCGGCTCACAGCTCACGGGACTGATGGAAGAAGCCGGACTTGTCAACACATCTTATCATCCGCTGACAGGCGGCATTGCGACGGTGTATCTTGGCAACAAACCGTCACATTCCTGATGAAAAGTGAGTTCTGAACACACACAGAATTTTCGGCTCGCGGGATTTTTCCTTCGTTGACACAGGGTGTCAGCCCCTTCCATTCTCCATCACAGTACTCGGCCGGCATCGTTGATGCAGTGCATTCCCGGTCGAAGCGGCAGATGCTGACTGGAAGGAATTTCTCATGCGACCTATTCGACGATTTACTCTGGCCACGGCCGTCATTGCCCTGGTCCTTTATGCAAGCGGCACCGTTCGATCTGATGAGCCGGCTCCTGTGCTGGCCATCATTCCACCGGCACAGGATGGTGCCGCCACGCCAGTTCCTGCGATTCCACCGGCGACTGCGGCAGAGACATCTTCTGAAGTCATCATGGAGATCATTCCGGCTCAGAAGCTGACCGTTGAGAAGAATGCCGAAGCCGGACAGATCATCGTGGCCGACCCGGCGAACGGCGTTCCTGCGGCCGTCACGTTTTCTCGCGAAGAATATCAGCGAGTCTACAACTCGATCCCATTCAGCCGCGCCGAGTACAAGGCGAATCCGAACTATCGCCATGACACCGCCATGGAAATTCTGACCGGGAATCCTCGCACTCAGACCATCGTGAATCACCAGCACATCGACCGTAAGCCTGTGAAGCGAGTTCCTCCGCCATCACGACCATCGCGTCCGCTGACTCCGTTCTCCGGATACAGCTACTTCCTTGGATATCCATGGATGAACTTCTGGCGATACTAAACAAGCGCCCCGTGCGCACCAGAAACGGAGCAGGACTTTCCAGGAGCCTGCCAACTCGCCGCCGAATCTCCGCTCACGCTGCTCGCCTGGCTCCAACAGGCGCGCAGCGTTCGCAGTGGACTCCTGGCAGAACTCTTCGTTCGACAGTCCCGCCTCCACAGTTTCAGATCTGAAGACCAACGCGGGCACAACCATTCGCTGGCACACTCATGTTCGTCGAGTCTTCCGGTGTGAATACACCTGTGGGGGGCTCATCAGTCGATACAACTGTCACTCGCAGTCGAGGTTCTGGAAGCTCGAACGCCCAAAGGCTCACAACCGGTACCAGAAAATGCTGTGCCGCAGCGACGGCAAGACTCCTGCGTAAGTTGATCAGCCTGATCACATTCTTCAGTCAGAATCAGCCCTAAGAATACCGCTGATTCCCAGGCTGTTTCCCACGCTTTGTGGACGTCTCCTGAGCAAGAGGCAGCAGGCTTTCTGCCACACATCCCGCAGAACTGGCCGACGCAATTGAGCGCAACGCTCATGATATTCTTCGAGCCGCATTTTAAGCGCGCAACCTCCGCGCCAATTGCTCCTTTCGCTGCGGCGACTTGACGAAAGCGTGCACAGTCCGCGCCATCTCGGCATTCCAGTCGCAGACAGACGATGGGCCCCAGCCTGAAAATCAAACGGTCATGGCACCCACAATGTTCGATGAATCACACCGCTCGTAAGCCAAGCAAAACCATAGTGCGATTAATTATTCCACAACACAATATATCACTTGACATTTCGTACGCGTATTAGTACATACCACCCCACATCACTTGCTTCACTAGCTTTTCGGGGAGGTATGACATGAGCATCTGGGTTTGGATTTGTCGCGTTGTTGACGTGGTCCGTGGATGCTTCCCGGATTGCATGGACCGTAGTTCTTGCCGGTCCGTCTGGAGACGCCGGCGTCGCTTCATGAACGAGGTTCAGCTGCTTGAGCCAAAGGTCGTCCTTTCTGCAGGATCATTATCGGAGATTGCTCAGGCAGGATCGCAAAACTCCGCTGACGGTACTCCAATCGCGACATTTGGCACGTGTCTTGATACTTGTGAAGTTCCGGTGCAGGCACATTCATCGATCCCAAACAGTTCCTTGTGGGGGCCATTCAGTCCGATCGTGCCGGCAAGTGGAATCTTCTATGGTGCTGGCGATCCTCCCGGAGGTGATTTGGGGACGGACTTACCGGGCGTCGACGGTGATGCGGTGGGAGGCGATCTCGGCGCTGGCTTTTGTGGTGTTAGCGACATTCCCTGGCCCGATGGAGGAGCAGACTCCGGGGATGATTCGGGGGTTGGAGGAACTGATGCGGGTGGAGACTACGGAGGCAGTGCTGATGTCGGCTCAGTTGAGGTCGAAATGGAACTGCCGACTCAATCATGGTTTGAGGGACCGTTCACGCAGAGGAAACTGGACCGTCAGAAAGTGGTCTTTACTCGTACCGATCTGGATGGTGACGGACACATCCCGGGTGTTACAGCCACAGTTGAGTTTCCGACGGACCAGAATCTGAATTACGCCGAACCTGGCGCAGACTATGTGCTACAGACTGAATCCGGCGAGATGATTCCACTGAGCGAAGCTCTCCCGGGGCATGCCCGGACCGCTCAGGTTCAGCTCGTGAGTCCAGATGGCCGGGATGTCTTCTATCTGGTTTCACTCATGGATGGTGATTATGAGGAGATTGAGCTGGTTGAGGCTCAACTAACCAGCGTGGTGGCTCATTCAATGACAGAGTCTGCTCAGATCGGCGACAGTGGACGACAGAGAGCAGCCCTGGCTGATGGCTCGGCCGACCTGGACGTGGCGTCGCTCGATGAAGATGCGGAAGACAAGCCGGGCTACGAGTTTCTCGCAAACAAAGACGATGACGACGATAATGAGCAGCCGGATTCCATGGACCAGCCGGTCAATCTGGCCGATGACGATTTGGTTCCTCTCACCATCCGCCCCATGCTGGAAGGAGCCACGGACTACGACCAGGTTCATCTCGGGGGCAGTACTTACTCGACACTCACCTATCTGGTTCTGGTGTTTCCATCAAATGTCCGTATCTACACTTCGAATCGCCTGCCAGTAGAATCAGGGGTGACTCAGTTTTCCGACTCGTCCAAAACGTCGCTTTGGATGGAGGGAGTCTCTGCTGGCCACGGTGAAGTTGCGTTGAGATGGCAGGTGCGTCCGATGGTGCTGGCCCCGGGATCCGATGTGATTATCCCGGGAGATGTCATTTTCGACACGTCGTTTGATTCGATTGCATACACAGTACGGACAGTAGACCTGGACATCGACAGTGATAACGACAATCAGTTATCACTTCCCGCGAAGTCTGACTGGGAGGAGATACTGGAGAACCACACTTATGGCATTGGAAAGCTGATTTATCCGACTCCAATGCCCGCAAGTGGTGTCTTTGACAGTCAGGTGTTCACGCCGGTGGTCTTCGAAAGCCCTCTGCTGGACGGAGACGATCCGGACACCGTTGCGATGCAGTTCGATTTCCCGAGCGAGCAGGGGCAGTCTGGTTACATCAAGGTCTGGACGGTGCCGAGTAACTCAGGGTTGCTTCGTGATTATGGGGTGGAGTCTGGCGGGCATCGGATTACACCCGGTCGACGATACTCCGCAAGCGAACTCTCAGGCGTGAGTACGCTTTGGCTTCAGGCCGTGGTTGCTCAAACGGGGCACAATACCCGTGCCGGGGCCGACCGCCAGAAACCGGACGATCGAATCAGAGTGACGGTCCATCGAAGAGAGACGGCTGATACTGAATGGAAAGCAGTCGAGGGTCTGGCAGACGAAGTCAAGTACATGGTGAACCTGAACGACGACGTCTTTTATCCAAATCTGCAGTTTGATCACGGGAATCGCTATTGGAAAAGAGCGTTCAACCATACCGGAATCGTGTTGCGGGACAGTCTTGCAGCAGAAGGAGTTTATGACAGTGTGGACTTCCCACAGTTTGGCCTTGAACTGCTTGATGGGAACCAGATGAGAAGACTGGGACTAAGTGAAGCGTCGGTAGTACAGATTGAACTCTCGCAGGCGGTCTGGTCCACTGGCCTGCGGGTCGCCATCTATCGTGACTATCTGAGTCCCGGAGGAAGAGGATACATTCTGGCTTTTGCGGGTACACAAATGGAGTTGGCCGACATCATTGCGGATCTGACTCAGGGGCTCGGACTGGAAGGCACTTCGGCACAGCTGGGCTACGAGCCTCAGTATAACAATGCAATGAAGCTTGGATGGGAGTTTTCGAAGGCGGCTGCCGATCGACAACTTTTGCCCAGAACAACCGGACATTCCCTTGGCGGCGGCCTTGCATCAGCAGCCAGCGTTGCGGCTCAAAACGTATTGCCTGCTGCATTGTTCAATGCTGCGGGGCTCCACAGAAACTCACTGATGGTTCGAAGCAATTCCGGACGACTGACGGAAGTCGAAAAATTCGACGGCAGTCTGGTACGATTCTTGTCTGGGGCAAATATCGTCAACTACTACACAGAGTTTGATCCACTCACGTTTATGCAGAACAACATGCCCGCCATCCCATACCTTGGAGGCGCGCCAAAGGCCATCGGCAAACAGGTTCAGCTTCAGGCCCCCTACGACGGGGTTGTGAAGGCTAAAGCTGATGCACTGTTGAACTTTATGAGGAACCTTGAGTTTCCGGTGCAGGGTGATAAAGAGCCCTATTCAATGTGGTGGCCGAGACTCAATGAGTGGCTGGATGACGTTTGGTCATACGCTACAGTCAATGCTGCAGCAATTCTGCCACATCACAAAATGCGCTTTGTTCAATTCGGACTGATGGTCCATCAAGCTTCGAATCCAGCGATGCCTCGCTCAAGGGTTAGAACTTGGGATATTTTTGGAGATACCGATCCGGAATAACGTCACTGTTGGCAATCGATACGTCGAGACGACTGATGAGTGCTGACAACAATCTTCAAAATCGACTTTTGGGTTGCTTTGTGTTT
>CAZIGZ010000038.1:0-45752 GCA_964538835.1 uncultured Chitinophaga sp. | reverse complement strand
AGCGGATCGGCGCAATCGGTCGGGTCAGTTCATAACGCAGATTCACTCGAGGGCTCGCGCCGGCTCGTATCCTTCCGCGACAAGACAGACGAATCTTCAGGGAAAGTCCTTCACACCGTTGTTCTCAGCGCGACGCGCGGACTTCTGCCTCAAGGCTTCCTTGCGGAAATCGTCAGGCGGCCTCCCTGATGCAGCCACGCCAGAACATGAGCCATCGGTGCCAGCAATAACTGCAGGGCAAGTTTCGGACGCCCCGGGTAGTCTCGCAACCATCGTCCGATTCGACTTCCTGGCCGCAGCTTCAGGATCATCAGCCCCAGACTGCCGATCACATACGACACATTTCGCTGGTGCGTCACTTCGATCTCCGTATAGCCGCATTCCGTCAGCAGTCGTCGAATGGATGCGGGAGTAAAGTGATGCAGGTGTCGAGGAGGTTCCCAGGCGTACCATCGGCTTCGGAAGACTCGAGGTTCCCAGCAGCCGGCATTGGGAATACTGAAGTACAGGATTCCTCCCGGCTTCAACAGCCCATGCAGTGCCTGAAGGACACTGCGGGGATCCGGCACATGTTCAATTACCATCCACGCCGCCGCAAACTCAAACGTGTTCTCTGTCAGTTGGCATGAGTCGAGGGTGCCGCAATGAACATCAAATCCGGCCGAACGAGCCATCGCGGCAGGCTTTGCACCAGGCTCTATTCCCGTCACCTGCCAGCCATCATCGGACAGCCTCTGCAGATACAGTCCCGTCGCACAACCCAGCTCCACCGCGCGTAATGGCTGTGTCATTGGGACGCTGCACTGCGCTCGAATCTGTTCCTTCGACGGCAGTGGCTGGCTTCGATCATTCAGCAGTGCAAAGTACAGGCGACGCAGTCCAGGAATATACCGCAGCGGAAGGACTCGCAGATACCATGGCCTCGCCGCGCTGGCTGGTGCGGACGATTGCTTCTGCGCTGAAGGCGACGTCAGTGAAGTCAGTGAAGTCGCCACGATGTCTGTTCGTTCCGCCGTGGAATTCCGAACGGCCGTTTGATGCGGGCCGTATTGATCCGGATAACAGTCGGACATCGAATCCAGCGTCGGCCGAGGATTCATAAACACATGCCGACACTTTGCACACCGGTCGATGGTAAAGCGTCCCGGAATTCCGCAGAGCAGATCCTCCGTGGTGACCAGCAGTTTCGAATCCTGACTGCCACAAAGCGGACACGCAATTCGCTCCAGCCGAAGCATTGATGCGTGCTCCGTGGATGGCAAAGGCTGTTCAGACATGCCGCGTGAGTCTTCTGACATCGAAGAGGATCTTCGGAAGCATCAACGAGGCAGTCGCTCGGGAACAATCCCGGGAAGTGCGGTTGTCAGGCTGGGACCCTCAAAACCTCGCAGCACCGCGCCGGCCCATGATGGTAATGCGACACTATCGGATGCTGACTGGTCCGTGTCAAAGTCCAGCTCTGCAAACAGCAGCTGACATTCCGGGATATGCTCCTCAGACAACGCGACCGGCTGCCCCAGCGCGCGGTCAACATAGACGACCGGTTCCGTGGACGGAGGCAGAATGACAGGATTGCCCGAAGAATCCGAGAGGAAACGGACATCCATCGCACTTCCGGTCCAGGCACTCCCGGGATGAACTCGCACGATCGACATGCGAGGCTGCAGAACAGAATCTCGCCCGGTCATCGTCAGTCGCAGCTGCTGAGGTCCATTGGCGTGAACGACGACGTCTGCAAGGCTGAAGCCGAAACGCTGAGTCACGTTCTGGATGCGGAATGACCAGTCAGGCTGGTCCTGAGCGGTGAACTCGCACAGCAGCCCGCTTCCTCGATTGCTCATCAGGACATTATCCATCTCAAATCGTTCCGGTGGATGATTGAGCGATAAGCCGTATCCGCCGCCGGAGAAAATGCAGTCCTTCAGCAGAACAACGCCCCGAGTTCCCTTCTTCTGAAACCATGCGACACCCACAAAGCTGTCGGCATCCGAGGGCGATTGAATCTCACACGCCTGAATCGACAGCGATCCGCATTGTACGGCCAGCATCTGACGCGGTGTCGGACGTTCGGTCGGTGCGGAGTCCGCTGATGTGGCATCAACGCTGTCTCGCTGAATTCGAAGCCCCTGAAGTTCAACCACCGGAGCATTCAGAATCCACTGAGCCCCGGCAGGAACCAGAATCGTTGCCACCTTCGAACTGGCGATGGCACCATGATCAACTGCCGTATCAGCAGAGCCACCTGCGACGGACGCTGTGGAGATTCGAAGGGCCGTGTTTCCGTCAACTCGGGTGGCCAGATACGTTCCGCCACTTTGCAGGACGATATGGCCATCAGCATCCGCAGAAGGCAGAGGCTGCGGTCCCTGAGCAGTCTCTGTGATGGCGACGCCACTGCTGTCACCCGCAAGCTGTTCTGCAGACCCGGAATCCGCCCAGCGCTGAAATTGCAGAGGCATTGGAATCATTCCGGGCCGCATCATCAGCACCGTCAGTGTGCCAAGGACAAGACACGCTGCCGCTGGCCATGCAAGGCTTCTCTTTCTGCGGATCGTCCTGAGCGAAGGAGCACGACGGAGACCAATATCCGGCATCTCCGCGGCCAGTCGACGGCAGCGGTGAAGACGTTCGCCGGATTCAGTTCGCCAGGCCTTCGCAACTTCCGCGACAACGGCAGGTCGAAGCTCCGGTGTACGTCGAGTCATCGATTGAATCAGTCGAGCCATCCATTCCGGGCAGTCGGGAACGTACGTACGGACGTCGACGACATCCTGCTCTTTCAGCTTCATCATCCGGGCCACCGGATCGGCCTGCAGCACCACAGGGCGGCTGGTCAGCAGATTCCACAAAAGACATCCCAGCGAGTACATCTCACTTCGCATGTCTGCGGGACGGCCGGTACCAAACAGCTCCGGTGCCAGTCCGTCGCAGTCACGCAAAGTCAGATCACTTCGCAGGGCCGCATGAGGTGATTCCAGCCTTCGGGCAAACGGGTCGACCAGAGAAATCCGGCCGCTGGGATTCAGGATGACGTTGGAAGATGTGATGTCGCCGTGAATCAGTCGCGTCCCTTCGTACCAGACGAGGGCATCAAGCAGTTCGCGACCAATTTCTGCGACGACTGGCCACGGCAATCGGCCGCCGCGAATAATCAGTTCATGAAGCGTCCAGCCGGGAACATAGTTCGATGCAAGGACGGATGAACCATCACTGGAGTTCATGACATCCGCCGGCAAATGCACACTGGTCGGTCTGGGCCCCTTCAATCGGTCCAGCAGCGACTTCAGCTCGGTCACTCGCGAGGCCATCAGGTCCGCTGTTGCCGTCGGTGAACTTCGCAGCGTTCGCAAAACCACAAATCGCTTCTGCATGCGATGAAATGCGAGGTGCGTGGATGCTCCGAGTTTCGAATGTCGCAGACAGGAACCAACGGACAACGAACCTTCCGGGTGTTCCTGAAGAGAGTCCGCCTGCCACGGAGTCAGGATCTGCTGCTGCACCATGGCGTCGAGCCACACGCTGTCGAAGTCGGGCAGGTCCTGAGCCAGCTTCTGAACAAACGGAGCACACGCTTCAAGCTCCGCACGCGTTCCCAATCCCTCCGCCTGCAATCGGCGCAGAAGGGGTTCGGACGGCATTCGCTTCCCTGCGAGTTTCATCGGTGGCATCCATGTGTGTTTCAGAAGTCCGCATCATCGCACACGACGGCCAAAATTTGAAGGCCGAATCCCGCAGCACAGCGACTACTTACCTCGCTCAATCCCGGCTTTTCCCTTCCCTTACTGCGTGACGACAGCCATGCGTCCGGCGCGGCATATTGATAATCAAGGAACCTGCCTACTAATGGCAACAGCGTCCGGACTGTCTTCTTTCAGCTGCCAGTAACGATCCACTTCGAGGTCGCTCCAGCGTTGAGTTTCTCCCCAGGGCCACTTCACGGTAACGGACACTTTCTCGCCAGCATCACCCAGCCCGACAAGTACTCTGGGGTCACTCGTCGAAAGGTAGCTGCCGCCGGACTTGACGAATCGCGTCAACGTGCGGTCGCCAGCCTGAACCGTCAGCGTTGCCCCGGCGATGGGCCTGTTGTTGCGGCCGACAAGATGAAAGCCGGACCAGTGATGCGAATTCGATCCGGAAGCAGCATTCTTCAGGACTCGCACCGGAGTATTACTGTGACTGATTACAAGATCCGACCAGCCATCATTGTCCAGATCGCCCACCGCCAGTCCTCTTCCCAGCGCAGGCTGCGTGAAGAAGGAACCACCCTGTGGACTGATGTCTCGAAAGGCACGCCTGCCGTTACGCTCTTCGTTCTTCAGCAGCAATGGCTTCTGCCGGACAGGAGCACCAGACGGATATCGGACGACATGACCATTCACAAAGACCAGATCCAGCCACCCATCATTGTCCACATCCACAAAGCCCGTTCCGAAGCCGACGTTCGTTCCGCCGATGGCTCCCAATCCCGCCGCCTGGGACTGATAGGCGAAGAGTTCGCTACCCAGGTTCTGGTACAGAGCCGGCAGTTCGCTTTCGAAGTTCGTTACCCACACGGAGGCGCGGCCCGAGCCGTCATAATCGCCGACGTCAACTCCCATGCTGCCGTTGTAACGCCCTGAATCGTCAGCTGCGACGCCGGCTGCCATGCCGATTTCGTCAAAGCGGCCTTCGCCCCGGTTCATGATAAGCCAGTTATTGCTGGCATCGTTGGATGCGTACACATCCGGCCGGCCGTCCTCGTTCATGTCTGCGATAACAACTCCAAGGCCCTTGCCTGTGACTGGAATGTTCAACTCCGGCCATCGATCGCTGAACCCCGTTCCATCATTGCGATACAGCGAATGTGGCAAAGCATCAAAGCTCTGAGGAGGACAAACGTCGTGTTCCTGATCGCTTCCTCGTGGCTGACACTTCGGATGATTCTCGAACGACCAGTTCACATACCGAGCCACATACAGATCGGCTCGTCCCTGTCCTGTCAGATCTGCAAACGCCGCACTCGTGGACCACTGCGAATTCGTCAGGCCAGCGGCTGCCGTGACTTCACGGAACCGTCCGTCGCCTTCGTTCCGGTACAAAAGCAGGCCGGTGTACCCTGTGATCAGTAAGTCAACGCGGCCATCCGAGTCATAGTCGCCGGCAATCGCTCCATGCGAATACATCGAAGCGGTTGCAAGGCCCGACGACTCCGTTGTGTTCTCGAAGCGGAAGTTGCCAAGATTTCGAAACAGTGCTCCGGGCATTCCTTTGACCTGCGGAGGACCGGCCCCTTCGAAATAACCGCCTCCGGAGCAAAAGACATCCAGAAGACCGTCCGAGTCATAGTCCAGCAATGCAATGCCACCGCCCAGAGATTCCAGAATGGTGAACTGGTTGGCGTCTTCCCCGGTATGACAAGTAAAAGTCAGCCCGGAGGAATCCGTGACGTCTTCGAACATGGCCGGACCAGCGTCCGCCGCGCCATCGGATGAAGTATTCTTGTCCGACTGAATCGAAGGCGGAACATCCGACGCAGAATCCGTTGCCGAAGGGCCCCTTGAAAAGAGGATCAGAGCTGCAACGCCAGCCACGACCACACACGCCGAAATCAAAATGCTTGCAGGCTTCACGAGACCCAGATTCTCCCTGTAATGAATTTCCTCATCTCGGACAAAAAAACACGTCCGTTTTGGTTCTGGCGGGAACTGATGCCCGCTGTCAGGTCAGGCCCGTCAGCGTTCCGGTGGCATCCGCAAAAGTCGACTTCTCCAGGCCCATCTTCTGTGCCAGAGTCAGGAGCACGTTGGACATCGGCGGATGATTGTCAGCATCAAACGCCAGGTGCTGGCCATGCTTCAGACCAAGCTTGTGTCCACCCGCGACGAGCGTTGGCAGGTTCTTCGGCGAATGCTCCCCGCCCTTTCCAGAGTTCATTCCACTGCCGTAGAGGATCATGGTGCGATCCAGCATCGCGCCATCGCCTTCAGGCGTTTGTCGCAGCAAGCCAAGAAAATGCGCTAGGCGCGAAAGGTGGAAGCGGTCAATCACGGCCAGCTTCTGAAGCATCTGCGGGTCTCCGCCATGATGCGACAGTTCATGATGATTCTCCCCGCCGCCACCGTAACCGCCTGCTTCACGTGACCATTCAAAGGTGATCACTCGAGTTGTGTCGGTAATGAATGCGAGATACGTCAACTCCAGCATCACATCCAGCCACATCGGGCGATCATGTGCGTTGCCAGGCTGGTTGGCGAGTTGCAGATCTTTCTCTTCCACTTTGGGCTTGGGTTTGTCGAGCCATGATTGCAGACGTTCCACCTGCTTTTCTGTCTGACGAACGCTGGTCAGATATTCCTCCAGTTTGCGACGGTCCGCCGCGCCCAGCTTCTGACTGAGTTGCTGTGATTCACGAATCAACTGATCCAGAATCGATCGTCGCTCCGCGTATCTTTGGTGAGCCGCCTGCCGGTCTGCTTCCGTCTCCGGAACAAAAAGTCGTTCGAACAAACGACGAGGAGAATTCTCGGCGGGCAGCGGAGTCCCATTCAGATCAAATGACAGCGTGTGGCTATGGCCGGCTCCTCCGGTTCCCGATTGATCTCCCAGCTGCAGTGACGGATAACGAGTCTCCGCGCCGTGCTTCTCAGCGACGAACTGATCGACCGACAGACTGTTGGTGTAATCCGCACCCGGCTTTGCTTTCAGATTCGCCGCTGTCAGCCATGTATCCGCACCACTATGGCCGCCTTCCGAAGCGGGATGGCCAAGACCAGACAGGACCGTAAAGTCCTGGCGAAAGTCCTTCAGCTCCTGCAGAGTCGGCGACAGGGTATAGTTGGGACCTGAATCCGCCGGGACCCATTCCAGAATGTTGACGCCGTTCGGAACATAGCAGCACAACATCCGAGGCTGCACGATGTCGGACCTGGCCCATGGCTGAAACTTCGAAGGAGCTGCCATGGCCGTCGGCAGCATCGCGTCCAGAAACGGCAGCGAAAGAGCAACTCCAGCCGCACGAAGAACCATTCGTCGGTTCAAACGGGTTCTGTGACTCATCGTTCCACTACTCCGATCGCCTCGAAAACATCGCCGGCCAAACGTGATCACGATCGTATCAGGTCCCGACAGCTTTGGACACAACGATCCGTAGAACGATTGTCCTCAATCGTTCAGACCTGCCTGTCCAGTTTCCCTCGGAACATAAGACGACAGGACGTTCGCATGCAGCAGAAACGCCACTGAAGCGTTCGTGTCGCCTTTAGGCAACATCTTCGATGCTGCTGATGATCCGGTCGATCACGGCGTCGTCGGTCTGAGGATTAAAGAACACGGCTTTCCATGCGGGCAGGGCAACACCGTGCGGGCTGTAGCCAATGCCATTCGAAAAGCTCAGTCTTGCATCGACAGCCGGGTCCATCGTGGCTTCGCGTTTGCGGTACAGGCGACGAACTTCTTTCAGGTACTGCAGCCGCTCATCAGCGTTGAGTTCATTGTTCTCGCAACGGCGGAAGATCTCTTTGGCATTGCGTCCTCGAGGAAGTACCCACCAGCAGACATGGGGACCCGGCGTGTCGAAGTTCAGGACTTTGCAGAACTCCAGTGCCTCCAGCTTTTCCTTCAATCGGCGAGCCAGCTGCATGGCGTTGGCGATCAGCAGCCGATAGCCATTCAATCCGATTCCATTCAGCGAGGCCATCACAGAATAGGGGCCGATCCCAGGGCGTGAACATTCCAGAGTAAACAGTGCCGGATCGTGTCGGAAGTCGGCTTCAGCAAAGTACGGAACATCATCCAGACGTCGCGTCAGCCGAGCTAAGTCTTCTCTGCGATTCACAATGAACGCGCTGGAGGGATAGTGGCCCCAGCCCATTTTGTGGAAGTCAATCGTGACGGAATCTGCATCGCTGAATCCCATGGCCGCTGTCTGCATCGTCCGAACCAGTGGCAGAATCTCATCTGGCAGCGCGAGCGGATTGGTAGCCGTATCGTATTCGGTCAGGAAACAGCCGACCCAACCGACGGCGGCATCCACGTGAAGATGTGGCTGTGTCACTCCGTACTCTTTCGCCTTGCGTTCGACGATTTCTCGAATGCCGCGAATGTCATCAATGCCGAACGCATCTGTCGTTCCAAAGGTCGCAATGACAAAAGCCACTGCAGTCTTCTGCCGGTAAAGCTCGTCCAGTTTCGCTTCCAGCAGCTCAAGCTTCATCGACATGCGATTGTCGGTCGGGATGGAATGCAGGTTTTCAATGCCGATCCCCAGCCAGCCGGCGAGAGTCGCGTTCGAGTAATGGCCGGCTTCGGACACGATGCCGGCCAGCCTGGCTTCATAAAGCCCCTTGCGCATGGCTCCGGGGCAGACTTTTTCAATGCCCAGTTTTCCGCCGTACAAATTGGAGATTGTGCCGCCGATCGTGAAGACGCCCCAGGGAGACTGCGTGTGGTAGAAGATCAGATTGGCGAGGGAAGTGATCGACTTCACCTCCAGCTCGTTGGACCTCAGGCAATACGTATCCACGCAAAGATTCGGGTTCTTCAGCAGTGCCGCCAGAGCACCAACGAGCGAGGCAAAGTTCGGCGGACCTTTCACATTTTCCAGATGCAGCTTTGACTGCCAGCTGTCGGTTCCCCAGAAGAACGGAAAGATGGCGTCTCGAGCATCCTTCAGATTGCCCGGAAGCGTATGAATCTCCGGATTGGCCTGCGCGGTTTCGTAGTTGCGAGACATTAAGTGACCGGGAGGAAGCGATTGTTCCGCTTCGAGTGCTGACAGCAGTTCGCCAAAGATCTCCATCAGCTGTTTGCGATCACAGGTGAAGAAGGTATTCACCAGATCCTGAATTCGGGTCTTGTCCATTCAAACTTCCCCTTGAACGTCTCTGATCGCAGCGGATGTCGCACAGTCTCTTCACGTCAAAAACAAACGAGCGGCAAAACGCTGGACGCCGGTATGATACACCGGCGACCAACCTCTTGCCGCTCAATCTTTGCAGGCGATCCCGAATGACGTCGGGAAGTTCGCTGACTTATTCCGTCACAGAGCTTTCGAGGAATCGTGCCAGGCGATGGAAGTCGCTGTTTGGCTGAATGAAGCGAACGACCGTCACCAGCGTCTGAGGATCCACGAGCTTTTCGAATGGGACATAATGCAGGTCCAGCTGACCGGACACAGACACCATCACGCCGTTATGTTTCTGTTCGCAGAGTGCTCGATAAGCACCAACGCCCAGCTGGCTGCCCAGCATCACGTCAAACGCATGAGGTCGCGCACAGCGGCATTCGTAGCCCAGCTGAAGTCCGGTGACCTTGCGAGTCACGCCCGTCTGCTTCTTGAACTCCGCCGCGACTCGCTTGGCGATCATCTTGCCAAGGTCGACGTTAGCGACGGAAATGTGCCCGTGGTCGTCGCGAGGAACGTCCTTCAGAACTTCGTCGGAGAGATATTCCGCCAGGCCTTCGGCAAGAACCACGACGCCGTATTCCTTGCCTTCCTTCTCCTGGCGATGACGCATCATGCGGACGATCTTGCCAACGACCTTGTCCAAGTCCATCACTTTTCGCTTCGGAGTCGATTCCGGAGCGAGGTACTTTTCGTTGATGTCTTCAACGCTCAGCACCATGTTGGCTTCACCAGCGATGGCAGCACCGTAGGCCAGCCAGCCTGCACTTCGTCCCATGCTCTCAACAACGAAGTAAGCTCGAGCCGCTTCAGCGTCTGCATGCAGGTTGCGAATCTCTGTCCCCAGAGTTTCGACCGCGGTGAAGTAGCCGAAGGTGAAGTCGATGCCGGAGTAGTCATTGTCGATGGTCTTCGGAACGTGAACGACCGGCATTCGTTTCTGGTCGGCCGGCAGACGATCCTGATACATCTTCAGCTTGTTGGCGGTCTTCAGCGTATCGTCGCCGCCAATGGACACGAGAGCGTCGACGCCGATGGATCGCAGAGCCTCGTAAACTCGCTTCATCGGAGCGACTTTTTCCGGGTTGTCGAAGTCGGCCGGAGTCGTCAGCTGCTTGCCAGGGTTGGCTCGAGCAGTGCCGATGATGATGCCTTCCTTACTTCGGGTTCGGCGAAGCATCACTTCGGTCAGCGTTCGGTAATGAACGCCTTCGATCAGCGGGCTGGCTGGCGTGTAGTCGATCAGGTTCGAGTAGCCGTATCGAATCCCGACGACTTCAATCCCGGCACGAATAAAGGAAATCGCACAGGTGGAAATCACGGCATTCGCCGCGGGAGCCGGGCCACCGGCGAACAACAGAGCAACTCGCTTGATCTCGTGAGACATGACACTCTTCCTGAAACGTCAGAGGGGAAACTGTCGGCAGAAGGCCGTACAGAGAAAGGTCAGAAGGTTCGTTCGACGAACGTCGTATCAATATTGAAGTCCACGAAGTCTGCATGGCTGAACATCTTCTTTGCCAGTGGCAGAGTCGTCTTGACGCCTTCAATCACGAACTCGTGCAGGCATCGTCGCATGCACTCGATCGCTTCCGTTCGAGTCGGCTTGTAGACAATCAGCTTGCCGATCATGGAGTCATAGTACGGACTGATTGTGTAGCCTTCGTAAACGTGCGAATCGAATCGAACACCAGGCCCGCCTGGCAGACGCAGTTTGGTGATCGTCCCCGGGCTGCCTCGGAATCCGTTGTCCGGGTCTTCCGCGTTGACTCGCAGTTCGATCGCACATCCAGAATGCTTAATGTCATCCTGTGTGAACGGCAGTTTCTCGCCGGCGGCCACTCGAATCTGCTGCTTGATCAGGTCGATGCCTGTGACAAGTTCCGTCACCGGGTGTTCGACCTGAATGCGGGCATTCACTTCGATGAAGTAGAAGTTGAAGTTCTTGTCGACAATGAACTCGCAGGTTCCCGCGTTGGTGTAGCCAGCGGTCTTGACGAGATTCACCGCGCACTCACAGATGCGTTTGCGAACGTCGGCCGGCAGCTTTGGAGCCGGGCTTTCTTCAATCAGCTTCTGGTGACGACGCTGCATCGAGCAGTCGCGTTCCCACAGATGAACGGCATTGCCGTAGTTGTCCGCCAGAATCTGTACTTCGACGTGCCGAGGCCGCTCGATGTACTTTTCAAGATAGACGCCCGCGTTCTTGAATGCCTTCTCCGCTTCCGCGCTGGCCGCCTGCAGACCGGCTCGCAGGGAGATTTCATTCCCGGCGACTCGCATGCCTTTGCCACCACCGCCTGCCGTGGCCTTGATCAACACCGGATAACCGATTCGGTCGGCGATCTTGACGGCTTCTTCAACGTCGCTCACCAGACCATCGCTTCCCGGAACGCACGGTACACCGGCTTTCAGCGCAATTTCCTTGGCGCTGACTTTGTCGCCCAGCTTCTGCATGGCATCCACCGGAGGACCGATGAATTCAATGTTGCAGCTGCGGCAGACTTCCGCGAAGTGCGAGTTTTCCGCAAGGAAACCGTAACCGGGATGAACCGCCTGCACGTTACCGATCTCAGCCGCGCTGATGATCCGCTTGATCTGCAGGTAACTTTCCAGAGCCTGTGGTGGTCCAATGCACCATGCTTCATCGGCCAGATCCAGGTAATGCGCACCTCGATCGGCTTCGCTGTACACAGCCACCGTCTCAATGCCCATCTCCCGACAGGCGCGGATAATTCGCAGCGCGATTTCGCCTCGGTTGGCGATCAGAATTCTTTGGAACATATCACACTCAATCTATCCAGCACCAAAACAGTGCTGCGAAGAGTCAGATCGTGTCTGGAATATCAGTCCGAAGATACAGAGTCCGCCATGATCGCATTTCTCCACAAAGCCCCCTCGCTCCGGCGTTACACCAGGCGCGAGGATCTTTGCGGAACGTCTGCGACTCAGATCGGTCACGCGTCGAGCCTGAATCAGGCTGGTTCAATTCGGAACAGAGGCTGTCCGAATCCGACGGCATCGCCATTCTCAACGAGAATTTCGACGATGCGTCCGGACTTCTCGGCCTGGATCTGATTGAAGACCTTCATCGCTTCGATGATGCAGACGACCGTGTCAGCCTTCACAACGCTGCCCACGCTGACGAACGGCGGATCTTCAGGTGTTGGAGCGGAGTAAAATGTTCCGACGGTCGGAGCATTGATGGTGATGCCCGCTGGTGCGGCAGCGGCCGGTGCGGATGCAGCAGCTGGCGCGGCCGCAGGAGCAGCTGCGGCCACTGGAGTCGGCATTGATGGCATCTGCATCGCCGGAGCGGCAAAGGCCGGGCCACCGTAGCTGACCTGTCGCGGACCACGACGAATCTTCCAGCTCTCTTCATCGTTCTGGAGATTCACTTCCGTCACACCGTACTTTTCCATCAGCTGCAATAGCTTACGGAACTTATCAAGATCGAATGAGTCGCCTTTGTCTTCGTTTTCCACGGGTTTCGCCATTTCAAAATAGCCTCCGAGCACCTCAAAGGAAGTGCTCCTATGGATTGTTGTCGTGAGACACGCCTGGTCCGGCGTCGCTTTTGCCAAATCGCTGCTTCGAAGCGATGGCTGTTCTCCATCGACAAGCCGGATGTGTCACAAGACCGCCAGTCGGAACATTCCGGCGTGTGGAAATTGGCCACGTGCAGGCGACCGAATTACGCAGGTTCCCTGTTCTCCCGGCAGTCGCCCGGAGTGAAACCTTCTTGCCAGTCTGTTCCAAGGGCGCACAGGATCGTGAAAATCACGTTTTCATGCAAGGAATGGAACAAAAGCCTCCTCAAATTCGCGAGGAACGCTCGAAAGTACCTCGCATCCGTGGGCTGTGACCAGCACATCATCCTCAATCCGGACCCCAAATTTGCCCGGCAGATAGATTCCCGGCTCCACGGTCACCACCATTCCCGGCTCAAAAACCTGCTTCGAAAGAGGGCTCATTCGCAGGGATTCGTGAATATCCAGGCCAAATCCGTGCCCCAGACCGTGCCCGAAGAACTTGCCAAACCCGGCGTCCGCGATCATTCCTCGAGCGATCCGGTCCACGTCAACACACGCCGCCCCCGGCCGAATCGCGGCAATGGCCGCCTGCTGAGCTGCCAGGACAACCTTGTACACGTGTTCAATTTGTTTGGTTGGTTTGCCGGTGATGTACACTCGCGTCAGGTCGCTTCGATACCCGGCATGATTCTGAGCGCCCCAGTCGACCAGCAGAACCGGATGCTCGGAGATCTTCCGAAGACCGGCATGGGCGTGCGGCAACGCGGCCGTGGGACCGACTCCAATGATCGGTTCAAAGGCCGTTCCGATGCCGCCGAAGTCGCGCATGGAGGCTTCCAGCAGATAGCGAACTTCTGTCTCCGTCTGATTCGGCCGCAGCGAACTTCGGACAACCGCAATTCCTCGTTCGGCAATTTGAACGGCTTCGCGAATCTGCTCCAGCTCGTACTTGTCTTTGACTTCTCGCAGACGTTCCACAAGCCCTGACGTGGAGACCAGTTTCGCAGGCGTTTCCGCCAATCGGCCTTCCAGAGCGGAATGTTGAGAGATTGTCAGCTGGTCGCCTTCGATGCCGACTCGCCTGGATTTGCTCTTCGTGATCAGCTTTGCGGCCATGTCCAGAATCGTGCTGGATGCATCACGGATTTCCACATCCAGGCCAGGGCATTCGTCCTCAAGCTGTGTTTCGTAACGTGTATCACTGAGCAGGATCTGGTGCTGGCTGGACAGGAAGAGCCAGGAGGAATCGCCAGTGAAGCCGGTCAGATACCGAACGTTGGAAACACCGCTGATCAGCAGGCAGTCAATTTCGGCTTCGCGGAATTTTTTGATCAACTTTCCCCGGCGAGCTTCATAATTTGGCTCGTTCATCGATCATCCTTCTCTACAAAACAGTGCAGCGTTGAATAGCGGCCGGATTCTGCCCGATTCGCCGGATGTTACCACCGAACTCACTTTCCTGCCCATGGGGCTCTCATGTCTGAGTCAAAGGATCCACGGGATCCGTCCAACAGCAACGACCCCGGTTCCCTCGGCGCGAAGGCACTGCAGCCTTTGATGGGAATTGTTCGCCGCTTCTTCCCCGGTCAATCAGCCAGCTCTGACCATTCCAGTGCTGCCGCGGATTCTGCTTTGCTGGAAAGATGGCAGTCAGCTCAGGTCAATGGTCGGCGCGTGGAATGGTTTGTTCCGTCGGAAACAAAAAGTCAGGAACCGCTGGCTGGTGTGGTTCTGTTTCTTCATGGCCATGGCGGAGTCACTCTGGCAAATAACCCCACGTTTACTCGACTGTTCGAGAAGCATCGTCTGGCGGCGGTGTGTCCGGAGGGAAAGCGAAGCTGGTGGCTGGATTTCGTCTGCCCCGAATTTGATCCCGCCGTGACGCCTCAACGCTGGTTGCTGGACACGATGGTGCCGTGGATCGAACAACAGTTCCAGGCTCAGCCTCCGAAGATCGCACTGCTGGGTGTCAGCATGGGAGGTCAGGGAGTGCTTCAGCTGGCCTATCGACACGCGATGAAGTTTCCGGTGGTTGCTGCCATTTCACCGGCTGTTGACTTCCACCAGCTGTATGGAAGCGGCATTCCTCTGGATCAGATTTTCCCCGACACCGAAACCGCTCGCCAGGCCACGGTCGTCCTAAATCTTCATCCACTCTCCTGGCCACGTCACCAGTTCTTCTGCTGCGATCCTCAGGACCACGAATGGTTTGACGGCGCCGCGCGACTGGGCATGAAACTGTCGTCGTCGGGAATTCTGCACGAACGAGATCTCGAAACGACGGCCGGCGGTCACAGCTGGGACTACTTCAATCATATGGCGCGAAAGTGTCTCGAACACATCGCTTCGTCGCTGAAGAAGCTGGAAGCCGAATAGACACTGCCAACTCGCCTTTCAGACATTCAGCAGGTCAGAGGTCTATTGCCTTTAAGTCGTCTTTTCTAATGGGCTTGCATGGTTTGACCTATCACGAATGGAGTAGGCCGACCGCGGAGTTCGATCCCTCAATGTTCGTAGAGCAGAGAGATGCGGTCCGCAGGTCGCCAGTCGCACGCAGCCGTCGAACGCCGGTGGTGCCTGAGCTGGCGAGCGATAAAGAGCATCGATCCGCACAGACAGCGCAGCGGGCGCGCGGAAGAAGGATGGCTGGTGACCTCGCGTAGGCGGAAGGTCAGCAAACCTGACGACGGCTGTATGGTCGCTCGCGAAGTGTCGATACACGATGAGCCAACGAGCGCAGAAGCAGGGATCGAAGGTGAGCCGAAAAACGGCGCAGCGTCGATAGCGCGATGAAGTCTCAAACGGCTTCACGAAGATCGATCACAGGTGGAACCGGGTCGGGCTGCCACCATGAATCATCTTCATTCTGAATCCTTGGTCGAGTTATTTTCCGGTCTTGTTGTCCGGCGTGTTTTCGCGCTTGATCGCTTCGTAAACTTCTTCGCGATGTACGGTGACATCACGAGGAGCTTCGATGCCGAGTCGAACTTTGTCGCCTCGGATTTCGATCACCATCAAAGTGATCGAGTCACCGATCACAATCTTTTCGTCTTTCTTGCGGCTGAGTACTAGCATGTCCAGTCCCTGGTCAATCTTCTTCGTGAATGATTGCTGCTCGACCTTTCTGATGGCCCTGGTCCAACACAGACCTGGCAGTGCGAGCAGAGAAAAACTCCTGACATATTTCCAACCTGGTCTGACGTCCGCCGACTCCCCATGTTCGCCGGAGACATCATTCCATTCACTGGCGTGAACTGGCCGGAATGAGGTGATGGAATTTGGTTCCATCCTGTTAGAGTTGTGTTTAGATCAGCTCCGAACCTCAGTCCTGAGTGCTCGATGCTGTTCCGGTTGATCCACCGATCGGAGAGTCATTCCTGCTCGTTGTGCGAGGGAGGATTTTCCCGCCAAACCGGTCTTTCCGACCTTCTTCGCCGCCTTGCTGAAACAATTTCAGATTTGCGGCGTCGAACCATAGGTCATTTTCGACGGTTCTCGGTGGTCAGATGCAAGAATTGCCGAAATGCAAGTCGTTTGAAAGCATTTTTTGCCGCTTTATGCTGTTGAAGCATGTTCTTCCGTGGCAGCCTGTTCGGGTTATGACACTCGTAACGAATGAAGTGCTTCGGCAAATTCGGGACTGCACCGCCTGATCGTTGTTTTCGCGGCCGGATTCGAGACCATTCCCGCCGTGGCAGGATGCTGATGACTGCTCATTCTTATTCTTCCTGGAGTCTTCCATGCTTCCCAAACGTCCCCTTGGCAAAACAGGACTGGACCTGACGACGCTGTCCTTTGGTGCATCGTCACTGGGAGCGGAATTTCGAAATGTCGACCTGAGTGATTGCCTGAAGAGCGTTCATGCGGCGGTCGATGCAGGTATGAATTTCATCGACACGTCGCCGTATTACGGCCGCGGAATGAGTGAAGTGCTTCTGGGTCAGGTGCTGCCTCAGATTCCTCGCAGCAGCTATTACCTCGGAACAAAGCTGGGGCGCTATGCTCCCAGGCATTTTGACTTCAGTGCGAAGCGAGTCATCGAGAGCATTGACGTCTCACTGGAACGTATGCGAGTCGATTATCTTGACATTGTCCTTTGCCATGATCTTGAGTATGTCGACATGACTCAGATTGTCGAAGAGACTCTTCCCGCGTTGCGGCGGCAGGTCGACAAAGGCAAAGTGCGGTTCATCGGAGTCAGTGGTTACCCGATCAAGATGTTCAAGTATGTGCTGGCGAATTCTTTGGATGTTGATGTCATCCTGACATACAACCACTACACGCTCCAGAACGACATGGCTCTGGAACTGGTGCCGATCTGTCGCGAAAAAGGTGTGGGGCTGATGAATGCAGCTCCGTTTTCCGCAAGACTCCTGTCGGGTTCTCCGCTGCCTCCGTGGCACAAAGCGACACCGGAAGTTCGAAGAATCGCGAAGGAAGCCGCTGATTTGTGTGCGGCCCGGGGATCGGATATCGCCAAACTGGCTCTGCAGTTTTCGATTGCCAATCCGGACTTCACCACCTGCATTACGGGTTCTGCCAACCCGGAACGAATCAAAGAGTGGGCTCGCTGGGCAGTCGAACCCATGGATCAGCAGCTCGTTGCGGACGTGCTGAAGGTGCTGAAACCAATCCATAACTGGTTCTACATCGAAGGCCGTCCGGAAAACAACGACGAGAAACCATGAAACATCGCCCGGGTTCTCCCCGACATCAGCGTTCTGAATCCCGCCCTCGCAGCGAACGAAGGCCGCCTTCCGAGTCTGATCCGTCACTGAGCGATCCTCGCGAGACGACGTCACAGCTCGTTCGCCAGCGCGAACAGCTGGGGCCGCGCGCGTCGGAGTCCATTCCGTCGGTCACCGTGAAGACTCGCAGTCTTTACCCGCTGCTGTATCGCAAGCGACTGGAACGCATTGAGAATGCGAAACCAGGCGATCTCGTTGCCGTGTACAACGGAAGCGAGCCGCAGCCGTTTGCCTATGGCCTGTACAATTCTCGCAGCGAACTTGCTCTTCGACTGCTGTGGGGAACGGCGGATTTGCCAACGGACGAAAGCTGGCGCCAGAAACTTCATTCGGCGATTTCGCTTCGACGTGATGTGCTGAAAGTGGATGCTCAGGCCAATGCGTGGCGAATCATTCATGCGGAAGCTGATGGTCTGTCAGGACTGGTCGTCGACTATTTCAACGGCATCGTTTCCGGCGAAGCGTTCTCACTGGGTATGTATCAGCGAGGATCGCTGCTGCTTCCGATGATTGCGGACATGCTGGGAGCCGAACACTGGATGCTGAAAACCAGTCCCCAGTTTCTGTCGCAGGAAGGTTGTGACCCACCCCCACTCAGTTCTCCGAATTGCCCTTCAAATGTGATCGTACAGGAATACGGTACGCGTTTTCGAATCCGCTTTGAGGGTGGCCACAAGACGGGGTTCTTCTGCGATCAGAGGGAGAATCGGAAGCGCCTCGTTGACTTCTGTGCAGGAAAATCCGTTCTGGATCTCTGCTGCTATACGGGCGGCTTTTCTGTGCAGGCAAAGACGCTTGGAAACGCGGATGACGTCATCGGAGTCGATCTGGATGAAGATCCGCTGAAGATCGCCAAAGAGAACGCCAACCTGAACCAGGCGCGTGTCCGCTTTGTTCAGGCCGACATCTTCAGCTACATGCGGGAGATGATTCGCAATCAGAAGCAGTTTGATGTGGTCATCCTGGACCCGCCGAAACTCATTCGATCCCGCCTCGAAATCGAAGAGGGGACTCGCAAACACTACGCAATGAACCGTCTGGCGATGAAACTGGTGCGCCCCGGCGGACTTCTGCTGAGCTGTTCCTGTGCCGGGCTGCTTCCTGAACCGGAGTTTGTTCAGCTGCTGGCGTCGGCATCACGATCGGTGGCTGAAGATGCCGACCAGTCACCTCTGGAAGTTCCTCGATCTCTGCAGATCATCGCCAAGTCCGGCGCCGCGCCGGATCATCCGGTCAGCTCCAACTGCCTCGAGACGGAATACCTGAAAGCCGTCTGGATGATCGTCAACTGACGGTAGTTCACAAGGGCAAAAAGAAAGCCGCAGTGCGAACACTGCGGCCTCTTGACTGCGATTTCGAAGATCGGATTACGGGAAAATGCCCCCGTTGATTTCGACGGTTCCGTTGTTGGTGTTCGTTGGAATGAAGAACGGCACTTCGATGAAGTTGTTGCCGTTCACACCGTTGGAGATCACCGTCATCGTGTTCAGCGTACCGAACAGGTTCACAGTGCCGGTTACCTGAGTGAAGATGAAGCCTCGCTCGTCCGCTACACCGATGTCACGGAACTCGACACGGTTTCGATTGAATCCGACCGTCGCACCATTCCCGGATCGACGTACCTCAATGGCCGTGCCCCCGTCAGACTCCATTCGAATGTTGTTCGCAGTGAACAGCAGGTTCTGGATCTGAGGATTGTTGGTAGGTCGGAGTGACAGGAACATGGCCGTCGGCGTTGTTCCCGTGATTCGCATGGTGTTCTGTGCGATACCGAAGGTTCCATCATTGCTGCCGATGTCGTAGTCACCGTTCAGATCGATATCGATGGCCCCCGGATCGGTTCCAAGGTTATTCAGAAGAATCGTGTTCGTCTGAATCGACAACTCTGTCAGGTCTTCGTTGGAATCATTCGAGAGGCTGAAGGCCACGGCCTGCTCGACGCCTCGCATATCCAGGCTGTTGCCTTCAAAGAAGATGCGTGCCGGGCCGTTCCAGTCCATGACGAATCCATCGTCGAAGTCTGGACGAGTATCATCCGGGTCAGCCGTCGTCGGATCTGTAATGTCATTGACCTGAAGTGTGTTATCGAGGAACTGTACTCGAATCGCGGCACCTTCCGCCGCGACAACCGGCTGCATGATACGGATCACGTCGTTCGTATTGGACACGAAGTTCGAATCCTGAATCAGGACCTCAAACGGACGATCCGACCGATCGTACTCGTCGACATTGTCCACGTTATCGAGTGCCACGGTATACAGAAGTTTGATGGACTCGCGCCCGACGGCCGCGTCATCGCCACTGTTGTCAAAGTCTGTCCGCAGAACGGACAGCCCCATCAGGTCCTGAGAATGAATGCCGCGGATATCGGAATCCGTGACATTGGAATCTTCAAGACTGAAAAACTGTTCGTTGTTGTTCGTTACAGTGGCGCCCGGAGTTTCCGTGTTGACAATGCGAACACCAAACTCGTTGTTGTCCAGATTCATGAAGGCCGCGGTGACCTGACCGGCGTTCTGCAGGAAGATACCGGCTGCATCGTTGTCGTCGAGGCCGTTACCCTTGGCAGCGGAAATGGTACCGCCTGTTCCGGCCACAGCGTTTGCAACCGTCGGTCGCACCGTAAATGTCTTCGCTCCATCCTTGTTGGTTTCGACGAGTCTGATACCGTAGTCAGGAGCATTGGCACTGTTGACTTCTGAGAACACCATTCGAATTCCGCTGTTTTCAATGTCGATAGCGGTTTCGTTGGTCGTGTCCACGATGCCGTCGTCAGATCGGATCTCCGTGTTGTTCAGACCGAAGAAGCCGGTACCGTCGATCGATTCGATGTCCATATCGGCGAAGCTGACAATCCCGGTATTGCCGACCAGATGAACCCCGGCACCTCCACCCACGTTACCCTGGGCATTCTGCACCGTTGCGGAGCCGAAGCCGATGCTGCCCGAGTTTCCGATCGCTTCAATCGCCGCAAACTGAGAGTCCAGTGCATTCGAAACGAGTGTCGTGCGGCTCGGAGAAACACCGAATGAGACCGAACCGGGGGAGTTCAGAATCGAGATGCCCTCGATCAGTCGATTGGTTACTGTGGTGGCACCACTGAAGTTCACAGCTCCGGAGTTAGTTCCGATGAAGATGGATTCGCCATCGGCACCATTCACCAAAGTCGTACTCAGCGTTCGGAACACGGAGTTCAGAGCGTTGCTGGAGATATCGATACCACGACCGTTGGTACGCTGAGCGGCACCGGCCGTCACAATGGATGAGGTGATGTTCAGGTTCTGAGAGAACTCAACCGTGTTGCCTGCAAGGTTGTTGTGAACGAACACACCAGCTTCAGCTCCGGCACCCAGCTGATTGAGCAGAGTCACATCATCTGAAAACGTGACGGCTCCGGAAGAACCTGTAACTTCAATGCCTCCGGCAAGTCGGTCATTGATGTCAACTTCCGCGTTGAACTGAGCGCTTCCGGTGAGCCCGCTGATCAGAATTCCCTGCTGAGCAGTTCCGGTCAGAGCAATGCTTTGAAGCTGTGTGCTGGATTTGGTGAAGGTATAAGTCCCTGCACTGTTCAGAATGGACACACCAGTTCCAGTGCCGTTCGTGACCGTCAGGTTGTCAACGGTTGCGGCTCCTCCTGTATTGTTCTGGATCACCACACCAAGACCGCCGGTATCGGAGATCGACGACTGAGACATTGTGAACCGGCCACCGGTCATGTTCTCAACCAGCAGAGCTTCCTGAGCGGATGTATTGGTGATCGATCCCAGCAGGAAATTGTCGGACGAATTGAAGCTGATGACTCCGTTTCCGCCGTTAATGTGGACCAGAGCATCCGTCGCCGCGATATCCGAAGTGATGGTTGCATTGGAGATGGATGTGGAGCCAAGAGTGTTCTGCAGGAAGATCGCAGATCCGCCGGCTCCGTTAATGGCGACGTCATTGATGGAAACATTCTGGGCCGCGTTGCCGAAGATACCATTCCCGGTCGGATCGTTAATGATGAATCCGGAGAACACAGAGTTGTTCGCCAGAGTGACCGCATCGCCCGCGGTGTTGGCGAGAATCGGTCGTGACAGAGCCGGATTGGCTGCAAATGTCGGGGAGTCAGGCAGGTCGATCAGGAAGTTGGTTCCCAGCGCCTGGACTCGAACCGTGTTGATCACATCGCGTCCCGGGACGATCAGACCTTCACCATACAGCTTTTGTCCGGCCGCAAGAACAACCTGATTTTCCGGTCCCGCATTAAACTGGCTGCCGGCATGGACGAACACAATGTCCGTTCCGGCACCAAGACCGGTCTGCAGCGACTGATAAGGATCGTTCACCGTTCCGTTGAAAGGTCCGATCAGGTCATTGCTGTTGACATGAGCGACCGTAAATGGAAGGTTCGTGTTCGGATTGATCGCGACCTGTCCGGGAGCCGCAACGTTGGATTCCAGAGCAACAATGTTCATGTTGCGTCGAACCGGATCGCGGAATCGCTGAATGGCCGAACGCTTCGTATGTTCCTCACTCTTGAAGCCACCGAAGTAGACGGCCGCACTGAATGAAACCGTCGTATGGAATCGTTCGTCGTCGGTCACCTTCAGGCCAAGTTCCAGCCAGCGACCGATGTCTGCCTGAAGACGTGATGACCAGCCTGCAAAGCCATCGATGTTCTCGCCTTCGTAAAAGTAACCGCCGCCAAAGGCTCGCAGGTCAATCGTTTCGGCAAGCTCACCAGGAAGAAGAAAACCCGCTTCAGCATCGAATCCCTTGAGTGCCTCCGCAAAGGTGTCAATTCGAGTGTAAGTGATGTTGTTGCCGACAAATGCCGTACTGCCGGCCTGCACATTCTGACCAACCAGGTCAAAGGTGTTCCCGAATGTCTGGTACAGGTTTCCTCGCGCTTCCCATCGATGCGCCAGAAGCTCGGCACCAGTGCTCCACTGCTTCAGATGCGCGCCCGTCAGTTCGTCCCGGTCAAAGTAGCCGTTGCCACCGATCACGACGTCCCAGTCTTCGATGTAGTATCGCATGCCGCTGCCGAATGACCAGGCGAGTCCGCCCTCATTGGCTCGAACAAGTCGCGTGTCGCCGAAGATCAGGCTGTTGTCCATGTTCACATAGGGCATGATGCCGATATGCGTGATGGACTGATTGCGGCCAACGGTATCGCCCGCAATGTGACCACCCCGAAAGCTGGCACCAAATCCGGCTCGGTTGGAATCCACAACTTCGGAGACCGAACCCGTCGGAGTACGTCCAAAGGCGAATGGGCCGTCCTGGGAATAGGCTGCCTGAGTACCCATGGCCAGCGAAATCAACGCTGCAGCTCGGGAAAGTTTCTTCAGCCAGCGGTTGGGGTTCTGAACGATCTTCATGACGTTCCTCAAACCAGGATCGTGACTCACAGACCTTTCTGGGGTCTGCGCTGAGCAGCCAAAGGGCAGTCTCAGGTGGTTTCTTCCGAAGGGACCTCGACACCCGGCATCCTGCGAGGTAGTCCTGGTCCTTGCGAAAACTCCGCTATGGGCAGAGTCTCCGCCGGGAGAATCGGGGCGTTTGTAACTGTGCCCGAAAACAGCAGCAACAGGGGTTCATACCTTCATTCAGCCAAATTTTTCCCGCGTCGAACAGCACCCGCTGCTCTTCTGCCGATTCTTTCGCTTGACCAAACCCCGTCGGCAGGATTCGCCTGTTTCAGATCTTTGCAGTCGGCGGTTCCTTCCAGCGAACAACGATACACCTGACCAGTATCGAGGATTCCAGCAGCTTTGAGAGGCCGGGAACGGGGTGGAAACTGATCTTGACGGCCTGAAACGCCGGGCAAGATTCCGGCAAACCCGACACATTTTTCCGTAAACCTCTTTGGATAAATAGGTTACGGCATTTTTTGGATGCTCGATATCAACGAAACTCTCAACACGAGGCCGTCGCACAGGCGTCACTTCTGATCTCAGATGACGCTCGGGTTTTCCGTAGTCCTGCAAAAGCGATCACTATGACATCTCAGGGTCGAATCCTTTTCGCTTTGGCGAGGTTTCTACAATTCAGCACCTGGGATTTGCCCTTCGGAACGAATTGACTGTGTTGGGCGTTTCGCTCAGGTCGTGATGCTGCTCTTGTGTGCCGCATCCTTGTTTGAATCCGCGATTTCCTCTGGATTGTTTCTATGGCTGTTATGAGAACCCTGCTGCACAGATGGCTTCAGGTGACCGTCATTGCTGCGGTTGCTTTACTCGCGTCTCCCTTCGCTCTGGCTCAATCAGAAAAGTCGGACGACGAAACCAATCCGGTCAAGCTGATCCAGGAGGGAAATCGCCCGCTGTTGACTGTGACATTTTCCGGTGCAGACCGGTTCATGGAGAAGGGCAAGTACATTTTTGACGCGGCCGAGCATCCGGAAGCCTTCAAAGTTATGGAAGACTTCGTTGCAGGAACGCTGAATAACCTCGAGGGCTTTAACAGAGAGAAGCCCTTCGGAATCATGGGCTATCTGCCGGTTGCGATTCCACCGCTTCCGGAGTTTGTGGCTTTCGTCCCGGTCGATTCCATCGAAGCTGCAACAAAGCTTGTGGAAAAAGCGCCGGTGGTGATCAGCAAGGGCAAAGAGGAAGGCCGCTACGAACTCATCGGGCCGAACCGGACGATTCCGATTCTGATGAAGTATGGCTATGCCTTTATTCCACTGGGCAACAACATCTCCGAAACCATGCTGGACCGCGAGTTTCCGGATCCGGCTCAGTTGCTGGCGGGACAGGCTCAGCAGTTTGACGGGGCGGTTTGCCTCGATGTCGAATCGATTCCACTTGCGACTCGTACCCTTCTGTACGGCCTGATCAACACAGGCATCTCGACACAGCTGCAGCAGCGTGATGGTGAACCTGATGGTGCATATAAGATTCGTCGCACAGAAGGCGAGCGAGGACTGGTCGCCCTGAAGATGCTGATCATGGACTGCCAGAAGATCACGATGGGCTTTGCGGTCGCTCCTGACGAAGAGGCTGTCAACATCGACATCATTATCGACGCTGTTGAAGGTTCGGAGATGCTCAAGGAGATCTTCGCCTCTGCAGAACGCCCAAGCTACTTCATCCCGCTTCTGGATGACGACGCAGCTGTTTCGATCTCGATGTCTTCCAAGATGGCGGATCGTGACAAGGAAGCCTACATCGAAATGATGGATGGCGTTCGAATGGAAGTCAGCCGGTTGATTGAAGAAAACAAGCTTGGTGCAGTGCCCGATGAGAACAGCCCGATTGGTCAGGCCATGTCTGCCATTCAGGCCACGCTCGAAGAAGGGCACGCCGACGTGTTCGCTCAGTTCTATCGTGACTCAAAGGGCAAGCTGGCCATCGTCTGGGCGGGCCGCGTTGTTGACGGTGAAGCCATCAACGCCGGATTTGCCGACATGCTGACTCGATTGAAGGACGTGGAAGAAATCAAGAAGGCCGGAGACCTCCAGATCAATTCCGGTGACCATCTTGGTGTGACGTTCCATCGTCTGACTTTCGCGGCTCAGCCTCCAGCGGCCGTCGAAGTCTTCGGCGAAAATGTCGGACTGACGGTTGGTGTCGGGTCAACAGCCGTCTGGGGCGTCATTGGCGGCGACGAATCGCTCGCCACGTTGACGGCCGTCATGGATCAGCTGGAAACCGCCAATCAATCCGCCGCTGATCGTCGAACAGTTCCAAACTTTCGCGTCATCCTGAATGTGAACAAGCTTGTGGAACTCGCAGAGATCGCAGAAACCGTCAGCCGTCGTGAACGGGAAGAACGCGAAAAGGCAGCGGGTGCCGAACAAACGGCTGAACTGCAGGCCAGCAGCGGAGGCGGAAATGCCCCGGCTGCACCAGCGGCCCCGTCCGGCGAAAACGCAGCACGAAATGCTCGACGAGCACAGATGCGACAGCGTCGTGATCAGGGCGGAAAGATCTTCCGTGAGACACTGAAAGAAGGCGATGACCGTATTGAAATTGACTCACGACTGACCGAAACGGGTGCTCGAACTCGCATTCGTCTGGAAGAAGGATTCGTCAAGATCTTTGGTCGATTGATCGCCATGAGCCTGGCACCTCAGGAAGCTCCTGAAGCGACCGCAACACCAGCACCAGCAGCACCGACTCAGGGAAATTGATGATCAGATCGCATGTCTGAATGACCAGAATGAAAGAGGCTCAGGTAATCACCTGAGCCTCTTTTTTGTCGGCATTCCGACCGCTCACTCGGCGGAAATCACTGGGAGCTTCTGTCCATCCGGCAGCACGACAAAGGCTGGAGCAGAAGCGAGCTTCACGATGGCGAGCCCACAGAGCGCCCCTGCATACTCGGCAGAAGAGGTGACGACTCCCAGCGAGGCTCCGGATTCCGCCTGCACTTCCGCTCCTGTGAGCGACATGACGCCTGGCCCCGCCGCGCGAATACATCGCAGCAGGCGATTGACATGGCCCATGGCATCCAGACGGGCAATCGGTTCCTGTCCCAAATAGCAGCCCTTCGTATATGAGATTGCCGTCGAATTCCGCCCGGCCTCCGGTGCCATCTGTTCGTCCGAAATATCCGTGCCAGGCGCCGGGAGTCGCTCGGCAATTCGAAGAGCTTCCAGTTCTTCTGGCGCGATTTCACTGGCCAATGCCACCGCTTCTGCAAATTCAGGCTGCAGACCATCCTGCTGCCCGAAGACCACGAAAAGCGGCTGGCCATTCCAGGAAAAGTGAAGCATCGTTTCCGGCGCGGACGCATCTCCCGCGCCTGTCGCTGACATTGCCTTGGAATCACCTGTGAGTTTTCTGGCGGTCACAATCTCATCGGACGGAACGGAAAAACTCACATCTTCACGAATGACATATCGGGAAAGATGCTTCAAGAGTCTGTCTGCACTCGCTCGGGGCTGCCAGATTTCATGCCGCGATTCCAGAGCAATCACATAGCCAAAGCCCAGAACGCGGGCTCTTGCGTCGGTAAAGAATGCCTCCACAGCCCGGCCAGCCTCAAGCGCACGGATGTTGTTTGTGCAGAAGTTGTGGAGGAACGATGCTCGATCCTTCCCCGTCACAATGATTCTTGAAAACAGACATTCCATTTCGAGTCGCGCCTCTCTGCTGACCAACACCTTGTCAAACCTTAACACGAAGCAGGATACTGGGGGTGGCAGAATTCGCAATCACGCATTCAGCGAATGCTCACCGTCACGAATCAGCATCCTGAAGAACGCCCGCCCCAAAACGAAAAAACCCCGATCAAAGATCGGGGTGCAGATCCACCATGTGGTGTGCTTTGATTACTTTGCAACTTCGCCTGGGTCATTGCAGATCAGCATCATGTTGCTGCCGCAGTCACAGGCGTCTGCAAAGTCACTGTAAGAAGCACCGTAAGTGCGAGCCTTGGTTCGGCCGTCCTGCTTGTAGCTGGCCATGCCAGACACCTGATAGGACTGATCGAGGTTGCCGATTGCGCTGGACAGGTCGCTCAGTTCTGCAACAACAGCACACTGCAGTTCAACAAGCCCGACAATCAGGCCAATGACCAGAATCGTGCCGATCAGAACCAGTTCAGCAGATAGAATTACGCCGGATTCATCGTTCCACAGAGACTTCAACATGACAGGCCTTTCCGAAGTGTGTATCAGTCGAGAGATCAGCCAGGTCCCGCGACCTGCCTTTGATCCTCAAAGGTGATTTGGCTGCACTGAAGAACCAGAACTCGGGTTCTTTTCAGAAGTGCTCGCCAGCAGCATCTGACACTCCATAAGGCACTCGGCATGCCACAGTGTGCGGACTCGCGCTGTTTCAGATCGTCAACATCGGCGGAAACATTGTGTTTCGACTGAGGAATCAGGCTCGTCGAACTTCCGCTGAGAAAACGCGAATTTTCCTGCGTTGCGTCCGGTCAACACCGCGCGCAAAATCGGTTGACACTCTGTTGTTCACAGCGCTAAGGGGAATGATCTCGGCGGACGGTTCAACGTTGCCAAAAAGCAACATCGCTCGCGCAAGGCGGTGAAGTGCAAGTCCTGCGGTCGGCTTACAGCGAGCCGGACTTCAGGAATTCGTGCCTCACGGGAACGACGGTCTTTTCGCCGCTTGCCGACCAGAACGTGACCTGGTCGGGAGCAAACTCTGCCTTGCTCACGACATCGAAACCGTCCGGGATCCTGGCAACCCCCTGGATGTAGTTCACTACCGTCGGTCGTTCACTGGAAAGCTCGACGGCGGTTGCAATTCCTTCTTTGCTGATAATGTTGGATTCAGCAGAAGCAACGAGCCCGTCAGCAAAGTACGCGGTCACATCTTCCAGCCCCAGGCAGTTGTTGCGACCATTCCATGGATGTCCGTGACGTCCGCAATTTTCCATCCAGAACACAGTGCTGTTCAAAATGGCTGGATCCTTCAACGAAAACCACAGGTATCCGTCTTTCGCAAACGTCGCCGTCATCCAGGCAACATCGCCGGTCTTCTCAGGTGACTCATTGAAGATCTGCACCAGATCGGCATACCCCTGTGGCCCCGGCATCCGGCTGAGATCCGCATCAGGCTGACCTTTCCAGGCCATCGGCACTTCGCTGAGCTTCTTCCATTTTGCTCCGGGCTGCAGAGCCTGATACTCGCGCAGCTTTGGGTCGCTGAAGAGTCCGGGGTAGGTCATCCCAAAACGAAACTCACTGGCGGCAAGACGTACGGTACCTTCCTCATCCGGCATGGCCAGGGTTGCGTGATGCCCCAGAGGAACCTGACCGCTGAAGCCTTCAATCGTGTGCCTCGAATAAACGACATTCTGAGAATCCGCGAGCGAAATCTCTTTGGTGACTTTTCCCGCGCGAACTTTGGTTTCGAACGACAACACCAGCGTGGTCACGCGTCCGGACTTCCGAGTGGCTACGTGCTTCCATGAGGCACCGGCGATCTCTCCATGAGGCGGATGCTGCTCATTCCCGAATGCGGCCTGGTTGCCTCCAAACGGCATGCAGAAAAAATCACCTCGCAGAGGAACAAGTACAGGTGCCGGCATTTCGCTGGCCGGTTCATCCTGCCATGGACTGATGTGATAGGGCTGAACCGGATGATCAGATGTCCGAAAGAAAGTCACCGGCGCCATGTGCCCACCAGTCTCGGTAATCGCCAGCTTCACCTGATCGGAGCTGATGACAAAGCACCGCTGAGAATGCGCCACCTCAGTGGATCCATCCTGAGCCCCGACGATACCTTCATCGCCTGTCAACAACAGCACAAGGAACCAGGGAACAAGCCTGCGTGACGTCATGTTCATGCCCTTTGGTGAGATCAGGTCGAAGGGAACTCGTAAATTCACCGTGAGATCGATCCGGAGTCTATTCACCGCCCGGGCAAACGGTCCAGTCGCTCGAAGGCACTGCGGATGTGACGAAGCTGGCGACGTCCACACCAGAAAGATCTATCGCGGCCATTGAATTTGCTCGCCACCAACCGGGAACACATTCTCCTCTCCGCTACACTGTCTAAGCCGTCGCAAGTATAGACGGCGTCGCCCGCGCAACTCCTGAAACAGGACACCCGCTTTGAGATTCCTACTAACCACTTGCCTTGCACTGTGTCTCTGTGGCATTGCGGCTTTCGCTGATGAACAGAGTGAAAGTCATCAGACCCGGAAGATAGAAGGCTGGACCGTCCACATCAGTAAAGACCTGCTGCGGGACGAAGCAGCGGCGACCAAACGTGCGATCAAGCTGCTGACCAGTCAGCTCAGGGAGATTGTGCGTGTCGTGCCCAAAGCCGCGGTTGAGGAACTGAGGAAGGTACCTCTGTGGCTGTCACCGGAATATCCAGGCATTCAGCCGCGCGCGGAGTACCACCCGGATGCTGGCTGGCTGAAGAACAACAATCGTAACCCGGCAATGGCGAAGGCCGTGGAGTTCACCAACATCCGCATCTTCGAACAGGAGACAAAACGGATGCCCAACTTCACTCTGCACGAACTGGCGCATGGGTATCACGACCGGGTTTTGCCGGATGGTTTTGGCAACGTAAGGATTCAGGCGGCATTCGAAAGTGCAAAAGAGAAGAAGCTCTATGACAACGTCGAGCAGCGATTTGGCGACGGCCGTTCAGCGAAAGTTCGCGCGTATGCGATGTCCAGTCCGATGGAGTACTTTGCAGAGTCTTCCGAAGCGTACTTTTCGACGAATGACTTCTTCCCGTTTACTCGCGATGAACTGGAAAAACACGATCCGGAGATGTTGACACTTCTGAAAGAACTGTGGTCTGATCAGGCGGCGCAGAAGGGCGGTAACAGGCAGAAGGACCCGGAAGATCAGGATTCGAAAAAAGCCACATCGGGCCTGCAGGACTGGAAGCACTCCGGGTCAATCTGGATTCTGACGACTCCCGATGGCGCGAATCTGCCGGAGGGAACAAGGGTTAAGCAGTTTCCATTGCTGGTCAGGCTTCATTCGGATGTCTTCGATTTTGCCCAGGCATCGGCCAGCGGAGATGACATCAGGTTCTCGCTGACCACCGGAGAATCGCTCCCGTATCAGATTGAAGAATGGAATGCTCAGGCAGGTCGAGCGAGCGTCTGGGTGAGGATTCCGGAGCTTCAGGGAAACTCACGACAGCAGATCCTGATGCGATGGGGAAATCCTGAAGCGAAGAGCGAATCCAGTGGAACCGCGGTCTTCAACAAGGAGAATGGATACCTCGCAGTGTGGCACATGAATGAAGAGCTGCGCGATGAGACCGGAAGCCTGTTCGGCAAAGATACAGGTACGTCTGCTGTCACCGGCGTGATCGGAACAGCGCGACATTTTGTCGAAGGCAAAGGCTTCACGGCCGGCGAAGAAATCACAACGCTGCCCACTGGCGCGAATGCTCACAGTACGGAGCTTTGGTTTCGGCCGGAGCGAACGAATGGCACACTCATTGGGTGGGGCAATGAGCAGGCTCAGGGCAAAGTCGTGATGCAGTTCCGCAGTCCGCCTCACGTTCGGATGGATTGTTATTTCTCCGGCGGCAACGTGGACGGCAAAACACGTTTGCCCATGGCAGAGTGGACTCAGATTGTGCATACGTATCGCGAAGGTGAAGCAAATCTCTACGTAAACGGCGTCGTTGATGATACGAATGTCAGTCGTGGAAGCCCGCTCAACATTCGAACCCCGGCACGTTTGTTTCTGGGAGGCTGGTATCACAACTACGACTTCATCGGCGACCTTGATGAAGTTCGAGTTTCCAGCGTTGTCCGGTCGCCGGAGTGGATCAGGCTTCAGTACGAAAATCAGAAACCGAATCAGTCACTTGTGGGCGTACTGCAGCAAACCGGTGATCAGTTCGCAGTCTCGCAATCACAACTGGTGATGTCCGAAGGGCAAAGTATGACGCTCAGCGCAAAAGCGGGCGGCGCTGAGAAAGTCGTGTGGATCGAAAAACGCGGCGAACAGGAATCGATCGTTGCCACAAATCGATTTCAGCACACATTTCACGCGGGACGAGTCAGGAGCAATGATGCGGCATTGAATGACAATGCATCGGCTTCGGGCACCACTGCGACGCTGATCTTCAAGGCGGTCTATGCTGACACTGTGAAGACACAGGAAATTGCGATCTCGATTCGTGATGACATTCCGGAACCCCTCTTCACGCTGACTGCTCCACAGAGCTGGGACGGTCGACAAACGATCGAAATCATACCTGTGATCTCCAACCGCTCGGCAATGCACGCAAAAGCCGCCGGCGACCTGAAGATTCAATGGTCGGTGGATAACATTGCCGTCATCAAGCGTGTGGAAGGCGAGAAGCTCGTCCTGACACGTGCTCAGGGCAGTGGTCAACTGCAAGTCACAGCAGCCGTCTCGAACGGCGGTACGCCCACTCGCCATACGGTTCAGATCGACGTGAAAGAACCTTCGTCCCCCGATGAATGGATCAATCGGCCGATTGCCGATTCGGAACAGCCGGAAGACAACCAGTTTATTGCTCGGGATAACCCGGCAGGGAATAGCCCGACATTCGGATCGCTGGTTTATGCAGGAACGCTTTCTGAGGCAGCGGATTCTGTCTTCGTGCGAACATATGCCGGCGAACAGTTATTCGCGACAGAAACTGCGTTGGTTGGCAATGACGGGAAGTACTCGATCATTGTGAAACTGAAACCGGGACTGATTCACTATCGCACGGAGTTCGGCGTCAAGAAGGGTGACAACGAAACGGTCGTTCATACAGCAAAGAACATCGTCTGCGGCGATGCGTATCTTATCTGCGGCCAGTCCAATGCCGTTGCCACAGACTTTGGTCAAGACAATCCTCTCAAGCCATCAGAGTGGGTTCGCACGTTCGGCGCAACCGCCGGGGATCCGAACGGATCGCGACTGACTCTGTGGGCCCATGCGGAAGCTCGCAATCCTGGTGGTCGATCGGAAATCGGATACTGGGGCATGGAACTGGGAAGACGACTTGTTGAGAGCGAACAGATTCCGATCTGCATCATCAATGGGGCCGTTGGCGGGACTCGCATCGATCAGCACCAGCGCAATCAGGATGATCCAACAGACGTTCAAAGCATCTACGGTCGCCTGTTGTGGCGAGTTCAACAGGCAAAGCTGACCCACGGGATTCGAGCCGTCATGTGGCATCAGGGCGAAAACGATCAGGGTGCGGACGGGCCGACAGGAGGTTTTGGCTACGAAACGTATCGACAGTACTTTGTCGATCTGGCCGCCAGCTGGAAAGAAGATTATCCCAATGTGCAGCACTACTACATGTTCCAGATCTGGCCTAAATCATGTGCCATGGGAATCAATGGTTCAGACAATCGGCTGCGTGAAGTGCAGCGCACGATGCCGCGACTCTTTTCCAACCTCAGCGTGATGTCGACACTGGGAGTTAAGCCGCCGGGAGGCTGTCACTTTCCGGCCGCGGGCTACGCGGAGTTTGCTCGGCTGCTGCATCCGATGATGCAGTCTCACCTTTATCATCGACATGTCGAATCGTTCGACCCGCCAAACCTCCAGCGTGCCTGGTTCACATCGGACAGGCGTGATGAGATTGCTCTGGATTTCGACCAGAACATTCAATGGTCCGATTCCCTCGTCAGCCAGTTTCATCTCGACGGAGAACCGAGACAGGTTCTCTCCGGAAGTGCCAGCGGAAGTCGCATGACTCTGAAGCTGAAGGGACCAACTCAGTCCGGCAAAATCACCTATCTCGACAGCGAAAACTGGAATCCTGACAACATCCTGCTCGGTCAGAATGGTCTGGCCGCACTGACGTTCTGTGAGGTTTCCATTGACGTTGATCAGGTCAGGCAGAACTGATTGCCAGTCGCATGGGCAATGAGCCTGACAGGACCCTCTGCACGATGAGCCTTCAGGCCGGTGTTCTGGATCAAAAAAACATCCCGGGTCGAAACCCGGGATGTTGCAGCGTTGTGGTTGATCTGACCAGAGTGATTCAGCTGGCACCGGTTGTTGAACAATCCGACTTCAAATCGAAATTGAACGTTGATTTGTCAGGTGTCACTTCAACTTCCAGCTTCGTCTTCTTGTTATAGCACTCCGGAACCTGTTCTTTCTTTGCTTCAGCCTTCTGGCCTTCTGTCGAAGCTTCCCCTGCCTCCTCGCCTTCTTCACCGCGGAGGCCAAGGATGTTTCGAACGGTACTGATCTGCACGGTCTTCTTGCCCGGCGTGACACCGTCAACCGCACTATCAAACTGCAGCGTATAACTGCCGCTTGAATTCGTTCGAGCAAAAGAGAAGTTGCCTGTGGCCGGGTCATCGAACGAAATGACCGCGCCTGCCAGAGGCTGACCATCCAGTGTGACTGTTCCGCTGACAGAAACGAGTTTCACTTTTCCATAGTCGATTTCATTGTTTGCGCTGCATCCGGCCGCCATCAGCAGAAGACCGAAAACGGCGAATCGAGTTTGAAGGTTGATCATCAGGAATCCATGCTCCATTTCGAGAATGAGGTCTCGGCTTTCAGTTTTCATAACAACGAACAACGTCAAGCGGCAATCCGGCAACCAATCAGCTGCCCCGTTGAGCCGCGAACGATCCGCGGGCAACCCAAACGTTTTAGAAGTCGCCAACGACTTCGCCAGCTCCGCGGGTTGCCAGAGATCGATAAAGATTCAAGTCAACGTTCTCGGAAATGAAGCGGACAGAACCGTCAGCCATCGTGAACTGAGCACCGCCGACGTGATAGCTTCCAAATGCCATCTCCATCAACACGCCATTGAAATTCGGATCGAGATTCGCATTGATCTTGACCACGGCAGAACCAAGTCCTTCTGAGTATTCGGTTCCACCCAGACCGCCGTAGACCCATCCGCCGGACTGAGGACATCCAAACTGCCAGTAGTCCATCTGCTGACCATCCTTGGAGTATGTTGATGTGCGGGATTCACCAACCATCAGCGTGTTGGAAGTACCGTCCGTGATGTCCCTCATCTTGATGTTGCTGCAGCCAAAGAACATTCCGTCCAGACCAACTTCTTCCAGTGCGCGGAACTGGGCCGTGTTGAACCCGGCCGGGCGAGTCGACAGGTCATCGGAAGCGATCAGTGCTCCGGCCACTCCGCGATAACTCACTGGAACTCGTCCCGTAATGCCTTCATTATCTCGAGGTTCGAGGGGCATTGATGGACATCGAAAGGCTGGAATGATCGTGGCACAGGCCTTTGAATTTGGTGAACCGACAGCATCCCAGTTTCCTGGCCCGGATTCCTGCCAGATCAATGTGGCATACAGGTTCTGCTGTTCAATCTGAGGAAGGATCATCGCAGTCCAGAGGGTTTCACGCTCATCATACCCCCATGGAAAAACGTTCACGGTATCGTGATAGTTATGCAGAGCCAGGCCAATCTGTTTCAGATTGTTCTTGCATTGAGTTCGTCGTGCCGCTTCGCGAGCCTGTTGCACCGCGGGCAGCAGAAGTGCCACAAGGATTGCAATGATGGCAATCACAACAAGCAGTTCAATCAGAGTAAATCCGCGTTTCTTCATCATCATCTCCTGTCAGGCAAATAGAGAAAGCTTGAATGACGCATTGATCTTCGGCCGCGACTGTTCAGAAAACATGAAGAGCCCGCCGTTTCCAATTCCTGCGAGAGGGTGGTTCTGCAGGATGAACTAGTTTCTACCCGGGCCACGGGAAATGTTCAAATACTGTGTCCGGGGGAGGTCGGGACCGGCGCCACCTTGTTACTCTGTGTCCCCGGTTCTTTGTTCAGACACTTCCTTGAATTGAAGCGTGATTGCTTTCAATTCTCTCCTCATAGATTAAGGACACACTGACGATGGGCAGATTGTCACTGGCGTGGCAAATCCTGACGAACGGAACGATGGCGGAGCGAGTTGCCAGCCTGCTTGCTGCACCGCCCGCCGCACTGCCCGCCGCTCCCGTCACAGCCCCGGCCCCGGCTCCTGTTGCCCCGGCTCCCAAGCCGACTCGAAGTGATGCGCTGAGCCTTCTGGCGTCGTTGCAGCGTGAAGGACGACTGCTCGATTTCCTTAAAGAGCCGATCGACGCCTATTCGGATGCTCAGATCGGAGCCGCAGTACGCGACATTCATCGAGACTGCGGCGCGGTTCTCGAACGCCAGTTTGCCATTCGCCCGGTACTCGATACGCCGGAAGGATCTTCAGTCGCGCTGGCCAATGAGCAGCCCCATCGCATTCGTCGCACCGGAAAAGTGGATTCAGCTGCGAGCACCGGAACTTTGGTCCATAACGGCTGGATGGCCACGAAATGCGACATCCCGGTTTGGGCCGGTGACAAAGAGGCCGCCAACATCCTGGTTCAGGCAGAAGTGGAACTTCGCTGACGATCCCGGACCGTTCCTTCCAACGGATAATCAGAGGCACAGCGCGAAAATCGCAATCGCGGCCAGAGCCCGGATGGTCATGAACTGCAACCCGCGTGAATCCGAACCAGCGGGCTCCGTTGGATCCACAAGACAGCGGAGCTAGTCTTTCTTTCTTCGCGAGATTGACGCGGACCGTATCTTGCGATCTTTTACCGCCTGCAGTCGACGGCATTCTCGACGCAGTTCCTGGAGCTTTGTATCTCCGGGCATCTGGTCATAGCACCAGGCAAACTGTTCTTCCGCTTCATCGAAGCGTTCCAGTTGCAGCATCAGCAGTCCCAAAGCGCGGTGAGGAGGTTCCGCGTCCGGCGCTGCGGTAATCGCTCGACGCAGCAATACCTCACTGCGTTCATAGTCGCGCAGTTCGTCCGCCAGTGAATTCGCCTTCATCAGCAGTGAGAGGTACTTCTCGTTGCCATCACCACTCTCTTTGCCCTTCTTCGTCTCGATGAATTGAGTCTTTTCGTCGACGACATGCAGCAGCTTCTCCAGATCCTGTTTCCGATGAAACTCGCTGTACGTCGAAACCACGTCCATTAATTCATCCACGGTCGGATCAAAGTTCATCAGGACCACATCGACAGCAAATTTTCGCCCCAGTCGTCTGCAGATGTCTCGACGCATTTCGGGAGTCGAATGGAACACGACGTTCCAGTGACGAAGTGCTTCTGGCAGTTTTCCCGCCAGCAACAGGGATTCACCAATCGCAAATCGCGTCGACGGTGAGTTCTGCCCCAGTCGCAGCGTCTGAGCCATCATGCGTTCGTTCAGACGATCCTGAGGATCCCGCATGAATCCCACCGACACCAGATACTTATACGGTTCGTCCTGCAGCGGGCACAGTGCCAGGGATTTTCGGGACATCTGATCGCTGAGAGCCAGCAATTTAACGGAGGGACCAAACGCCTTCGTCAGAAACTCGTTCATCGATTCCGTGCTGTCAAAGTTCGATGCCAGAACAGCATCACGAATATGAGGCAGCGGCAGAGGATTTTCGCTTCGAGTCTGCAGGATCTCGAACAGGTCGATGCATTTCTTGGCCAGTCGGCATGTGGCATCTGCCTGATTGGGACAGACTCGAACGGATTCCATCAGCAGCGCAATCTGGCGGCGGAGTGAGTCTTCAAGCGGCTGATACGTCGGAGCTTCCGGCTTATCGTCATATCGAGCGACATCCGTTCCTCGCTCCAGAAACTCTGGTTGTTCCTTCTCCGGCTGCGACTGCCCCAGGTTCAGCGTCGACGAAGATTCTTCGGACAAACTTCGAAGCGACTCCTTGGCGACGATCAGGTACTGATACCAGAGCTTCTCCCCGGCAACTCGACGAGCAAGGTCCGGCTGGCTGAGTCCCAGCATCAGCAGGCAGGCAATTCCGCCACACATCCATGCGATCCGAGGACACGGCAGGCCGGCTTCCTGATGAAACCCGCTGCACAGTCGGAGCCCGACAATGATCAGTGCGATTGTGATCACCACGATGGCCGGAACATACCAGATAAAGTCGAAGGCCGCATGGACAACGCCGCCAGCCAGTGCTGCGAAGACCGCGGCGATCGCAGCGATGCGTTCCGGTTCAGATCGTCGAATCAGATGAATCAGTAATCGCCCCAGAACAAACAGAAGACCCATGGCCAGCAAGGCGACCCCGGCCAGCCCTGTCTCCAGCGCCAGATGGATGTAGGAACTTTCCGCGTGCGAAAACGTCATGCCGGAAAACTCGGCCAGTTCATCCATGTAGATTCGATACACATGACGATGACTGCCAACACCTGTGCCGAGGATTGGAAACGCCTTGATAGCCTTAATGTCCGCTTTCCAGATGGTGCGACGTGCGTTCATCTGGTCAATCTTGTCAGCATCGGCAGAGGCCAGCTGTGAGACACGAGTCTCCACTTTGTCCTGGCCAAAGACAACGATCCCCCCAATCGCAATGACACCCAGCGCCACAATCACCGCGGCGAGCGATGATCGGACTTTGCCGCTTCGCCACAGTCCTCCCAGGCAAACGCAGCAGGCAATCCCCGCAGCGACCATACCGCCGCGAGACAGTGACAGCATGACGGAAAGCAGTACTCCGCCGGCCGCACACATCAGCAACAGCAGTTTAACATCGATCAAGTCATCGAATCGCGAATGACTGCCTTCCGCGGGTCCCAGCCCTTTACGTTCCAGAACCGTCGGCGTTTTTCGAATTTCACGTCCAGCCAGCATCCACCAGAGCAGCGGTGCCGTTGTCAGCGCAAGAAACTGGGCGAAGTGATTGCGGTTCGTGAATGCTCCCTTCAAAACCTCGCGCGTGCCTGTATAGGGATGCTGATAAAACCAGAAGAACTTGTCGTTCGAAGTCATCTGCTGCAGCATTGCGAACGCGGCCATCAGAATGCCGGAACACGAAATCAGCTTCAGCAGTTTGTGACAGTCCGATTCACTCTGCAGACGCTGTGACAGCACGATGCCAATCACACCGTACGAGAGAAGAATCAAAAAGGCATGGCGTGTTTCTGCGGGGTAAAAGCTGGCCGTTGACCATGCCGCAGTGCCCGGCGTGCCGTCTGCCGCCAGCTGCGTCGACGCCCAGGCCGGAATAAGCCGCTTGTATTCCGGAGACAGCTGCTTCAACACATCCGGAGACAGCGCCACTGTCTGAACCCAAACGACGAGCAGCCCCGCAACCAGCAGGGGCTCCAGTGCCAGAAGCCGCAGTCGACCGCCAGTGTTACAGCGGTGCAGACACCAGACCGATCCCAGCGCGAACGCAAGGGTCACAAGGACCCGATGCCCCCACGCTTCCCGACCGCCCATGATAAATGGAAACACCAGAAACAGCACAACAATCAGGGCATCGGTCAGCAACAGCAGACGAGGTGTGTCCGCGATGCTCCACTGTGACGAGGTGAAGAATCGATCCACCTTGCCGTTTGTACTGCTGGATTTACGTTGTCCTGATCGAGATGTCATAGGTGAAGCAAAAGCTGTCAGTCACAGACGAAAGGGAAAGTAGGTCATTAAGGTCATCTGATCTGTCTTCGATGTGCCGCAGTTACGCAGCTCGAACAGTGTCACGCTGCTCACTATCACTGTAGGTTCCGGCGATGGCCGACAACCCACGGGCAACATCCTGCTCAGGGGCATCTTCCTGATCATGTCCATAGCCATATCCATAGCCATAGCCATATCCGTAGCCGTAACCGTAGCCACCCGCGTCAGTGACACTCAGATGATTCACGACGACGCCCAGAAGGTTACAGCCCAGTGTGCGCAGAGTTTCAGCCGCACGGATCACCATGCGTCTCCGGTCTTTATCCGGTCGAACCACCAGAACCACGGCGTCGACCAGTCGTCCAACAATCGCAGGATCGCTCACCGCCAGCACCGGAGGAGCGTCGATCACGATCTGGTCGTATCGAGTTTCCGCCCACGAAAGCAGATTCGCGAATCGCTCGGAAGACAGCAGTTCCGCCGGATTCACGGGACGAGGTCCGCAGGAAATAATGTCCAGGCCGTTGACGACAGTCGTTCGCAGATTGCGACTGATAGCGACGTCCAGATCTTCTGTGGCTTTCAGGATCTTCGACAGACCGGTTTCGTCTCTGAGTCCCAGCATTGTGGAAAGACCGGGGCGTCTCATGTCCGCGTCGATCATCAATGTCCGCTTGCCCGATTGAGCATACGCGACGGACAGATTGGAAGAAACAGTCGTCTTGCCGTCACCAGGCTCTGTGCTCGTCACCACCAGCCGGTTTGTTTCCTGCGGCGAAAACTCAACACTGGTTCGCAGCGCACGAAACGCTTCCACTTCCTTCGAATGAGGCTTCACGTGACACATCACCGCCTCGAACCCCTCACCGGTCAGCTCGGACATACGAGGAATCATCGACAGCACCTGAGTATCCAGATGCAGCTTCAGCTCTTCCGGAGTTCGGAAACGGTCATCCATGATGTCGAGCACCCAGATGATCGCCAGACCGAACGCGGTTCCCAGCATCAGAGACAACAAGCCGGTAATTGCCAGGCGAGGCGAGACGGGGCGAGTCGGAACCGTCGGACGGCTGGCAATCTGTGTGCTGAGGAACGTGTCCTTGTTCAGTGCAATGCCGTCCGCATGTTCTTCCAGTTGTCGCTTCTGTTCATACAGCTGTTCAATTCGTCGCTCTATGTCCGTCAGCTGTGTCATCGTTTCGGAGAGAGTCTGTGCCCGCTGCTGTTCGGCAGTCAGACGAGCCAGAATGGATCTCTCATTCTGCTCATTCTTTAAGAGCTGCTGGTTGATGTACTGGGCCAGTCGCGGGCCAAGTACATTTCGGCTGAGTTCATCTGTCTTTGCTCTTTGCTGAGCCGGAACCTGGGCGAGGTACTGTTCCTTCATGGAAATCTCAGCCTGAATCTTCAGAAGAGTCGGATGCTTCGGCCCATACTTTTGCTGTGCATCGCCAAGCTGTGCATACAGATCCAGAATCGCCTGCTGGATGCGCTGAATCGTAAAGTTATCCTGTGATCCCAGCCCCATCGATTGCTCAATCAGCTGGCGGCCGGCAGAGTCCATAGTCTCGGATGCGAACTGCAGAATGTCTTCGCCGTTGGCAATGGCACGCTGAAGAGCAGCGGCCGTTGTTCGAGTATGTTCCGTGGCTCGCCGCGCGTTGGAATAGTCCTGAGTGATCAGTTCAATGTTCTTTGAAATCACGTTCAGGCTGTTGTTGTTCTTGTCGCCTGTTTCAATCAATTCCGGTGCAGAAGCTCGAAGCTGAAGCCGGGTGCTCTGAAGATCCTGGAGTTCATCTTCAAGCCGAGTCAGTTTGTCCTGCAGCGTCTTCAGGCCGTCTTCGGACAGACCACGATTCGTTTCGTCAAGGTACTGAACGTATCCGGCCAGAAGGGCATTCAGCATCGCCGCCGCAGCCTTCGGGTCACGTGACTGATAGCTGACGTCCAGAATATTCGTACTGAACGCCGATGAGACAGCCAGGTTATCTCGAACAGTCTTCACCCACATCGTTTCCGGATAACCCGCAAGGTCAACATCCCGAAAGTTCTTCGGCAGCAACTGAAGCGCTCGAGTAATCACCTGTTCTTTGGACATCAATGCCACAAAGGTCGGCATGTCCATCATCGGGTTGGATGAGTTCGCCGTCGTGTCCTGATTGACTGTCGTTCCTTTGCGAACGATGTACATCGATGCGTTGGATTCGTAGATGCGTTCTGCGGTGATGTAATAGACCGCGCCAAGAATCCCGAAGACAACGAGCGAGGAAACGAGGATTCCGCTGCGAAGCCGGACGGTGCGCAGGAAGCGGAAGATCAAGTGCAATGTTGTGGCGGCAGCATTCTGCTGATCCGGTAACGCCAACACTGCTTTGTCTGCACCCGACATCTTTCCGCCCTCCCTGACGTTCAAGACATTCTCTTTGCCATCAGACTTCCAGCGTCATGCCGAAGCGTCAGACGGCCAGCAACTTCAACTAGAACAGCTGAGTTGATCCTGTAACACCGAATCGCACGATGTTCACAACATCCATCAGCACTGTGGCAGGAGTCTGTTCGACTGAAACCACATCTCCCGGACCAAGCCGCAGATTGGAATCCGCACTGCGTTTGGCTTCCCGATAACTCACCTGAATCACGGCCGGGTTCTTGGAACCCGCGACCTGTCGAATCACAAAGATCTTGTCCGCAAGCTGGTTCGACGTGCCGCCAGCCATCGACAGGGCATCCAGAAGATGCATGTCCTGGCCGATCGGGTAGTCATAACGATCCGGTTTCCTGACCAGTCCCTGAACAAACACTGGAGCCGGGTCACGCTTTTCCACCATCACGACCCCACCGTCCTGAACCGAATACTGTCCGTCTCCTGCCTTCGCCGCAGAGATCAGATCGATCGTATACGAATTCATGCTGTCCGCTCCGGAAGTGGCACTGACCGAATCCACCGGGGTTCCGTCGGAACCATCCGCCACTGAAAGACGCGGCTGACGTCCTCGAAGTGCCGGGTTGCGAACTTCCACCTTTTGACCGGCGTCCTCGGCAAGTCCACCCGCTGCCGCCAGCGCAGAAACCACGTCACTGGCATTCGGCGGCAGATCGTAAACACCAGGTTCCTTGACGGCTCCGATAACTCGCACCTTGTTCATTTTCTGATGGGCGACACTGACCGTCACGGTCGGATTTCGATAAAGCTCTTTGCGAATGGCCTCAGCTCGAATCAGTGCTTCCGCCCCCTGAGGTTCAATGCCTGCGACCGTCACGGTACCAATCTCAGGCAGGCTGATCGTGCCGTCGTTCTGTACTCGAGCTGCCATCTTGGACTGATCATCTTCGTTCAGACCGGCAGCGACCTGAATCTCAAGCACATCGCCAATGCCGATCGTTTCACTGCCACCTGTTCCGCTCGCAAGTCGCGACAGGTCGACTTCCTGAGTATTCGCCTGACGTGCCAGTCGCAGGCCGTCCGGCAGTCGCTGACCAAAGTAAGAGTCTTCTGCATAAAAATGATTGGGGCCCTGACATCCGGCGGCCGTCAATACAACCATCATCAGCGAGGCGAACATCAGCGTTCTCCGGCAAGTTGAGGTTGTGACATGGGAAACCGAACCAGCAAGCCCTCTGCGCGTATTTTCTTCGGACTCTGCAGGCAGAGGCGCGGCTGCATTCGTCCTGCATTCGTTGTGTTTGCGAGGCATGGGTCCGTGCCTGCTGTCCATTCAACAAACCAGTCGAATTCGTAAGTCCATTTCTGGTCTCAGCGAATTCCTTCTGACGTTCCGTTGCGAAACGCCAAAGATTCGTTGAATGGTGTTGATTCGATTCGTGTGTGACACGCATCCAATCGAACAGCGGTGAGAGAGAAGGAGGGAGAGTAACGAGACGAGATTAAAGACAGGATATTCGATGAAAATCACCGATTGTCCCTCAGGCCGAATGTGCCGCTGAGAAAGTTCGGACGTCCGACTTGAGGTACTTTCCGCATTTTCTACGACATTTCGTCAAATCAGGTCAATGCCAATGCCGGCCGCTGCATTGTCACGCAACTTATTTAATGAAAACAACTTACGGCAATCAATCTACGACAGCACGCGTCTTCGACATCGAATTTTTCGGCCGAATCTGCTGCTGCCGTCCTGCAAGCCAGGGACCTGCCAGACTGCCTTGCCTGCCAGATTCGCCCGAACTCTCAGTCACCGCAACCAAAGGACCTTTCCAGGTGCAATTGGGGTTCCGGCAAAGTAACTTATCCAGTCTCGCCCATTCTGGTCCCACCATGTCGAGCCTTGTCTATGATTCGTATGTTCATGTTGCGGCACTTTGGTCACGTGACTGTCGTCAGTCGCTCCATCCTGTCACTCCTGACGCCGTCTCCGTTCTGCCCGGGTCTTCGCTGCAGCGCTCTTCTTCTGCTGACGATGGCATGCGGTGCTTCTTCTCGCGTCGCATGGGCAGTGGATGATCTCTCGTTCAACAGAGACATTCGCCCGATCCTTTCTGATGCGTGCTTTCAGTGCCACGGCCCGGATGAGAACAAGCGTCAGGGTAACCTTCGACTGGATGTCGCCGAGGCGGCTCGCAAAGGTGGTGACTCCGGTCCGGCCATCGTTCCCGGGACGATCGATCAGGGCGAACTCTGGAAACGCGTCACGAGTCATGATCCGGATCTGCAGATGCCTCCTGTGTCGTCCGGCAAGTCACTGACCGACGCTCAGATTCAGACACTCCGGAAATGGCTTGAATCCGGTGCGGAGTATCAGGGGCACTGGGCTTTCATTCCCGTGGAACGACCACCAGTTCCGAAGCTGAAGTCGACTCCAGACACCAGTCATCCGATCGACACGTTTGTTCGACATCGCCTGGAGCAGGAATCCCTCACGCCGTCTCCGAAAGCAACGCGTGAGACTCTGATTCGTCGAGTGACGCTGGATCTGACCGGGCTGCCACCTACTCTGGAAGAGATCGACGCATTTCTGGCGGACGAATCACCGGAAGCCTGGGAGAAGGTTGTCGACCGGCTGCTTGCATCACCCGCTTACGGTGAACGCATGGCTCAGCAATGGCTCGACTTCGCGCGGTATGCTGACAGCAACGGCTTTCAGGTCGACTCGTCACGTCAGATGTGGGCGTGGCGGGATTGGGTGATTAACGCGTTTAATCAGAATCAGCCGTTCGATCAGTTTACGATTGATCAACTGGCCGGCGACATGCTTCCGAATCCAACTCAGGATCAGATCATCGCGACAGGATTCAACCGGAATACTCGGCTGAATGGTGAAGGTGGCCGCATTGAAGAAGAGTGGTTCGCCGAAACAGTCATTGATCGTGTTGAAACCGTCGGTCTCACCTGGATGGGACTCACCTTGAATTGCTGTCGCTGCCACGACCACAAGTACGATCCGATCTCGCAGCGCGAATTCTATCAGCTGTTTGCGTACTTCAATTCCGTGGACGAAAGCGGAGTTCTTGAGAGTGAAGGCGGCAGCCCGGGACGAGGCAACAGCCGTCCGGTGCACACCGTTGTGTCGGCCGAAAGCAACGCACAGATTGCAAAACTTGAGGCTTCGATTGCTGCCGCCAAGGCTCATCTTGTCATGATCAAAGCGACCGCCCCGGAGCGACAGGCTGCATGGGAAGCGGAAATGATCGGGAAGCTGAAGTCGTCTGAGGCCACATGGAAACAGCTTGATGTGGCGGATGCGAAAAGCCTCGGCAGAGCAACGCTGGCGGAACAGCCCGACGGTTCATGGCTGGCAGGCGGGACCAATCCTGCCAACGACGAGTATGTGATTCGTGCACCAATTGCCAAGGGTGTGTTCTCCGGACTGCTGCTGGAGTGTTTTCCGGATGCCTCGCTTCCGAATCAAAGCCTTGGTCGCTACCCGAACGGCAACTTCGTTCTGACAGATGTGGATGTGCAGATCAATGCTCCAGGATTGTCGCAGCCTCTGGCTGTCACGTTCGGTCGAGCCGTCGCGGACTATGAGCAAAACGGCTATACGGTAGCGATGATTCTGGAGGGGCAGGGCAAGCCGGATCGCAATCGTCGAGGCTGGGCGGTCGATGGACCGACTCGTCGTGAAATCTGCCGCGCAGTCTTTGCGTCATCATCTCCGTTGGAGATTCCTGAAGGTGCGGAGATCCAGATCACGCTGCGACACGATGCGATCAACCAGCACAATATTGGAAGATTCCGATTGTCCGTGTCGTCAATGCCTGCGGAAACACTAACTCCCGGCGGATCATCGTTCCCCGAGTCTGTGAAGTCAGCTCTTGCCGTGGCAGCCGGAGTACGAACTGCCGAACAGAAAGCAGACCTCGAGAAGTACTTTTTGGAAAATGGTGATGCGGCAACTAAGACTGCGGTCTCTGTCGTCGAACGTGAAGAAAAGGCGCTGCAGACGTATCGTGAACAACTTCCAATCGTCATGGTCATGAAGGAAGGCAAAGAGCCGCGCGAGGCTTACATTCTGGTTCGAGGCCAGTACGATCGAAAGGGAGAAAAGGTCGGACGCGGGACACCAGCATCGCTCCCGCAGATGCCCACGGAGTATCCTCAGAATCGGCTCGGCTTCGCCCAATGGCTGACTTCAGAAAGCAATCCTCTGACCGCACGAGTCTGGGTCAATCGTTCGTGGGAACGCTTCTTCGGAACCGGTCTGGTTAAGACCACAGAAAACCTTGGATCGCAATCTGAGTGGCCAAGCCATCCGGAACTACTCGACTGGCTTGCCGCGGAGTTCATGGAACCGACGCAACTCAAGGCTGTTGTCGGGCAGCCAGTTCATGCCTGGGACATTAAGGCACTGGATAAGCTGATTGTGATGAGTGAGACCTATCAACAGTCAGCAAAGGTAACATCATCCGCGGACCCGGAGAATCGCCTTCTGGCACGCGGTCCGCGGTTTCGATTGTCCGCCGAGATGATTCGCGACCAGGCGCTCGCTGTCAGCGGACTGCTCGTGCAGAAAATTGGCGGCCCCAGCGTTCGCCCGTTTATGCCCGAAGGAATCTGGGATGAGACCAGTCGCTACGGGGACCTGCGAGGGTACAAGGCAGACGAAGGTGAAGGCCGCTACCGCAGGAGTTTGTACACGATCTGGAAACGCACCGCCGCACCGCCATCGATGACTCTGTTCGATGCACCAAACCGCGAAATCTGTACAGTCAAACGATCTCGCACCAACACGCGACTCCAGGCGCTCGCTCTTCTGAACGAACCAACCTACATGGAAGCAGCACAGAAACTGGGCGAACGCATGAAGACCGAAGGCGGAATCACCATCGAAGAACAACTGACCTGGGGATTCCGAACGGTGACAGGACGCAAACCATCACCCCGCGAACTTCGAGTCCTGGTTGACGGCCTGAAATCCGACATCGAAACCCTCGCCACCGCCCAAGCCCCGAAGCCCGACGCCTACGCACTCACAGCCAACATCCTTCTCAACCTGGACGAAGTCGTCACAAGAGAATAGCGGCCCTTGCATCACGCACAATCCAAGGTCAAATCTCACATCAAGGTGCCCTCACATTAAGGTGCCAGCCACCTTGACACAGGAATTCAGTCTTTTTATTGTTCTTTTCTCATCCTCACCACCACCATTCGGAGCCTTCAGCATGCCGCGAGTCAACCGCCGGGAAATCGTCGCCGACAGTGAGATCCAGGTCTTTCACGCCATCAACCGCTGCGTGCGCAGAACTCATCTGTACGGCAAGGACCGGCGGACGCGCAAGGATTACTCGCACCGCAAGGAATGGGTGCGGGAACGCCTGGAATTCCTCG
>CAZIGZ010000037.1:38413-46712 GCA_964538835.1 uncultured Chitinophaga sp. | reverse complement strand
TCCGCTCGACCGACTGCTGGTGGAGACCGATGCACCGTACCTGGCACCTCAGCCGTGGCGAGGAAAACGCAACGAGCCGGCCTATGTCGCGGAAACGAATCGAGTGCTCGCGGAGGTTCATGGAATCTCGCCGGACGAGATGTCGCAGATCACAACGACCAACGCCAGGCGTCTCTTCCATCTGCCATAGTCGCAGTGTGGACTTTACCGGCTGTTCGACTATCGTGCGGACATGTTCGCCTGGCGAACGATGATTTTATCTGGCAGGAAGTGAAGGTCATGACCGCGACGCTGGAACTGGCGATGTCTCAGATTCGTTTTGCTCGGGAATATACACTGACTCTCCTGGACGGCATCGAGTCGGCTGATTGGTTTCGTCAGCCTGCCGAAGCAGTGTCCCACCTTGCCTGGCAGGTAGGTCATCTGGCGATGGCGCAGTATGGCTTGTGTCTGTTTCGCATTCGCGGACGAGCAGATATTGATATGGACCTGATGTCATCCTCATTTCGCAAGAAGTTCAGCAAAGGCACGACGCCGGACCCGGATCCGGAGAAGAACCCGACTCCGGCAGAGATTCGCGGCGTCTTTGATCGCGTCTTTGAGCAAACGATGAAGGAACTTCCCCTGGTCAGCAATGAAGTGCTCCAGGAGCCGGTTGATATGCCGTTTGCAGTGACCGCCACAAAACTGGGCGGGCTGCTGTTTTGTTCCCATCACGAAATGCTGCACGCGGGTCAGATTGGCCTGCTGCGAAGGCTGATCGGCAAGTCTCCCGTGCGATAGCGGAGGCAGCGTGAAGATGGTGACGGACTGAGATTCTGACAGCGAATGCGAGCGGGATTTACCGACGCTGGTGCTCGGTTCAGCTGAAACCGGTTGTGACGGACATTCATGGCTGAATTCGGAATCAGTTCACTCACCGCGACTTTTGATTGACGCTCCGACCCGGAATTTCGTACATTTCGTCGCATGTTCCAGAGCATCCACATCATCATTGCGATTTGCATTGGCGGCATTATTGCCGTTCAAGCCGTGATGTATGCCTGAGTGACATCAAAATCGACGGCCAGCAACCCTCAGGAACTCCTGAGGGTTTTTTTGTTGGCAGAGACTCATTCGACTTCATGAGCCCCACCTTGGCTCAACTGACAGGTCAGACCTATGGCTCGGATTCAGCTCTACGATACCACACTGCGTGACGGTTCTCAGGGAGAAGGCGTTAACTTTTCTCTGCAGGACAAGCTCATGATTACTCGTCGACTTGATGAGCTGGGCTTTGACTACATTGAAGGCGGGTATCCTTTGTCCAATCCGAAGGATGAAGAGTATTTTCAGCGAGTCGCAGAGATGCCTCTGAAGCACGCCAAAGTGTGTGCCTTCGGGATGACTCGGCGAAAAGGCGTAACGGCCGCCGAAGATGTCGGCATGCAGGCGCTGATCCAGTCCAAAGCGCCGGTCTGTACGGTGGTCGGAAAGACGTGGGATCTGCATGTGACGGAAGTTCTGCGAGTGTCGCTGGAAGAGAATCTGGCGATGATCAGGGACTCCATCAGCTACGTGAAGTCGCAGGGCCGCGAGGCGATCTATGATGCTGAGCATTGTTTTGACGGCTGGAAAGCAAACCCGGAGTATGCGCTTCAGACGCTGAAGACGGCTGCCGAAGCCGGGGCAGACATGATCGTCATGTGCGACACCAACGGAGGAACATTGCCCGAACAGATCGCTCAGTTTGTCAAGGAGCTGCGGACTCATGTGAGCGTGCCTGTGGGAATTCACTGTCACAATGACTGTGATCTGGCCGTGGCAAATTCACTGGCGGCCGTTGGAGCCGGGGCAATTCAGGTTCAGGGCACGATCAACGGCATCGGTGAACGCTGCGGCAACGTCGATCTCATTTCTGTGGCAGCGAATCTGTCTTTGAAGCTGAACCAGGACGTGCTCATTCCAGGGGGAATCCAGAGGCTGACGGAGTTGTCACGCTATGTGTATGAGCTGGCCAATATGAATTTCCGTTCGGGGCAGCCGTTCGTCGGCTCCAGTGCGTTTGCTCACAAAGGAGGAATGCACGTTCATGCCGTCAACCGGCTTGCTCGAAGTTACGAACACATCACTCCGGAAGCCGTGGGAAATGAACGCAGGATTCTGGTGAGCGAGCTTTCCGGGCGATCGAACATCATTGCCAAGACGAACAAGTTCAACATCAGTGAGAACAATGAAGCAATGGTTCGGATTCTGAATGCCGTTCAGGATCTGGAGAATGATGGCTATCAGTTCGAGGCCGCTGAAGCGTCGTTCGACCTGCTGGTGATGAAGCAAACAGGCCTGTTTACGGCATCGTTCTCGCTGGACCACTACCGAGTGAATGTCGAAAACCAGGCTCGGGAGCCGATGACGGAAGCGATCATCAAGCTCACGTGCGGAGCGACGCAGCAGCACGTTGTCGGAGAAGGAGATGGTCCCGTCAACGCACTCGACAGTGCTCTTCGGAAAGCCCTGACGCCGGTCTATTCCGGCCTGAACGAGATGGCGCTGATGGACTACAAGGTGCGAGTCATCAACAGTGCGGAAGGGACGGCCGCGCGGGTTCGAGTTGTGATCGAGAGCAGGGACCGGAATTCCGTGTGGAGCACGGTTGGTGTCAGTGAAAACATCATCGAAGCCAGCTGGATCGCGCTTGTTGATGCGTTTGAATACAAGATCCACAAGGATCGTGGCATTGTGCGGGGATGAGTTTCGTCCATTCCCGGGAATTCCAGAGGAAGATTCTCTGCCGAGGGGTGTCTCTGGTATCCTCTGCTAACCATATTGGCTCGGTCGCAGGCATGGCGTCTTGAGTTTGTCGCAGTGTGTTCTTTGAAACGATGCAGGGTATTCATGGCTGGGCGGTCTGAAGCACGTCGATTTGTTCTCCAGATGTTGTATCTGCTGGACCATCAGCCAGATGCGGACCGTGATCGAATTGCTGCGCAGCTTTCGAAGGAGTTCAAAGACGCGGCCGTTCAGAATTTCGCATGGAACCTGATTACCGGCATTCTTGATCATCGGTCGGATCTGGACGCAAAGATTTCTGCGGTTGCCACTAACTGGCGACTTGAGCGAATGGCTCCCACGGACCGTAATGTTCTCCGCATGGGGCTTTACGAAATGACTATCACGGGGACTCCGCCGGCTGTCGTGATTGATGAAGCCGTGACAATCGCCCGGGAATTCGGGACGGAAAACTCAGGTGCCTTCGTGAACGGAATTCTCGATCGGCTGATTCCAGAGGGCAAATCCATTACAGCGACGCCGACAACGCCCGCCAGGTCCTGAACTTCAACCATTCAATTCACTGTCGGGCCATGACCACGGTTGGGGCGAGCGTCAGAATCGATTGATGAGGAACGTCGCGACGTGGCCGAGGAATCCTCGAAGGGCCTGCGAGACATCTTCATGGAACTGGCATTCCGCGATGGATGTTTCCATCAGCTGCATCCAGCGGTCTCGAGCCGCCTGATTGATCGCAAAGGGCGCGTGCCGCATTCGCAAAGCGGGATGGCCTCGACGCTGGAGGTAATCCTGTGGGCCACCGAAGCGAAAAATCAGGAACAGGCGCAAGCGTTCTTCTGCCGCGGCCAGGTCATCGGCCGGATACATGGGCCCCAGCAGATCGTCGTCAGGGATTTGGCGGTAAAAGCCTGCAACGAGCTTTGTGATTCCGTCGGCACCGATTCGTGCAAAGATGTCGTTTTCTGTCAGCGGCACTGAATTGCCTTTTGACTGGTTGCCTTTTGAATGGCTGCCGTCAGGCCTGCTGAGAAAACGCGGCGCTGGTGTCGAGTGTGTAATCGTCCAGGAAGACTTTTGCAAATTCGTAGACGCCCAGGAAATCATCAAGTTGGTCGTCCTGGGTTTTTCTCATTTCACCCGCTTCAATCAGCTGAAAGACGATGCGTCCAAAGTCATCGGTGACGTTGATTCCCCATCGCTTAAAGACAACCGGGGAGAGCATTCCGAAGTGCTGCAATCCCAGTTGGCGGATTCCTTCAAGCAATTCCGGGCCGGAAATGTGTCCGGTGGCTTCGGATGATCGATCGCGCCCCAGCTGTTCCTGTGTGTACTTCAACGCAGAGAACACGAATTTGTACGCCAGCGGATGGTAGGTGCAGGCAGTAGATGTATCTCGAACCGAAGTCATGTCCGAAGAAACCTCTGAGTTCCGGTTGCCGACTGGTGCTTAGTGTCCGCCAGGCAGAAAGTCCGGCACAAACGACAGGAAACTGATGAATGAAGGATCTCACGAGTGCTGCAAAAAATCAACATTCTTCATGAGCCGATGCGATTCTACAACAACCACTCATTTGAATGAAGAGCCTCCTGAACATTTTACTCATCATCTTCGTCCTCGCGGCGTCCCCTTCCACCTCGGGAAACCACGGTGACGATATCGGCTGCATCGGTCATGAGCCTGCGGCCGTCTTCAAACGCGACCACCAGCTTCTTTGCGAGCAGTTCCTGCGACAAAACCCGACCCTGGCCATTGCGGGTTATTACGGTGGCACCAATGGGAGGCAATTCCCGGCGATGGTCTTCGTAGGTGTCGTATTCGTATCGAAGGCAGCATTTGAGGCGTCCGCAGCGCCCTGAAATCTTGTTTGGATCCAGTGTCGCCTTCTGGAGTTTTGCCATCTTCATCGAGACGGGTGGCATTTCCTGCAGGTGAGTATTGCAGCAAACGGGCTTTCCACAGTCTCCGTAGTCGGCAAGCAGGCGAGCTTCGTCACGAATCCCAATCTGGCGCATCTCGATGCGGGTATTGAACTCACGCGCCATCGACTTCACCAGTTCGCGAAAGTCGACACGGTTTTCGGACAGGTAGTAGAAAATGACTCGTTCGCCACCGAAGACCTGTTCCACGTCGATCAGCTGCATCTGCATGCTGCGGCTTCGAATCATCTCGACGGCCGCTGCAAAGAACCGCTTCTCACGGTCGGAGTTTTCCAGACGCGATCGTCGGTCTTCGGCGGAAACTGGTCTCAGAATACGTCCGCCCGCTGCCTGGTTCTTCCCCAGGTACGCGGCGGTTTCATTTGTTGCCGTCGACAGCACAGTGCCCCATTCGATCCCTCGCTCTGAGCGAACGATCACCTCATCATTTCGGGCAAAGGTGACTCCTCGTCTGGCCTCAAAGTCACCCAGCAGTCGCATCGTTCCGTATCGTACGACATAACGCTGAATCTCGGGATCATTGGGAATGTCATCCGCCATAGTGAGCTCGACCGATGGAAAGCAAACGGGACCTGTTGTGCAGGAGATGATAGGCAGTTCGTGTGGATCGCGGAACTGAACTGACCGACAAAGCACCGTCGAGTGAACGATTTGGTTTTCGCGCCGTCGATGTCGAGTGACTCCGCAGTGGAGGAACCTGCACCCCGGCTCGACAGACCAGTTGCTGTATTCCGACCCGGTATGTCGTGGATCGGCTCGATCAGATATTTGCAGGATTCGGCTCCGCGGAATTGTATGGTGACACAGGCTGCGACATTCTCAGCGGCGAACTTTCAGCCGATTACATCGAAGGGGGGAGCCGGCGATGAGAGTGTCTCTGGTGATTCCGGGAATGATGTCGTGCGAGGTGGTGACGGATGCGAAATCGTTCCAGGCAACAGCGGCAACGACATCCTTCCTGGTGGAAGTGGCTCCGATATGATCCTCGGAGGTGATGGCCGTGACCTGCTCACTTTCGGAACTGATTCAGACCTTGCAAGTGGTGAGAAAGGTGAGGACATCGTCATTACTGGCTCGACGATTCACGACGATCATCTGACGAGCCTCAGGAGTCTGTCGGCCGAGTGGAGTTCACCAACCCCGTCAGCCATTCGAGTGGCGAATATACGCGGGACAGGTTCCGGCACAGGTTTGAATGGACCAACTCGGCTCAATGCGAGTTCGGTGATCGACGATTCCGTCGCTGATCTCGTGCTCGGAGGGAACGACATCGACTGGCTCTTCGGCTCATTGGGAATGGATCTCTTCGCGGACCATCGCAAGGATGAGTATTGGAACTGACAAGGGCATCGAAACTGCAGAATTGCAAGACCAGCCAATCAATGAATTCGCCCAGGAACTTCCGAATTCCTGAGCGAGCGTTTTTGAGCTTCAGGCGAGATGATCTCTCAGCGAACCGCGCCGGCGAATTCCGGGGTACGGGTCACAGGGTCGATGCTCTGGTTGAGAGCTTCAACGATCTGCGGAACCAGATCATCTGTATGCTCGGAAGCAATCTGGCAGGTACCCGCAGCCGAATGACCGCCTCCACCGTGCTTCAGCATCAGCTGTCCAACATCGACTGGGTTCGTTCGACTCAGAATCGACTTGCCTACAGCCAGAACAGACATGCCCGGCTGCCGGCTTCTCAGCAGGTGAACCGACACATTGCATTCAGGAAGAAGTGCATACACGAGGAAGCGATTGCCGCAGAAGATCGTGTCTTCATAACGCAGATCGATCACCGCGACGTTACCGTAGACTCCGCTGCAGCGTGCGATCTGATCACAGTACTGTGGTCGCTGGCTGTTGTAGAGGTCGATGCGTTCTCGAACATCAGGCAGAGCCAGAATCTGCTCGATCGAATGGCTGCGGCAGTAGTCGACCAGAGCCATCATCAGCTGGTAGTTGGAAATTCGGAAGTCGCGGAATCGCCCCAGACCGGTGCGAGGGTCCATAATGAAGTTCAGCAATTCCCATCGCTTTGGCGCCAGAACTTCTTCACGAGTGAATCGCGCTGAGTCGCACTTATCGACGGCATCCATCATCTCGGTGCTGATGTTTGGGAAACGCGTGGCTCCGCCAAAATAGTTGTAGACTACTCGAGCCGCGGAATCTGCGTCTGGATCAAGGATATAATTCTGCCGAACGATATGGCCGAGACGCAGTGCTTCGCTGTGATGGTGATCAAAGCAGAGATGGCAGGAAGCGGCGTATGGAAGATTCGTGATAATGTCTCGCGAAGTGATCTCAATCAGTCCATCCTGCATGTCTTTCGGATGAACGAACATGATGTCATCCAGCATCTGCAGCTCACGAAGGAGCGCAGCACTGACCAGGCCATCGAAGTCACTTCGTGTTACAAGTCGGTAGTTGAAAGTCTGCAGCGGCATGTTCCTGCTCGGCTTATGGTTCCTGAGATCCCTGCTCAAATTCATCCACTCACGAAGCACGCAGGCCGGAGCCGGCGGCGCACTGAGAGCGAAGAAGCGGAAATGGGCCTGTGGTCCACGGAACGACCGCGATTCAGCAATCATGATGCTGATCGTTGCGTTGACGAGGACGCACCTTCACATCGCCAATGGGAACCTAGGTCGTCCTGCAACGACACGTTGCAAAACGAGATCGAAACTTCACGTTCTCAGGAATATCTGTCGTCCGGCTGTAGCGGTTCTCCGGATACTGCCGTGAACAGCACCGGACGGAGGTTCTGGAATTGATCCGAACAGTCGATAAACTACTCTCTACGCGATCCCGGCAACCTCCGGGATGCATTCCTCACTGCCGTCTGGACATGAATTCTCCATGGATCAGGAAATGATCATTACCATCGATGGGCCGGCCGGTTCCGGAAAAAGCACCGTCGCAAAACTGCTTGCCGAAAGGCTGAAAGTTCGGTTTCTGGACACAGGGGCCATGTATCGTGCGATTGCCCTGGCCGTGCTTCGTGCCGCCATCGACGAATCCAACCATGACGAAGTGGCTCGGATTTCAGGATCCGTTCAAATTCGATTCGATGGTCAGAAGCTGATGCTGAACGGGGAAGATGTCACGTCGGAGATTCGGTCGCCTGATGTCACCGCAGTGTCGTCCATCATCGCCTCCAATCCCCATGTGAGAAGTCGACTGGTGGCTCTGCAAAGAGAAATCGGTGAGCAAGGCAGCATGGTGACGGAAGGTCGCGATCAGGGGACGGTGGTTTTTCCTGACGCGGAACATAAGTTTTTCGTGACCGCCAACCTGGAAGCTCGAGCAAGGCGCCGGCAGCGGGAACTGGCCCAGAAAGGGGTTCAGCAGGCTGTTTCATCGGTCATGGAGCAGCTGCGTCAGCGTGATGAACGTGATGAGACTCGCGCGTATGCCCCCATGAAGCCTGCCGAGCACGCCACGATCGTGGACACTTCTGAGCTTTCGATCGGAGAGGTCGTTGAGATTCTGGTGCGGCGGATCACCGGCGAGAACAACCAGCCAGCAGCCTCATGAACGCGGCTGATCCTTTATCGCAGCGAAATCACGTCCACCTGTGATCCAACCGGAACAGCAGGCCAGACCT
>CAZIGZ010000037.1:31565-38313 GCA_964538835.1 uncultured Chitinophaga sp. | reverse complement strand
TATCGCAGCGAAATCACGTCCACCTGTGATCCAACCGGAACAGCAGGCCAGACCTTGCCCACTGGCTCAATGCGGACAGCGGCCATGCTTTCCCCGGATGCTTCAGTTGTCGAATCAGCCATGAGAGGCATCTCGATGATCTGACCGCGATACTCGTGGTTGCCAGGGAACCGAAGCTCTACTTCCTGTCCGGCTGACATTTCATTGACGCGTCGAGTTGGCAGGTAGACCATCACATAACGTCGATCGGTGTGAAGAATTCGAAGCATGATCTCGCCTTCCGGCATATCATCACCCTTGCGATATCGCACCTGGCCGACAATACCGTACACGGGCGACTGAACCTTGATTTCGCGACTTGCCGCCTTCAGATTTTCCAGCTGAGCCCGTGCTTCCAGGTACTGAGCTTTAGCGTTCGTCACGCCGATTGCATCTTCAACAGTAGAAGACAGACCTTCTCGCAGTGACTCCAGACGAGACTGTTCCGCTTCGAGCGGAGCGAGAGGGTCAACGGTGACCTGAGGTGAATCCGAGACGACTCCGTCTCGCACGACTTCCGCCACTCGGACGGGTGCTGCTGGTGCCGGGAGATTTCCGCCAGGCTGTCCGGCAGGCGATACCTTTCCGCTTCGGCTGAAGAACATGATGCCGCCAGGAGTTGACGTGCGGGCTGGCCTGGCCTGTGCGTTGCGAGCCGAAACCGTTGAGACCGGAGTTCCGGCGTTTCGGGACTGCGATGCAAAGCTGCTCCCGGAACCTCGAGTCTGAGCGATCTGAATTCGCACATCGGCCAATTCTTTATCAACGTCCTTCCTGCGCCATTCCAGTTCGATGGCAGCCTGAGCTTCCAGGCGTCGCAGTTCGCGTTCCACTTCCTTCAGTGACTTTTCCTGAGTTTCGATCATCGCCAGGTGTTCGAGCTTCTCGAGCGTCAGCAAGGGCTGACCGGAGAAAACTTCATCGCCGGCTTTCACCTGTACATCCGTCAGACGCGCTGGGGCCGGTACTTTGACCGATGTGATATCAGCAGACAGGACGCCTGACAGCGGTTGATTTCGATGCTGGCCGAGCAGATACACGACAAAGAACCCTGCCATCAGAGCGGACGTCAGGATTGTGATCGTTCGAAAGATTGACGATGGCCGCCCCATTGAAGAGGGAGCCACCGGCTGACAAAACGATCGGGCCTGCGCTACCCACGCCTCGTCGATCAGGCGCGCCAGGGGAACCTGAAGTTCGGAAGCGAAGTTGTTCATTTCTCGATGCCGCCACAGAGCGACCTGAGCGAAACAGTAGACTCCCAGCTGATTCAGAAGGACCGCTTCTCGAGTTCGAATACCTTCGATCCGAGTCAGATCGTCAGTGTGGGACGGAAGCTGAGCGAAAATGACCCCGAACTGGCGGTCCATTCGATGACCGCGCGGCAGAGTTGCGATGATGGGAGATTCCATGGTTCCGTCCATTGGGAGCTTCCGTCCTGATTCGATGCAATCCACTGAATTTCCCGGCCCACTCCCGGATGGAAATGGCCACCTTTTTTGACAGACTTCGCGCAGTGGAGCGCAATTCGCCTTGTCCCTTATTCGGCGTCACGTTCGGTACCGGATGATTCTTTCCTAGGATCGTTCCATTCCGGACAGGTTTCCTACCCGGAAAAGGCGGTAAATTCACCTAAGCCCTTCAAAACACGACAGGCAGACGCTGCTCGAATTGAGCGATGGCGGCAGGATTCGCCGGAGCGATTTTTTGTCTGAACCCGGCAAAGTCCGGAGTCGGTGTCTCGGGCGTGGAGGTGGAAGAAGATTCAGTCCTTTGGCGTTTGGTGATCGCTCAGGGACGTCAGGCGGAGGCCGGCAGCACCCTGGCGATAGAAGTCCCGGCATGGTGTTCCTAGAATTCCGTGGTTTTGGCGCGGGAGCTTTCCCGCGATGGCAATGGATGTTCGCCATGTTCATGTTTAGCTCTGAGATCACAGCATGATTGCTTTTTCTGTTCCCCCGAAGCTTCGGCCAGTTGCTGCTGCTTTGGTCTGTTTTGGATTCCTGTGTGTGACCTTGAACGGGCAGGAGGCTGAGGTGCCGTCAGAAAAGAAGACGACGGAGAACCGACTGGCCAAAGAATCCAGCCCGTACCTGCTGCTGCATGCTCACAACCCGATCGACTGGTTTCCATGGGGACCTGAAGCGTTCGAAAAAGCGAAACGCGAAGACAAGCCAATCTTCCTGTCCGTCGGATACAGCAGCTGCTACTGGTGCCACGTGATGGAACGAGAGGCGTTTTCCAATCAGAAGGTTGCGGAGTTCATGAACCGCAACTTTGTCTGCATCAAGGTGGATCGAGAAGAGCGGCCGGACATTGACGACATCTACATGACGGCGCTGATTGTCTATCAGCAGGCGTCTGGAAGCGGCGGCGGTGGCGGGTGGCCGATGTCGATGTTCCTCGACACAGAAGGCAATCCGATCGCCGGAGCGACATACCTGCCAGCGGAGGATACTCCCGATGGCCGCACAGGATTCCTGACGGCTGCGGGACGAATTCACGAGCTATGGAAAGAACGTCGAGAGTCTGTGACCGAAACTTCTTCCATGATTGCACGCGAAGTGCGTCGGCTTTCCACACCCGAGGTTACGGCGGAGTCGGCGGCCATCAGCGCGGATGTGCTTGAAAAGGTCCAGGCTGCGATTGAGCGCCAATATGATTCCACCTGGGGCGGGGTGGACTTCAATCCTCGACGTCCCGATGGTCCTCGATTTCCCAACGCGCCGCGACTGTTGTTTCTGATGCAGCAGGCTCAGGCATCGAGCGACCCGGAGGCGATGAAGATCGTTGAACATTCGCTGCTGGCCATGGCAAAGGGCGGCATTCGGGATCATCTCGGTGGAGGTTTTCATCGCTACAGCACTGAGCGCACATGGACGGTGCCGCACTTTGAAAAAATGCTTTACGATCAGGGCCAGTTGCTGGAAGCGTATTCGCGGGCGGCTTTGCTGAAACCTGATGCCACGATGTCTCGGGTGATCGACGAGCTGGTCGGTTTCATTCGTCGTGAGATGACTCTGAAGGATGGCGGGTTTTGCTCGGCTCTTGATGCAGAGACCAACGCGATTGAGGGGCAGTACTATGTCTGGAACATTGATGAATTGAGAAAATCCCTGTCTGAGCGAGAGATGCAGGCTGTTCGCCTGGTTTATGGGATTGACGAAGAGCAGGACTTTGAGCATGGTCGGATTCTGTACCTTCCAAAACTCGCTTCTGAGCAGGCGTGGGCCGAGGGACAAGACGACCTGACCGCCCTGCTGTCTTCCGCACGTGCGAAACTGCTGGACCTTCGAAACACACGGCCTCGACCGTTGCTGGACGACAAGGTTCTGACGGAATGGAATGCTCTGATGATTCAGGGGCTGGCCATCAGTGGTCGACTTCCTGGTCGGTCGGACGACGTAGCGCTTGCCACCAAAGCGGCCGATTTTCTTCTGACGAATCTGAAGGATGAGAATGGTCGGTTGCTGCGATCGTGGCGAAACGGAGTGAAGGGCCCCCGGGCGTATCTTGACGACTATGCGGCCCTGATTTCTTCTCTGCGTGCACTGCACGAAACGACGTCGGATGATCGCTGGATCCAGGCCGCGAAAGAACTTCAGGAGCAGCAGAACAAACTGTTCTTCGAAGAGGCCGTTGGTACCTTCTACTTCACCGCTAATGATCAGGAGAAACTCTTTGCCCGCACGAGTTCGCCATTTGATTCCGTATCATCTTCGGGCAACAGCATGGCGATCAGAAATCTCCTCTGGTTGTCTGCGAGTCAACCGAGCTACCGAGACATGGCGAAAAGGCTGCTGACCAGGTTTTCGCCCATGATGAATGACAGCCCCTCTGGGTGTTCGGGACTCGCGATGGCGCTCAGAGAGTACCTGCAGGGCGAGCCGGCGGCCGGTGCCGCAATCCGGCCGCATGCCGTGACGTATCAGACGGTTGCTGTTGTTCTGGATGAACGATCCGCCGATGCCGAACAGGATGAGGCCACGGAAGTGACTTCATTCAAGCCGATTGCTCCCGATCCAAATGCTCCGGCGTCACCGTTCAAACGCAACTACGATGAAAAGCCGGTCAAGGCGAAGATCTATCCTTACTTTGACAAGTTTCCTCGAGGAGCCCGATGTCCGGTTGCGATTGAACTGACGATTGCCAACGACTGGCACATCAACGCCAATCCTGCCAGTCCCGATTTTCTGATTCCAACGGAAGTGAAGATCAGCAGTCCACAGAAGATCAAGCTGAAGACCGTTCGGTATCCAAAGCATGAACTGCTGACGATGGAAGGGCAGGATGAGAAATCCCATGTCTACAGTGGCAAAGTGATTATCTATGCCCTGCTGGAAGTTGATGAAGCAGAAGCGGCCGAGAAGGGTGAGCTGACGGTTGAAATTCGTTTCCAGGCGTGTAACGAAAAAACCTGTGAAGCTCCGGATCAGATCCGATTGAGTGGAAAACTGCCGATTGCGGATCCCGACGATGACATCAAGAAGGTCAATGAGAGCAAATTTCCTCAGAAGAAGGACGAAGAGAAATCCAGCGACGATCCGTTTGCCGAAGAGGAAGGCGAGAAGTCTTCGGCCGCTCCGTCAACTAAGGATGACAAGACGAACGAATGAGTACCCCAGAGAGAATCCTGATCACCGGCAGCTCCGGCTATTACGGGCGTGCCGTCGTCCACGATATTCGTCGCCATTGGCCTGAAGCGAAGATTCTTGGCCTGGATGTTGTTCCACCGCGATCTGACGAGCCTCATGAATTCCGACGCTGCGACATTACCAGCCCGGACATTCGCGACATCGTGCGCCAGTTTCAGCCGGACACGATTCTCCATTTCGCCTTTGTCGTGAATCCGACGCGCGATGAAAATCGGATGCACGAGATTAACGTTGGCGGAAGCCGATTGATTCTGGAGGCGGCCGCCGACGTGAAGCCTCAGCGGCTTCTTGTGTCTTCCAGCGCGACAGCCTATGGAGCATGGCCGGATAATCCGATTCCCATGGCAGAAGATTCGCCTCTTCGGACGCGGCCGAATTTTCGGTATGCCGACGACAAGTTTCAGGTGGAACAGCTGTTGAAGAAATTCGCGAGCGACCATCCGGAGATGGCCGTCAGCTGGACGCGACCGTGCATCATTTACGGCAACGGCGTTTCCAATTTTATGATGCCACTCTTCACGGCGACGCCGCTGCTTGTGCTGCCTGGCGGTTCCAACCCGGAGATGCAGTTTGTGCATCTGGAAGATGTTGCCGGAGCGACGATTCGGATTCTGGAGGCGAATGCCCGCGGTCCGTTCAATGTGGCGCCGCCGGATACGTTTACCATTCGGGATCTCGGCAAGCTGAGTCGTCGGCTGGTCATTCCGGTTCCCGATGTTCTTTGCCGTACCACCACGAAAGTCTGGTGGGCTCTTCGGTTACCATTGTTTCGTTTCCCGGCGACGCTCTGGGACTTTATTCGCTACCCGTGGGTCGTCTCCCCCGCGCGTCTGCAAAATGAGCTCGGTTACAAGTTTCGCTACAGCAGCCTTGATGTCATGCGGATGCTGCTGAAAGACACCGGCCGTCTGAAATGAATCCTATGATTTCCCTTGTTCCCATCAGTCCCATCGTTTTTTTTCATCGCTGCTGAGAGCTCATGGGAATAAGGGGAGTCATGAGAATGATAGGAATCAAGTTTAGAAGACGATCAGGACTTCCTTGAGCTGCCACGGAAGCATCGGCACGGTGACACCATCGGGGGAGAAGTTGAGCGCGATTTTTGTGCTTCGCGAAGCATTCACGGCAAAGGCGGCGGAAGGTTTGCGTGCGACTCGCACCGTGCAGTTTGTTTCGACACCTTCCGTTTCGCTCAGGATCAGTGACAGCTCGTCAGACGTTTGAGGTGCTCTGGAGAAATACTCACTGCGAACCAGTTGGACGTTCTTCGACGACAACCCCAGGATCCAGCTGAATGGCAGACTCGTCGGGCCGCTGCCGGAAGTCTCCAGTTGCAGAACCGGACTCAGCATTTCTTCCGCACTCCGCATCGGGAATGGCTGATCCAGATCGACGACAAACCGAAAGGATCGATCGGTCTCACCTTCGACAATCAGCAGGCTGTCCAGCATTCTTGTTCCCGAGCGGCGATGCCACGGACGACCATCGGGAACGATGACGACACGCTGTTCCTGGTCGCTCACTTCGACGTAGTCAGACGATTCAATTCTCTCAAGACGAAACCCGGCGGCCTGCCCCAGAACGCTTCTGGTCACCGCTGATGCTTCATTGTCCCATGCGAATCGGCAGCACCAGCCGGTCAGCCACGGATTGCCGCGAGGAGGCAGCGCGATCTGCTCCAGAGCAATTTCGATCTCCAGCCGTGACCGAACTCGATCAACACGCGTCACCTGGATGACTCGGCCAAGCACCGAATGGTCGGATGGATTCAGGACCTCTGTTGTTGTTTCAATCGCCGTAAACACCAGGCCCTGTTCAAGAATGCGATGCCCGGTCACGCGTGTCAGTGCGTAATGCGTTTTGATCTCATCCTGAGGTGTGTCTTCTTCGCCTTCGAGACGTTCCTGTCGAACCACCTGTTCTCGCTCGTAACGGAAGGTCACAAGCTGACTCAAACGATTGCCTCTGCGGTTGTGCACATGAATTGATTCCACCCCGCCCGTCCGGTCACTCATCACGACCTCAAAATGACGATTACGAAGCAGCAGCGGCTC
>CAZIGZ010000037.1:25540-31555 GCA_964538835.1 uncultured Chitinophaga sp. | reverse complement strand
GAGGAAGCTCCCGACGATCCGGCTGAATTGCGGTGACCGCCTTTACGCTGCCCGTCGCTTCCTTTAGCCAGACAAAGCCGCCCGGTGGCATCTTGACCAGCAGTCGGTACTGACCATGGTCCTGCTGAGCGATTTCCGTAAAAGCGTTCTCTGCGGGGGCTTGCCATCCCTTCGGCCAGGTGACAGCGTGCAGTCGAGCAAACGGGAGCGTGTTCACAACGAACAAAGAACGGCCCTCATTCGATTCCTGCGGGATTCGGCTGCGAAAGATTGTCAGCAGCTCCAATTCGAGTTGAGCAAAGCCACTCGTGATCTCATTGCAGGCGGCTTCAAGAGCCGGCAGTTTGTCCGGCACTGTATTTTCGGTGTCAACGTGATTCATTTCGAGTGCGGCAATTTTCGCATCGAGCTCCCGCAGCCGTTTCACAATCCCGAGTGCCCGGACATCTCCGCGAACGATCTGAGTCATTGCGGCCAGGCTCCGCACGGATTCGAGCCGTTGCTGCAGACGTCGAAGAGTTGCCGGGCCTGAAACTGGTGGTTCCGTCTTCAGGACCGACGACTGAATCAGCGCGGGTGAGAGATATTCGGCGTGCCCGGGACGCTCTGTCATTCGCCCGCCGTCAGCCACAGAGCACAGTGTTTCTATGGTGACAAATTCTCCCAGCACTGGCGCATACGATGTGGCGATTTGCAGATCACGAAGCCAAGGCGTTCGCACATCCGGAAGTCTTGCCAGGAACAGCGCGGCCACGGAATCATCCTGCATGCTTTCGTTGTAACGATCTGCAAGTCGCTGGAACCCGGAGCTGCTGTCGATCGCCAGTGGTATCCTTGAGGCGGCCGCCACCATCGATCCATCCGGAGCCTGCCATTCGAATTGACTGCGTTCCCGATCCGGGTACAGACCATCGTCGAGCGCCACATGAAGAGCCGACTCAAAGCCGAGGTAGCTTAACACGGTTGGCAGCGAGGCGGTCATGCCAAATCGCCGACGGGCCCAGTGTTTCGGAGTCTGCTGCAGCACAACTGCCATGGAAACACGACATCGCTCAATATCCGCAATCAGGGCGGACATTGAGCCAAGGTTGGTGCGAGTCTCCGAATGGTGTCCACCAAGTATGCACAGCGATCCCGCTGCGCATCGTGATCGCAGTTGTTCGGCGACAGAGGGAGCTTTCTTCCGCAAGTCTTCCAGTTCACGTCCCGACATCAGCAGATTCAAAGCGGGAGCTTCCGACAGGGCTCGCTCAAGAGTCTCCGGAGTATCAGCGTCGCCTGGAACAAGCAGATCGATCAGATAGCAGTTTTGCGGATAGACCTTTTCTCTCAGATCACGCAGATGTTCGAAGCACGCTCGAAGGTGTTGCTTTGTGGTCGCATCATCGCCAGCGAGCGAAGCTTTTGCCGCCGCCGTGGCTTCACGCTGCAGAAGGAACTGATCCGGATCGACAAAATGATGTCGACGCCGACTCAGAATCTGAAGCTGAAGCAGTACGGTCCCCAACGCCAGAAAGTGATCCCACAGAACGGCTGCACCTGCAGATCCTGACGAACCGGTCTCGTCTGACGGAGTCACAGGCACCTGCGATTCCAGCGACGCCAGCCATTCTTCCCGCGAACTGCAGCGATCCAGAATGACATGGTCCTGTTCGCGCAGGACAGATCTCCATTCGTGCGGCATCCAGGACTCCGCACACTTCGGAACCAGGACGACTCGTCGGCCAGGAAAGCCATAAAGCGACTCAGCCTGACGCAGCATCGGCAGCGACGAAGATTGAGCCAGCAGGCGAGGATGCCAGGCACAGGCGATCGCGTTCAGCAGACTTGAAGCGTCATCTTCTGCGAGGTCCGTAGGCAGGTCTTCGATCGAATAACCCGGGATCAGAATACTGATTTCGGAAAATTCAGCTCGATCTGTCATGTGTTCGCTTCAAATTCGGATTCGAGAGTTCTGACGATAGTCCCTGAGTCCCCTGGCCAGCGTCGCAGTCCATTGACTCACCGGCGATTCACATCATAGTGTCTTCCAGCGCTGGGCTGAATTCATCAGGTTCCAGTCCCTCTTTCAGCAATCTCCTGAAGTCACATCCAGCTTACAAACGGAATCGAATGAAGACTCGCATCCTGCAACTGACCGACCTGCACGTGTTTGCCGACGCGGAGACTCGCCTGAAGAACGTGCCGACTCGCTATTTCCTTGAAGCCGTTGTAAAGCAGATTCGCGAATCCGGAGAACATTTTGATCACGTTGTGGTCACCGGTGACCACACGCATGACGAACTGCCTGGAAGCTATGAAGCGGTCGGAACGCTGCTGAGTCCCTGGGCTGACCGGCTTTGGCAGGTTCCGGGGAATCATGACGATCGTAAAGTGATGCGGCAGGTCTGGCCAGGTCGATTTTCCGGTCGGCATCAGGACTGGATTCAGTTTCATTTTCAGGCCGGGCCGTGGTGCTGTATCGGGCTGGATACTCACCTTTTGGGTGCTGTCGCCGGCCAGATAACGCGACAGCAGATCGACTGGGCGAAGTCGCTGGCCAAAGGACCGGGCATCGAGTCGATTGCATTGTTCCTTCATCACCCGCCGGTTCTGATGGGAAGTGTCTGGATGGACAAGATCGGGCTTGATGGAAAAGAGCAGCTTCAGGCGTGGTGCTGCCAGGATCCTCGCGTCCGTTTGATTTGCTGCGGTCATGTTCATCATGCGTCAGAGACTCTGGTCGGCTCAGCGACAGTCGTGACAACGCCTTCGACCGGAATTCAATTCAGTCGCGCGGGCGAGGCACCGACGTTTGTTAACGCAGCGCCGGGGTATCGGATCATCGAATTGTCCAATGATCGGTTCCGGACAGAAGTTCGTCGCATCACAGAGTTATCGACGCCGCAGTGACAACTGGTTGGGGCCTGCCGGATCAGTCGCAATTTTCGGAGAGTATCGGCATAATCCGGATCCACGTCTTTGGTGTTCCTGGCCGGATACACAGGCAGCTCAACCACACGCAGGAGTAAACCCATGTCAGCCATGCTTGATCCCAAAACAGTGACTCCGCCGAAGATTCGGCAGACAGGCATTCTGATTGGTGATGAGTTTCGTCCGGCGGTCAGCGGGAAGACTTTTGCTACCGTAAACCCTGCCACGGAAGAAGTCATTTGCGAAGTGGCGGAAGGCGACGCCGCCGATATTGACCTGGCCGTCCATGCGGCACGAGCTGCCTTTGAGACAGGTCCATGGTCTCGCATGGATGCTCGTGATCGCGGCCGCCTTTTGAATCGACTGGCGGATCTTGCGGAAAGTCATCTGGATGAACTCGCCGCGCTGGAAACTCTGGACAACGGAAAGCCGATCAGCGACGCCCGAGCCGCCGATCTGCCGCTGGCGATTGACTGCCTGCGCTATTACGCCGGCTGGGCTGACAAAGTGCATGGCCAGACGATTCCCGTTCGAGGCGATTACTTCTGCTATACACGACGGGAGCCGATCGGTGTTTGTGGCCAGATCATTCCCGGGAATTTTCCGTTGCTGATGGTCGCATGGAAATGGGGCCCGGCCTTGGCGACCGGCAACACAATCGTGATGAAGCCCGCCGAACAGACGCCGCTGAGCTGCCTGCGGCTGGCGGAACTGGCCCTGGAAGCAGGTTTTCCGCCCGGTGTCATTAACGTGGTGCCGGGATACGGACCGACCGCAGGCGCTGCCCTGGTTCGGCATCCTCAGGTCGACAAGATCGCCTTCACTGGCGAAGGAAACACGGCAAAGATCATTATGAAGGAAGCGTCAGAGACTCTGAAGCGTCTGACGTTTGAGCTCGGCGGCAAGAGCCCGAATATCGTTTTCGCTGATGCAGACCTGGATGCCGCTATCGCCGGTGCTGAGTTTGGTCTGTTCTTCAACCAGGGACAGTGCTGCTGTGCCGGAAGTCGTCTGTTCGTGGAAGAATCCGTGCACGATGAGTTTGTCGAACGGATCTCCAAGCGCGCGGCACAGCGAGTTCTGGGGAATCCGTTTGACCTGGAAACTCAGCAGGGGCCACAGGTCGATCAGGCCCAGTTCGACAAGATTATGCGATACATTGATCGCGGACAGGCTCAGGGAGCACAGTGCCATGCGGGCGGCCGGCGATTCGGTAGCCGCGGCTACTTCGTGGAACCAACAGTCTTCTCAAATGTCACCGACCAGATGGACATTGCTCGCGAAGAGATCTTTGGCCCGGTGATGAGCATTCTGAAGTTCAAAGACATCGAAGAAGTGAAACGGCGGGCCAACAACACGTCATTCGGTCTTGCTGCTGCCGTGTGGACTCGCGATGTGAAGAAGGCCCACCAGATGTCACACGCGCTGCGAGCAGGTACGGTGTGGGTCAACTGTTACGATGTGTTTGACGCAGGCGCGCCATTCGGTGGATTCAAGATGAGTGGTATCGGTCGCGAATGCGGTGAAGCAGGACTCGCCAACTACACAGAACTGAAGACTGTCACGATGGCAATGAAATGACGGGTTCTGGTGTACGCGTTCAGATTCAAAGGGCTGCAGGACTCTGCAGCCCTTTCCTTTTGTGGACGCTCTTCCATCGCTCTTCAAAATGTCTTCATCAACACGCACCATGATTCGGTGACGAACAGAACGATTGTGGTCGAAGGATCCAAAGCATCAGATCTCGAAAAGTGCAAAATTGTGTTTCGGTATCGGGGAACTTACCCACCCATGTCACAGACGCTCAAGACTCTGCCATGAATTGGCGCAGACTTTGCTGATTCGGCATGGAAAATGACAGTCGATGGCTGAAAATCTTGGCTTTCAACGCTAATATTTCGCATCCACAGGACGTAACCGCCGTCGCAGTGCACAGAAACTGCGCGGCAATGAGGCATCGGGAAACAGGGTTGCCTGTTTTTTGAACTCGCAGGAAATGAGTCGGCAATGAGTGACAACATTTTGATCAGCGGCCTGATCGGCAGCAGTCCTCCGATGCTGGAGGTCTACCGCATGACGCGGAAGGTGGCTCCGACGACAGCCACGGTGCTGTTGACGGGCGAAACCGGAACTGGCAAGGAGCTGATCGCAAGGGCGCTGCACGAGTTGAGTCCGCGTGCGACTGGTCCTTTTATCCGTGTCAATTGTGGAGCATTGTCTGAGAGCCTGCTGGAGAGTGAACTGTTCGGCCACGCAAAAGGTGCCTTCACCAGCGCCGTAGAGAATCGAACCGGCCGTTTCGAAGCTGCCCACGGCGGCACGATCTTTCTGGATGAGATCAACAGCGTCAGTTATCAGCTTCAGGTCAAGCTGCTGCGGGTTCTTCAGGAACATGAGTTTGAGCGCGTCGGGGATACTCGAACCATCCGTGTTGATGTCCGAGTGATCGCAGCGACCAACGTGGACCTTCAGGATGAAATTACCGCTGGTCGTTTTCGCGAAGACCTCTTTTACCGCCTGAACGTCATTCCGATTTACCTCCCGGCGTTGAGAGAACGCGGGGATGACATTGCAGCCCTCGTGAACTTCTTTGTCTGGCGATATGCCCAGGCCAACCGGATCCAGTCGGGTCGCGTTTCCACGGACGCATTACGATACCTGCAGCAGTACGACTGGCCGGGAAACGTGCGTGAGCTTCAGAACTACGTGGAGCGTGCGCTGGTTCTGTCCACAAACGGCGAAATCACCGCTGATCTGCTGCCGCCGCACGTTCGCGGTCTCGCTCCAGTTCGCATCGGGCGACGATCATCGGATGATCTCAGCTCGCTTTGCACGGAGTTTGTCAGCCGACGCCTGGCTGAGATTGGTGAAGAGAGCAACGACGTATACAACGAAGTGATCAATGTCGTCGAGAAAGAACTGATTCTGCAGGTCCTTCGACAAAGTCAGGGCGTGCAGACCCGCACTGCGACTCGACTTGGAATCAACCGGAATACCCTGCACAAGAAGATCGAAGATCATAATCTCGGATCAGAAGCCAGATAACGCTCCGTAGTCGAGTCATTCCATGACTCGAACTTTCTTCCCTGCATGCGGAAATGA
>CAZIGZ010000037.1:10188-25440 GCA_964538835.1 uncultured Chitinophaga sp. | reverse complement strand
GAGCGTGTGCGGGCTTTGGGATGATGCCGCGTTGTGGCCAGTTGGCGGGTTTTGTTTTCGTATGGAACAGTTCTCGCTATGGTCGGCTCGAAGAGCTGCGGTCATGGAATGACCTTGCTACGGTGCCGATCTGCAGAGGCCGGAAATCAGCGTCGCGCTGTCGGGACAGACTCTTACCGGGCGGCCATCGGGAGTCTGCAATTCGGTTTCGGGAGCGATTCCGAGCATGTGGTAGACCGTGCGGACCAGGTCGGATGGAGTCACCGGCTGATCTTTTGGAACTTCGCCATTCCGGTCGCTGGTCCCGATGAGCTGACCTCCGATGACGCCACCGCCCGCCAATGCAACGCTGAACACTCTGGGCCAGTGGTCTCGGCCACCCTGAGCATTGATGCGGGGAGTTCGCCCAAACTCTCCGGCGACCAGCACGAGGGTCTGCTCCAGGAGTCCTCGTTCTGCGAGTTCATTACAAAGTGCTGAAACCGCTTGGTCCAACAAAGGAATCAGGCCGACTGGTTGTTGGGCTCCGGTGAAGCCCTCTTTCAGCGATGTATAGAGATTCGCGTGAGTATCCCAGCCTGTGAAGTTCACCGTGACAAACGGCACTCCAAACTCAACCAGACGTCGAGCCAGCAGGCAGGATTGTCCGATTGTTCGGTCGCCGTATTTTTGTCGGACCGTGTCAGGTTCCTGTGTCAGATCAAACGCTTCGCGTGTTCGAGCTGATGTCAGCAGTTGAAATGCCTGATCAAATGCCGAGGGAAGCAGCACATTCGGAGAATTTTCCCGGACTCCGCTTTGCACTTCTGAAAGGCCCTTTGAAAACTCACGGCGACGTGCGATTCGTTCTTTGGTCAATGTTCCTTCGGAGATGACAGAAGGGCCGCGAAACATGACTTCGGCAGGATCGGCGTTCACGGAAAACGGTCGAGCGGAAGTCGGAAGAAATCCACCTCCGTCAAATCCCTGTCCGCCGACTCGGTAATGAGGAACGGCGATATTCGACGGCAGCTCGCGATGCGAACTTCGAAGCTGAGCTGCCACCGATGTAAATGCCGGGTACTGCAGAACGGCGCTGGGCTGATAACCGGTCAGGACGTAATGAGTTCCCAGATTGTGTTCGCCGAGCGGAGATGTGAGCGAACGCACGACAGCCCAGCGATCCATCTGCTGTGCGAGCAACGGCAGGCATTCTGAAAGTTCAATTCCTGGGACAGAAGTCTGAATGGGATTCAGCGGACCGCGAACCTCGGCGGACGCCAGCGGCTTCAGGTCAAATGTCTCCAGGTGGCTCGGGCCACCATCAAGCCAGATCAGAATGCAGTTCTTTGCCGTCGCGATGCCGCGCGTGTCCACTGCCGCACGCAGCGATCGCCAGGAGAAGAAGCCACCGAGGCTTCCCACCATCAGTGCATCTCGGCGCTTCATGGTTTTCCTTCGACGGAGATCTGGAGCAGGCCTGGTGTCTGTACGGACGTGGTTTCTCGGTCGCCAGTCTAACTTGAAGCTTCGTTGGAGCAAGTCGGGAACTCGATTCCGCAGACCTTCGCCGTTCTATTCGTTTCTTCCCCATTGAGCATACGGCACCGGACCGAGAAACGCCTGGTTCTCCAGGGGAGCGGAGCGACCGAGCTCGCTGATAAATGGCGTCAGGAAGAGAAAGAAACAGTAAGCTCCCAGTGCCGGGATCATTGTCAGTTTGATCAGCCAGCGCCAGAGAAAATGTGATGGGGCTGGTCGCTCGAGTCCTCGATGATACACCCATGCCATCAACAGTCGAGTTGGGTAAGTCAGGATGATGAAGAACGGAGTGATCACCAGCATGGCGTCGCCAGGAAGCAGTCGAATCTTGGCGAGGTACAGCGGGAACGTCAGCGCATACAAGACCACGGTGGCGACCATCCATCGCAATGGGACTCGCGCGATGATTGATCGAGCGGCCCGGATGCTGAAGACGGAAACGAATCGTCCTTCGACAGCCTGATGAACCTGCAGGAGCGGCAGCCATGCCATGACTGGGATCATCATCAGCACACCCACGAATGAGATGACTCCAAGGACCGGATTGTCTCGCTCAGGATTCGTCACGGCGACCAGCATCCCGGAAGGAATCGCCAGCCAAAGAACGGCTCCGAGAAAGGCCTTCAATCCCAGCCAGAAATGTTGGACTGGACGGATGACAGTCAGCAGCTGATCTATGTGCGTGGATAACTCGGCACGACCTGCGGAACTGAGTGTCGCTCGGAGAAGCCACTTTACATTGCGGATCGGCCGGAAGAAGCTTCCGATGGATCCGCCGTAAGCGATGGCCAGAAGCAGATGACTTCCGATGATCCATTTCATGACGGTCAAAGTGGTGATCATCTGAAGAGTCCGCGGGTCGTTCGCACCGAGGATGACGATGGCATCACTGACTCGAGTCGCCATGACTCGAAGTGGAATCATCAGCAACAGCGCAAAGAACATGATGATGCCAAGGCGGGGTGCAAAGATCATCAGGGGGAAACCGTCGCGAAGGCGACCGCTGGTGGCCACACGCTTCTGAGGTTCCACCAGATAGCCGAGCGTCAGGATGTTTAGACCCGGGATTGCTGCCAAAATCGCAAGGATTGCAATAATGTTTGCCGTGCCAAACAGGATTTCGACGCACCACCAGAGCGACGCAAACGGGCGGCGAATTCCTGGGAAAGAGCCTGGGCCGATTCCTGCGGCCGGACCTGGGGGCCTCTCCGGGGCATGGAACACAAGGGGCGGCGGCGAGACGACAACGTCGGTCTGAGGTTCGTTCAGGACGATACTCATTGGACTTCCCTTGTTTTGAACGGCCGCGACGGGTTCAATCGGACGTTTCCGGAGATGTGGTCTATTTCAACAGGCGGTGATGTTACAGCATGAGTGTTCGGATGGACCGATTTTTTTGTTCGTCGGTTTTCTGAAAAAATTGCCGTCGGCTGCCAGGTTTGCGGCATTCAGGACGAAACAACGAAGAGCCGATCTGAAATACCGCCCCTCACGTCCTTGCCTGAATTCCAGTCAGAATCTATCGGGAAGCAAAGCCTATGCGATTTGTCACAGTGCTGACAGCATTGGGGGTGATCCTGCTGGTGGTTCGGCTGGTGAACTACGCAGGCAAAGTGGAGGTCACCGTTTCTCCGCCAACGGTGGAAACGGCCGAGGACGAATTGCAACCAGCCGTCGACAGGCTCAATCAGTGGTTTGAGAATCAATGGAAGTCCGAAGGTGGTGTACCGGCCGAGCCAGCGGATGAGCTGACCATTCTTCGTCGATTGTCGCTGGCGTTGTTTGGCACGGTACCTTCGTTGGAAGAGATCCGAGCCTTCGAAGCAGATCAGGCTCCCGACAGACTTGATCGCTGGATCGTTCAGATGCTGCGGGACACTCGGTATGGGGATTACTTCTCAGATCGACTGAGCCGCAGTCTGGTTGGCGTCGAAGACGGTCCCTTCATTGTGTTTCGAAGGGACCAGTTCAATCAATGGCTGGCTCGACAGGTTCAGGCGGATGTGTCCTGGAGCCAGATGACTCGTGACATGATCGCGGCCAAAGGCGTCTGGACCGATCGCCCGGCTGCCAACTTCATCACCATTGCACGAATCAATGACGAAGGTCTGGATGTCAACAAACTGGCCGGCCGCACCGTTCGTACATTCCTCGGGCAGCGTATTGACTGCGCTCAGTGTCATGATCATCCATTTGACCAGAGATGGAAACAGGGGGACTTTGAAGGGCTGGCGGCATGGTATTGTCAGGCGGGACTTTCGCTGGCTGGCGTCAAAGAACATGCAAAGAACGATGACGGGACTCCGGTTGTGTATAAAGTCGTCGATCCCGGAAAGACGCCGGAGGATGCACGAGAGATTGCCCCAAAGGTTCCATTTCATCCGGAGTGGCTTCCGGTGGAAGGGGACCAGCGAGAACGTCTGGCGGCCTGGGTGACTCATTCTGATAACCGACGATTTGAACGAGCCATCGCCAATCGTATCTGGGGGCTGATGTTTGGTCGGCCTCTGCACGAACCAGTGGATGACCTGCCGCATCCGGAAGACAAGCCCGAGGATGCACTGGATATTCTGGGGAAGGAGTTTCGTTCTCGCGGTGACAGACTGAGCATCCTGATTCGCGTGATTGCTCAGTCACGTCCTTTCCGATTGTCATCGGAATCAGCGATGGAGACGGATGCTCAATTCGCTGCTCAGGAAAAAGCGTGGGCTGTTTTTCCAATTGTGCGTCTTCGTCCCGAACAGATTATTGGCTCACTGTTCCAGGCCAGCCATGTCCGTTCGGTAGACCAGAACACGAATCCATTTATTCGACTCACGAAGTTCGGTAACGAAAACGATTTCATCAAGGAATACGGCGACCTTGGGGATGATGAGCTTCTTCAGCAGATGGGCACCATTCCTCAGGCCCTGCTGCGACTCAACGGACGCTTTACTTCGGAGCAAAGTAAAGTCGATTTTCTGACGGGCCCTGGGGAGATCTTCAGTCTTTCAAAAGATGATGCTCACATCATCGAGAATAGTTTCCTTGCCTGTCTGTCGCGACGTCCCACGGAAGCCGAAAAGAAGTACTTTCTGGAGCTTCTGGCTCCACCCGTGGAAGGTGAGTCGGACAAGGCCGGCGTCGTTCGACCGTCTCGCGAAGAAGTTGTTCAGGACTTGTTCTGGACACTGTTCAACAGTCCGGAATTCTCGTGGAATCACTGACCCTCTGAGGTGCTTTATGCTGGACAACGTCACATCTTCACGCCGTCAACTGTTTCAGCTTCTGGCCGGGCTTGGGATGACGATTGCTCTTCCGGGAATGTCCGCCCGTGCAGCGTCCCGTCGCGCTGAAGAACGACCTAAGTCGCTCATCACACTTTGGATGAATGGCGGCATGAGCCAGCTGGAAACCTGGGATCCGCATCCGGGAACCGCAAGCGGCGGCGAAGTGAAAGATATCGCGACAAGGGCGAAGGACGTCAGGATCTCGGAGATGCTGCCTCAGGTGGCCGAGCAACTGGATTCCTGCCTGCTGATTCGTTCGCTGACATCGAAAGAGGGTGATCACGAACGTGGCTCAGCCTTCGTCAAGACCGGCTATCGTCCCGAACCGACTCTGAAGTATCCAACCCTCGGGGCGATCGCGGCCAGTGAGCTTCCAAATCCGAAACTGGAGATTCCGTCGTATGTTTCCATCGCATCAGATCGAGTTGTTCCGGAAGGTGGTTATCTGGGAAATCAGTGGGACGCCTTTCGAGTCTTCAATCCCGGCGAAGACCTTGCCAATCTGAAGTCGTATGAGACGGCTGAACGGCAGCGAAATCGTCTGGAGGGACTTCAGGTTGTCAGCCAGCAGTTTGCAGCGCAGCGTCAGCTTGCGGCCCGCAGGACTCTCCATCAGGAGACAATCGACCGCGCTCTGAAGATGATGACCTCGGAGCAGTTGAAGGCGTTTCAGCTGCAGGAGGAATCGGCGTCAGTGAAAGCTGCGTATGGCAACACGTCGTTCGGACGAGGATGCCTGGTGGCTCGACGACTGGTGGAAACCGGCGTGCGTTCGATCGAAGTGAACCTGTCAGGCTCCGACACTCACGTGTCGAATCACGAAGGCCACATTACTCAGACAAAGATCATGGATCCTGCGATCGCAACACTGCTGAAGGAGTTGAAAGAACGAGACCTTCTGCAAAGCACGATTGTTCTGTGTATCAGCGAGTTTGGTCGAACACCCTCGATTAACCCGGCTGGTGGCCGAGATCACTGGCCGAACTGGTTTTCGTGCATGATTGCCGGCGGTGGCTTCCGTCAGGGAACAGTGATCGGTGCAACGTCTTCGGAACTGCCCGGAGAGAAACCTGCTCCTCCGACAGATCCCGTGACGATTCCTCAGCTCTTCGCAACGATTATGGCTGTGATGGGAATCGAGTATTCAAAAGAGATCATGACTCCCATCGGTCGCCCCATGCGTTTTGCTGATTCATCACCCGATGGACGTTTGTTGCTTCCGGAAATCGCCAGGACTGTCGTGAAAACCACATAAACGAGAATGGTCTCGCAGCCTCGAATTGCTCGGCCGATCTTCTTGAGGGCATGCTGATGCACCTGCATCTCCCCCTGCCTTTATTCGGGAGAATGTGGGTTTGGTCTCGTGGTGATATTTTTGTGTGGATTGGGTGGTAGTCTGATAATCACCTTGGTATCCTGGCAAGGTCTGAGACGGCAGTTGTTTGATTGATGCCGCAATGACAAATCACCTTGAATCCACACCAATAAGAGGCAGCCATGGGCATCGGAGTCAGTCCGCTTGTTGACTATGCGTTTAAGCGGATGCTGGGAAGTCCAGAGCATGCAGGCATCACCATGCACTTCCTGAACGCCGTCCTGGTGGGGCAACCACGGATTACACAGGTGAACTTCCTGAACCCGATTCTGGACAAGGAATCGGAAGACGACAAACTGGCAGTCCTGGATATCCTGGCCACAGACGAACACGGGCGCCGACTGAACATTGAGATGCAGACATCGCTGCCGACAGGAATGGCGCAGAGACTCGCGTACTACGCGGCGACGGCCTATGTGAAGCAGCTGAATGAAGGTCAGGGGTATGACCGACTTCGACCATCGATTGGCATTTGTGTTTTGTCTCGTGCACTATTTCACGATCCAGGTTCGTTGCACATGGATTTCCGACTCAGAGATTCTGTGACGAATCGGACCCTGACTGACGATCTGCAGGTTCATCTTTTGCAACTGAAACATCTTCAGGTCACAGCGGAGACAGTCTATAATGCGACACCGGAAGAACAGTGGGCGTGGTTTCTCAGAAATGTTCACGAACTGACGCTTGATGATGTCGTTCGCATGTTCCCCCATGAAGTTCTACAAGAAGCCTTTGGAGTCCTTCTGATGATTTCTCAAACCGCAGAGGAAATGATCGCGTACGAGGCACGCCTGAAGCATCAGCGCGACGAAGAAGGCAGGATGCTGCAGGCTCGACTGGACGGCGAAGCTGCAGGTGAAGCACGTGGTGAAGCACGTGGTCGGATTACTCTTCTTCAGGGGCTTCTTGGGCAGCGAGTTTGGACGGCCGAAGAGTTCGCCGTTTGTGAAATAGCGCAGTTGACGACCATGGCGGAACAGCTTGAGCAGCAGCTGAAGTCTCGCATGTCGTAATTCGTCGCTGTGATCCGGCGACCGGAAGTGAACCAGCATTGCCTCTGGGCCGATGTGCTACTTCAGTCGCAGGAGTACGCCTTTTCGTTTCACAATGTTTTTGTAGTCCCATTGAATTTCGCGGGACTTCTTCAGCCAGCGTTTGAGATCGGTGATTCGAATCTCCCTGACCGATTCATAACGAGCTTCCGCAGCCTTGAATTTGCCTTCGTTCTGCAGCCCTTCTTCTTCAAATGACTGGCCGCTCCAGAACAAAAGGCGGATGCATCCTTTCAATTTGCTGTATCCCACGATCGGATTCCCATCCAGGAACCACACAGGGTGCGCATGCCAGATTTTGCATTCGGCTTCGGGAAGAGCTTTGCTGATCGTGGCCGAAAGCTTGTTGCAGATCTCCTGATCCTGCTCCGACTGCGCATCATTGTATTTCTGAATTTCGTCGGTCACTCTGACGCCCCGTTCTGGATCTCGGTTGCCTGCTATTGTTTTCGTCCCAGCTGTTCCCTCAGTTTCCCAAAGTCGTCTTTGGAGAGCTTACCATCTCCGTCACTGTCCATGCGATCGAACAGACGCTCCAGCAACTCAGGGCGATCCTTCAGCCTTGGGGCTCGGTCGGCAGCCTTCTGAGCTTCCTCTTTGGATAGCAGCCCGTCGCCGTCAGCATCAAGGGTTTCAAACAAAGCGTCTGCAGCTCCGGCCGCAGCCATGTTCCGACGAGTCCTGTTGGATTCACCGACAGGCACGTATGTCTCCACGTAGCCGATCATCATTTCCTCAAACGTCTGCTGCCCCCAGTGGACAGTCTTGTTGGGGTCCGGATTGGCGGGGTTCTCGGCACTGTTGTCGAACACCGCAGTCACCGTAAAGCGACTGCCCTTTGGAATAATCTTTGGTTCGGCATAGTCGTACCGCAGCTGCCAGTTGAAGTCATAGCGAGGAATGTCGAGCAGCGTTTCCTTCTTTCCGTCAGGCGTTTCCACATCAAAGCGGAACGACTTGCCTCGCATATGCATGTGTGCCATGTACGCAAGCACCGGAACATCCGTCGGCACAGGCCGCGTCAGAGATTCCACGTGGTCAGAGGCATGAGGCGGAATATTCAGGTCCCGATCCGCCAGCGGAATGGTCGTCACAACATACTGAGGATCCTTCTTCGCGAAATGAAGTCCGATTCTCAGTTGTTCGTTCGTCGCTGTACCGCTGGGTGTGTAGTGAATCTGAAAACTGATTCTCGCACCGGCAGGCAGTTTTCTGGCGAAGCCCTCCGGGTAGATCTGGCCCGGATTTCCCGGGACATAAGCCGCCCAGTAGCCACCAACGCCTTCTTCGCGATCAAAAATCCGCCCGGCTCCTGGTTCATGAACATTAACAATCACATGATGGACGACACTTCGGTCCGTCGGCAAAATCTCGTAACCCTGAATCCATCGATCTTCAGGCAGATCTGTTTCCGCCACGACGAACTGATATGGCATCGTTCCACTCGCCTTGATCGGAATGGGTTTCGGAATCTGAACGATGTAGTCGGGCTGCCCGAGGGACCATTCACCAGCAAACTCAGGAAGCTTCGCCGTATCAGCAGGATCGCCTTCTGGACGATCTCCGGCCAGCCACGTCAGCAAGTCGTGACGATCTGCATCGGCCAATGACCGATCGTTGCCCCAGACTGAATGTCCGTCAGCCGAAGGTGCGGCAAACCAGGGAGGCATCGTGCGATTGTCGACAACCTGTTGAATCATGGCCGCGTGAGCAATCACTTCTTCGCGAGTCGCCAGTGAAAACGGTCCAACGCCACCTTCACGGTGACATTCGAGGCAATTCTGAATCACGATCCGGGAGACTCGGTTGTGCCATGTGATCGAGTTCTGCTCGACCTCGCGTGGCTCCAGGTCCAATACGCAGCCTGGGGCCTTCGTGGCTGCAATCGCCACAGGTTTGCCTTCAAGAACAGCCGTGAGCGCATCTTTCAGCAGCGTCTGTTTGGGTGCATCCAGCGAGTAGCCGATGCCATACTGATCGTCGATCGCTCCGTGATAAACCACAACACCGGAACGATCGAGTACCAGAACGTCGGTTGTCGAAACGGCACCAAGATGCCGGGCCAGAGCCTCCTGATCGTCATTCACGTACAAGGCAGAGGCGTCCAGTTCGGCAGCGGCCTTTTGCTGATCTTCAGGGCGATCCGTTGGAATGCAGTTGACGGCAATGAACTGCACTTTGCGACCAGCGAACTCCTTTGAGAGATCGGCCAGCGTTGGAAGATACTTCCTGCTGAGCGGGCAACTGGTGCTGGTCATGCTGATCACAACCGCATCTGCCTGTTCAAATCCTCGAAGGTGATGCTCATTTCCTTTCAGGTCGCGAAACGGATAGTCCGGCATCAACTGCCCGACCCCATGATCGGCTGGTCGAAGCTTTTTCGCCGTCTGTTTCAGGCTGGCTGTTGCCAGTGATGACTGAGGCTGAGGTCCAGGATCGGGAGTTGGCTTCGGAGCCGATGATCCTTCGATCATCTCACGAGTCAGCACGCCGGATCGATAAGCTGCTCGAGCTTCCTCGAGCGTAACTTCACCGCTCCCGTCGGCATCCAGTTTTCCGAAGAGTGTTGCATCCGTCAGTTCGGAAGGCGTAATTCTCTGATCGGCGCTAACGTCCACCTGCCGAAAGCGATCGAGCAGTGGCTGACCATCCTGAGCAGTCAGGTGACGGAACGACCAAAGGCCAAATCCAACAACGGGCAAACCAGCCAGCAAAATCAATCGCTTCGTTCGCATCTCTGCACGCCACTTTCAGATCAGACAATGTTGATTGTGGTTACTTCTTCTTCTGTTCTTCGTTCAGGACCCAGCGTTCTGCCGGTCCCCCCAGCCACGCCGCCAGAATTTCCCTGCGACGATCGTTCTGAAAATCCCGAGTCATGATGCGGGCATTCTTTGGCAGATGCCCTTCGATCGAATACTGTGATTCGTCAGCTGCCTGAGAATCTGTCAGAAGAAATGTCACTTTTGTGCCCCAGCGCTGAGGACGATTGCGTTCAATCACCAGCTTCCGAATCGCTTTGGTTTCACGATCAACTTCCATCTCAGCCGCCACGATTCCACCTCGCCCCGGCCGAACGGCACTGGCTCGAATGCGATGCACCGATGGGCTGGAATCTTCTCGTTCCAGCCGGCAGTGAGCCAGGACGTCGTCAAGAAGAGTCTCCAGATTCAGACTGTAAATGTCAGTGAGCTGCTCCAGCCCTGGACCGGCTTCCGATGGGGCAATTTGAAGTCCTCGACCAAAATGCGTCACCATCCAGACCGTCCCCGTGGCATCACGTCCCCACTGCATCTGACGCTCACCGCGATTCATTTCGACACGGAATCGATCGCCCAGAACTGATACGCGAGCTTCTGTCGGGAGTGCAAACGCCGGAGACGGGAAGACAGCACGTTCCACAGTCACGAGGTAGACTCGCTCAACAGGACCGGCATGAGTCTCCATCGCAGCACGCAAAAGATCGGCGGGACTTGCTTCGACAGCCGATTCAAAACGCCCCAGAAGAAAGGCTGCGAGCAGCAGCGCTGAAAGACTCAGCGTGGTAATGGCACGCACCCAGCGCGATGAGAACTTCCATGGTCGTCGAACGCGCGTGACTTGTTCGTCCTGCGACGGCATCATGGAATCATTGACGAGCGAATCCTGAATTCGTTCCCGCAGACGACTCACATCCGCAGCAACCGCTTTCCGCTCCAGATGCTGACGCATGAGTTCTTCCAGAGGCAGCCCAGCCCGCCCCTGCGCGCGAGTTGACTCGGCGTTCCGGTCAAGGTTTGGCTGTTGCGGATCTTCTGTCATACCAAGGCTGCCTTTGACTATTCCTGATCCAGATACTGGCGAAGGAGTTCTGCCATATTGTGACGAGCCCGATGAATCAGGACTCCGGCATTGCTTTCAGAGACACCTAAGGATTCCGAAATCTCACGAAGCGAATACCCCAGACTGCTAAGCTGGAGTGCGGCTCGCTGATTCACCGAGAGCTTTCCCAGGGCATCGTCGAGCTGCGATTCCATTTCCTTCAGCAGAATCTTCTGAAACACTGGCGGAGCTGTTGTCGGGAAGTCTCCGAGTGTTGCCCCATCGTCGGTGATCAAAAGATGTCGGCGACGGGCTCGATCGATCGCGGCATTTGTGATCGACTTCAGCAACAGCCGGAGTCCATCATTTGCCAGATCATAGTCATCCCGCTTCTGCCAGAGCCGAAAGACGCAGTCATGAACCAGGTCTTCGGCCGTCGACAAGTCTCGCACCAGCGTCTGCGCGAACGCCACTGCGCGAGGCAACGCCGAGTCCAGCCAGTCGTGGGACTGCCCGGTGCTGGTGTCGTCTTTTGCAGGATTTGCCGGTGACATTCGAAGCCTGTCATGTCGGAAACGAGCGTGGCAAGCGGATCTTACAGCCTGAACTCGCAAATTGGGCGAAATCTCCCAAATTCAGGTTTCGCGACCGCGTTCCCCGTGTCGACTCGGCATACCAAACTTGTTTTCCATAAAAGTCCGCTATTGAACATGCGCGCACCGCAGGAACGGGAAGGCGAGGAAGGTCGGATCACAGTTATGTTTGGTTTTCTGAATCTGTACAAGCCCGAAGGCCTGACGTCACGCGATGTCGTCAACCGCGTTTACCGCCTCGTGAAACCTGCGAAGTGTGGGCACGCCGGAACTCTGGATCCGATGGCTACCGGTGTCCTTCTGGTCTGCGTTGGTCCGGCAACACGATTAATTTCATGGCTGCAGGATCGCCCGAAAACCTATGTGGCTCAGTTTCTCCTTGGGCAAACGAGTGACACGGATGACAGCACCGGGAACGTAACGATTCGCGAGACCTGCACGCCAGTTTCAATCGAAGCCATCCAGGCAGGTCTCCTGGACCAGACCGGTCTGATTACTCAAGTACCACCCGCATTTTCGGCCGTTCATGTGTCCGGCCAGCGAGCCTATGATCTGGCTCGTCGAGGCGAACAGGTGGATCTTCAGCCGAGGCAGGTTCAGGTTCACAGGATTGATGTGCTCCAATTCGACTGGCCCGTTCTTGAGTTGAAGATCGAGTGCGGCTCAGGAACCTACATTCGCTCCATCGCGCGCGATCTCGGCCAGACACTCGGTTGCGGCGCATTGATGAGCCGCCTGGAGCGAACATCCATCGGAGAATTTCATTCGCAGAACGCTTTGTCACTCAATGAACTGACGCCACAGGTTCTCAGGGAGCACCTTCAGCCAGCCCTTTCAATCGTTTCGCATCTGCCGCGTTACGTATGCAGTGATCAGGATCGGTTCGATCTGAACTGTGGGCGGACAATTCGCGCGGGCGAACCTGCAGCGGAGACTTCCGGCGAGGAACAGGCTTGGGGGACTTCCGAATGGACTACCGGTGGCCAGGCCGCTCTTGTAGATTCTTCGGGACTTCTCCTGGCGATCGCAGAAGTCCTCGATGAAGCTGTCCTGCAACCCCGACTTGTCTTCAAGTAGCGTCCCTTACACTTCCGCGATGCAAACCACGAACTCCTGCCGCTTTGCACCATCCATCTGAGCAATCCGCTGATAGATTCGGCTGCCGCAGATCGCCGGCGAAGAAAACACACTGGTTCCAAGAGCATTCGTGGCAACGACATCAAGCCCGGTACGCGATGCGGTGAAGACAAACGTCTGGCCCTCTTCATTCGTAGCGTAGATCAGATCGTTGACCATGATCGGTGAACTGCTGAAAGTTCCTCCCAGACGCCCTTTCCAGAGTTCCTTGCCGGTGGCGGAGTCCCAGCACATGGCAATGCCGGCATCCAGAACCGCAAACAACAAGCCGTCGCGGCACAACATGGATGGAACATAAGTGCGAGCCGTGTTCTCCCAGGCCAGCTTTCCGGAACCGTCTGCTTCCACCGCCGAGACATGGTTCTTCGGATAGCCGCCGCTGGTGAAGATTCGCTGGCCATCGGTCACCGTAGTGGTCACGCATTCCGTCGTTGCACCTTCGACTTCCCACAGAGTTTCCCCGGTGGCAGGATTCAGGCTGGTGACAAGATCGCAGCCTGTCAGAAGCAACTGCTCCTTTCCGGCAATCGTAAAGATGACCGGCGATGGATAATTCGGCTTGGCGGGACGATCTTTCTTCCACACGATCGCTCCCGATGCACGATTCATGGCCACGATGGCACCGCCGCCTTTGTTGTCGGAGACACCAATAACCATGTCACGGTACAACAGCGGTGATGATCCAAAGCCCTGGTGATTGACATAGTTTGTCAGCTTCGTCTGCCAGAGCTTGTCTCCCTGCGCACCGAGAGCCGTCATGTAAACGGAATCACCGTTCAGGAAATTCACAAAGTACCGTTCGCCATCCCACGCCGCCGACGTCGAGGCCATTGTCGACTTTTCGTTGTTCTTCACATCCAGCCCGCCTTCATGGACGACGGATTCCCACTTCAGTGTGCCCTTCGCCCGATCGAGGCACTGCACGCTTTGAAGCTTGCGCTCGGGATGGGCAATCGTCACGACCACGTCTTCATTGACAACGATCGGTGAACCATGACTTCGTCCGGGAACAGCCGTCTTCCATGCGACGTTCTTCCCCTCGCCCCAGGCGATCGGAGGCTTCTGACCAGCTTCGGCAATGCCATTGTGATTCGGCCCGCGCCACCACGGCCAGTCTCCGGAACGAGCAGCAATCGGCGCCACGCCTTCGGCGAACACCTGTCGGGCGATGCCAGCCATCAGGGGAAGTATCAGTGCGGAAATGGCTTGTCGGCGTGTCAGCATGGCGGGACCTGTGGCGAAGGTGATCAGGAAAGGGAAAAGATCGGCAAGACGGCAGGACGTACCAGATTCTGGCAGAGGAAAGGCCTCGGTTCAATCTGCACAGCAGCCTCACCGGACGGCTCGCGCCTTTCCGCGGCGGATTTCACTTCAGCAGATTCGTCAGCGATGACAGGCCAATCGACTCGCGATTCACAAACGGCTCACCGAACGCGCGGCCGATGGCCCAGCCCCAATACCGTGCTCGATCCCGAATGTCATCCACTGCGGTCGGAAACTGCTGTGGTCGTCCCTTCAGCATCTGGCTTTCATACGCCGTGACGGATTGCATCTTCTTCTCGATCACGTGTGAAATGTCCATCACAAATGAAGCGGTTGGGTGAATGCGCAGGTGAATGCTGAAGTAATGCAGCAGCATCGGTGGCCACCATGGATCGCCCGCCAGATCCGAACGACTCAGCTTGGACCAGAAGCGAGCATCATCGCAGAGCTGACTGGCGGCGACATGATCCGGATGAGCATCCTGCCAGTACGGAACGAGCAACATCTGCGGCCGGGTCAAACGAAAGACTTCCGCCAGCTTACGACGTGCGTCCAGTGTTGGCTGCAGGGAACGGTTGGGAAGGCCAAGATTGGAACGCCAGGTGAGTCCCAGAATCTCCGTGGCTCGATCCGTTTCTTCCCGTCGGAGCTCCGGAGTCCCATGAGGCGTGGGTTCGCCGCTTGTCAGATCCACCACTCCGACTCGCAGATTTTGCTGAATCGAGGCGACAATTGTGCCTCCGACGCTGATTTCCGCATCATCCGGATGGGGGGCCACCACAAGAATATCAAGAGGCTGCATATTTGGGCTCTGAAGAAGTCGTTCGACCAGTAAATTGCGATTATGGCATGGGCCGTCGCGGAACAGAAAGCCGTGAAGCATTCCAGTCCGCCTCGCGAAGTCTATTGCATCAGGACCCAGAAAATGAAACGCACGCCATTCCAAATCCTGCTGGTTCTGACGTCCGTCGTGACTCTGACTGTGTCGGGATGCTCTCTCGTCGAATCGCCCAAGTCCGCAATGCGCAGGATGAAGCGAACGTTTACTCCGAATCCAACAGACTGGGATACAAAGGCGGCGGAAGACAAAGGTGAATGGGATTTCGTGGGCGATGAAGGCCGCGGCGATCAGGAACGCGAACAGGACCCGGATCCGTGGTTCAAAAAGCACCTGATGTCCGACCGAGCCAACGCGATCGAACGAAATCTTGGCATCGATTAACGACGGCCCCTTCCGTCTT